>CAZIWL010000169.1:0-8705 GCA_964542755.1 uncultured Anaerolineales bacterium
CTTGAGTATAATACTCATCAGCCAGCGGGTGTAGTTCAGCGGTAGAACGTCAGCTTCCCAAGCTGGATGTCAGGGGTTCGAGTCCCCTCACCCGCTCCTAAGCGAAGCCCACAAGCCGCCGCAATCAAGGAAGCCACACCAACCGTCGGTGCACGAGCCGGCGGTTTTGCTTTGCGCCTCGACGCGGACGGCCGTGTGGACTGGACTGGCAACGGAGACTCGGGGCGGCCGATCCTTGTTCTTTCTGCTCTTCATGGCCTTCGTGTCCTTTGTATCCTTCGTGGTTTCGTTTCCGGACGTAGACTGGAGCACGCACTGGAGTATGATGGATCAGACGCACATCCGAGATTTTTGCATCGTGGCGCATATCGACCACGGTAAGTCCACCCTCGCCGATCGGCTCCTTGAGCTGACCGATACCATCGGCGACCGGGACATGATGGATCAGGTCCTCGACTCCATGGATCTGGAGCGGGAGCGCGGGGTGACCATCAAGGCCTCGGCCGTCCGTATGCGCTACACGCCCGAGACTGATTCCGAGAAGAGCGACGACGAGGAGCAGGCCTACGAGCTCAACCTCATCGACACGCCCGGGCACGTCGACTTCTCCTACGAAGTCAGCCGGGCCCTGGCCGCCTGTGAGGGCGCCGTACTCGTCGTCGACGCCGCCCAGGGCATCGAGGCTCAGACACTGGCCAATCTCTACCTGGCGCTGGAGGCGGGCCTGGAGATCATCCCCGTGGTGAACAAGATCGACCTGAAGATGGCGAGGCCGGTCGACGTAACGCTGGAGCTGGCCACCATACTCGGGGTCGAGCCCGAGGAGGTGCTCCACGTCTCGGCCAAGGAGGGCTGGGACGTCGAGCAGGTGCTGGATGCCGTCGTTGAGCGCCTTCCCGCGCCGAGCGGCGACGAGGAGGGACCTCTCCGCGCCTTGATCTTCGACTCCCACTACGATCCCTACAAGGGCGTGGTAGCCTACGTGCGGGTTATGGACGGCACGCTGGAGATGGGGTCACATTTGCGGCTCATGGCCACCGGCGTCACGACGGAGCCGATGGAGATCGGCGCCTTCGCACCCCAGATGATCGAGAGAGAAAAGCTTGAGACGGGGCAAGTGGGCTACGTGGCCACGGGACTGAAGACGGTGCGGGAGTGCCAGGTTGGCGACACGCTGACCAGCGCCTCAGAGCCCGCATCGAAGCCGCTCCCGGGCTATCGGCCCGTCAAGCCCATGGTCTTCGCCGGGATCTACCCCGTCGACGCGGAGGATTTTCACACGCTGCGGAACGCCCTGGAAAAGCTCCAACTCAACGACGCAGCTCTGACCTTCGAGCCCGAGTCCTCCCAGGCTCTCCAGTACGGTTTCCGCTGCGGCTTTCTGGGGCTCTTCCACATGGAGATCGTGCAGGAAAGGTTGGAGCGGGAGTACGACCTTAACCTGATCGCCACAGCGCCCAGCGTCGGCTACCAGGCGCTGACCCGGGACGGTGAGGTGGTGGACGTCTCCAGCCCCTCGGACCTGCCGGAGGCGCACGAGATCGAGGAGATTCAGGAGCCCTGGGTGAAGCTCCAGGTCTTCACACCATCGGACTACATTGGCCCCGTGATGGAGCTAGTTATGAAGCGGCGCGGCGAGTACGTCACCACCGAGTATCCCGACGCCGAGCGGGTGATCATCGCCTTCGAAATGCCGCTGGCTGAGATGATCGTCGATCTCCACGACCGGCTCAAGTCCGCGACACGGGGCTACGCCTCCATGGACTATGCCTTCATCGGCTACCGGACGGAGGATCTGGTGCGGATGGACATCCTCGTGAACAAGGAGCCGGTGGACGCACTGTCGTTGATCGTGCACCGAGACAAGGCGCACGAGAAAGGGTCAGCCCTGGTGACCCGGCTGAAGGAGGTCATTCCGCAGCAGCTCTTCGCTGTCCCGATCCAGGCGGCCCTGGGCGGGCGGATCGTGGCCCGGGAGACGGTCAAGGCACGGCGTAAGGATGTCCTGGCGAAATGCTACGGCGGGGACATCACCAGGAAACGGAAGCTGCTGGAGCGGCAGAAGGAGGGGCGGAAGCGCCTCAAGCAATTCGGCGACGTCGCCATCCCCCAGGAGGCGTTCCTGGCGGTGCTCCGTTTGGACGAGGACTAGCAGAAACACGAGCGACACGAAGGGACCACGAAGAACACCAGGGAAGGCTTTGTATCCTCTGTGGTCCATCCGTGGGCGGAACGGGACATCAGTTGTTCCCGTGCTGAGGGTCACGACCGTCTCTTGCCCGACCCGACATCACAAGTATAATCCAGTCAGCGGAAGGCCTGGGGCGTGCTCTTTTTTGTCGCGCTCTGACCCCGCACTTGCACAGCCTCGTCAACGTGTCTTTCGTCCGCTCCGACGAGGCCCAGAGAAATCCGACACGCCTACTGCCTAGCTTGGCGCTCCAGGGTTTGGGCCCTGGTCCAGGCGCACCGCCACGCCCGCTGCCGCTGCGAGGTGCACCAGGTGGAATCAAGAGCGCGGCTCTTCGTCGTAGCCAGTCTCTGCCTCATCATGGTCTTCCTTTCCGGAAGCCCGGGGCACGGGAGACCTAGCCACGCGCCGGCGTCGCGGACCGCTCTCAACGCTTCTACGCCCCAGGGCGCCGCATCGGTTCCCGGACAGCCGCGTGGGAGCGACCCCCGGACGATCTCCTTCCGTCACGTGACCCTGGACGATGGGCTCTCGCAGAGCTCCATCACCTGCATCGTCCAAGATGGCGACGGATTCATGTGGTTCGGTACCCAGGACGGGCTCAACCGCTACGACGGCTACGAGATCACCATCTTCAGACATGACCGCGATGACCCAAGCTCGCTGAGCTCCAATGCCGTGGTCCGCTGCAAGAGGGACCAGCGGGACCAGATCTGGTTTCTCACAGCCGACGGCACGATCCACCGCCGGGATGCCGAGACGGGCCGCTTCATCCGCTACAACCCCGATCTGGACGACCCGTTCCAGGAGGCCGGACGAGGCTTCACGTCCGTCCTGGCCGATAGCCGGGGGCGGGTCTGGATCGGGACGTACGGAAGCGGCTTGCTCCGCTACGACCCCGATGACGACGCCTTCACGACATTTCGGCACGATCCCCAGGACCCGACAAGCCTCAGTCACCGCTGCGTCTGGACGCTCCACGAGGGCCGCGGCGGAAGCGTGTGGGTAGGCACCGAGGGCGGCCTGAGCCGCTACGACGAAGACCGGGATGCCTTCGTCCGTTATCCCTATCGGGACTTCCCCCCGGGCGGCTACCAGTACGACCCGCCCGTCCACGACTATGATCCTGCCTTTCAGCCCGAGAACGAGCATGCAATGGGCAGCCCCGGCGCGACCGCCATCGCGGACGGCCCGGACGGAGACCTGTGGATAGGGACGCGCTACGGCGGACTCAACCGGCTGGACCTCGCGACCGGTCGATTCGCAGCCTACCCATACGATCCCGCACGCGAGCCCGCCGACCCGCATACCTTCTCGGGCAACTCCGTGAGGTCGATGCTTGTGGATCAGGCCGGTGCCCTGTGGGTTGCCAGCGCCCACTGGCACCTGAATGACACGCGGACGTACGAGCGGCTCGGTCTTGAGCGGCTGGATCCCGACGCGGAGATCGTGACGCGTTTCGCCGCCGACGCCGAGGACCCGTGCAGCCTGCCCCACGAAGCCACCCTTCACATTCACGAGGACAGCCGCGGCACACTCTGGTTCCACACCTTCGGCGGCGGCGTCGAGGTGTACGACCGGACCACTGGCTGCTTCGTCCACCACGCTCACGAGCCCAACGACCCCACGAGCCTCAGTGGTGACACCATCACCGCCTTCTACGAGGACGAAGCCGGTGGTCTGTGGCTCGGCACCGCCGTCAACGGCGTCAACCTGTACGACCCGACCTGGGCCAAGTTCCCGGCCTACGCGGTTACCGCGTCGGGCGGTGAGCGCCTGAGCAACAACTCAGTCTGGGCCTTCGGCCTCTCGAAGCCGTCTTTGGATGTCCATGGCCGGGCTCATGGCCTTTGGGTTTCCACATCGGCGGGCCTCAACTACTGGGACCGGCGGCAGCACACCTTCACATACTATGAGATCGACCCGCAGCTCCCGGATGTGCAGGCCTTCGCCCTGCTGGAGGATGCCGATCGCCGGGTCCTCTGGATGGCGACGAACATGGGGCTCGAGCGCGCTGCCCTACCCAACGACCTATCCCCACCGCCGGATGGGCTGGACATCACGCGCGTTCTCACGCGTTCGAGCGCCTCGAGCGGCGTTGTGCTCGATCTTGAGCCCGCGGGCCCGGATCGCGTCTGGCTGGCTCACCACGGTGTGGGGCTATCCCTGTTTGACCTGGCCTCCGAGCAGGTTGTGACCACCTACACGGCAGACCCGGGCGAACCGTCGGCGCTCACGGACAGCAGGGTCAACAAACTCTATCCGGGACGAAACGGCCATCTGTGGATCGCCACAGCGACCGGACTGACGCTCTTCGACTCGAACGCGGAGACATTCGAGGACGTCCTGGGCGGTCCCGACGAGCCTCTGGCAACGGCCGAGCGCATCATCTCCCTCTGGGAGCAGAGCGAGGATGCCGTGTGGATGGGCACCAACGGCGAGGGACTGTGGCGCTTGGATCCAGAGACAGGGGAGGTGACGGCGCGGTACGGCGTCCAAGACGGTCTGCCGAACGGTGTCATCTACCATATCCTGCCCGACGACGGGGGGCAGTTGTGGTTGTCCACCAACCTTGGTCTGGCCCGTTTCGATCCGACGAGCGAGACCTTCGAATGCTTCACATCGGCAGAGGGCCTCCAGAGCAATGAGTTCAATCAAGGGGCCGGCCTCGCCGCGCCGGACGGTGAGATCTTCCTGGGGGGCGTCAGCGGAATCAACGCTTTCTATCCGGGGGAGATCGTGCGCAACCCGTACGTGCCCCCCGTGGTCATCACGGAGATCCGCCTTGGGCCGCCGGATCCGTCCCAGAACCCTGCGACATCAGCGGGCCTGGAATCCGACCACCTCTCACAGACCGGCGGCGGACAGGATGCGTTGCTCGAGGCGCCGCCAGAGACCACGTCGCACATAGAGGTATCGTACCGCGACAGAGTGCTCTCCTTCGAGTTTGCCGCACTCCACTTCGCGATGCCGGAGCGGAACGAGTACGCCTACAGGATGGAGGGGTTTGACCAAGGCTGGAACTACGTGGGCAATCGACGCTTTGCCACGTACACCAACCTGCCGCCGGGCAAGTACAGATTCCAGGTCAAGGGCTCCAACAGTGACGGGATCTGGAATGAGGAGGGCGCCTCCCTGGCCGTCACCGTCACGCCGCCTTTCTGGGCCACGTGGTGGTTCCGAGGCTTGGGCGCCGCACTGGTTCTGGCCGGGGTGGCAGCCGCGTATCGCGTCCGCTCGCGCAGCATACGCGCCCGAAGCCGCGCGTTGGCCTCCGAGGTGGCCCTGCGCACGAAGGAGCTGGCCGCCATCAATACGGTCTCCAGCGTCGTCAGCCGCTCCCTCGATCTCGACGCGACGCTGGCCGATGCCCTCGATCAGACGCTGGACGTCCTGGGAATCGGGGCCGGGGGCATCTATCTCCTCGACGACGATAGGGCGACGCTGAATCTCGCCGTCTCTCGCGGGCTGAGCACCAAATTCACCACCGACATCGACGGTCTGGCGGTCGGCGAGGGCTTCTCCGGCCGCGTGGTCGAGTCCGGGGAACCGCTGATCGTCGAGGATGTGTCCAAGGATTCGCGGCTGACCCGTGCCGTGGTGCGCCGTGAGGGGATGCGTTCCCTGATCGTCGTCCCGCTCGGCGCGAAGGGCCGCGTGCTGGGCACGCTCTTCGTTGTCACAACCGGTCATCGGTCGTTCACGGATCGGAACCTGGAGCTGCTGACGTCCATTGGCCATCAGATTGGGGTGGCCGTTGAGAATGCCCGTCTCTACGAGGACACGCGCCGCAGACTGGCGCAGTTGAGCGCCCTACAGGAGACGACCACGGCCGTCGCGGGTACCCTTGAGCTCAAGAGGCTCCTGCGCTTGATCGTGGACGACGCGGTAGCGCTCCTGCGGGCCGAAGGGGGCATCCTTAACCTCGTAGACTGGGAGGCCCGCCTCGACGAGGTCGTGGCCGCCTCCGGGGTCGCCTCGAACACGATTGGACGCCGCGCCAGCCTGGATGCCGGACTCTCCGGATGGGTGGCCCTCCGAGACGAGGCCGTGGCCTCCAATGACGTGCTGGCGGATCCGCGTATCAATCGGAACGGGATGGAGTGGCTGGAGTCCGGCGGATACGGACCTGTGCGGAATGCGGCGGTCGTGCCCCTGCGCATCAAGAAGCACGTCGTCGGCACCCTGGTGATCGTGGACAAGGAGCGAGGCGAGGCCGACTTCGACGATAGCGACGTCGATCTCCTCCAGGCCTTCGCCAACCAGGCTGCCACGGCAATCGAGAACGCCCGGCTCTTCGAGGCGGAACAGCGCAGGGCCGAGCAGTTCCGCGTGATCACCGAGGTCGGCCGTCGGATCACGTCGCTCACGAACCTGGACGCCGTGCTGAGGCAGTTGGCCCAACTGATTCACAGATCATTCGGCTACGACCACGTGGGCATCGCCGTCACCGAGGGTGACTATGCCACCTACCGGGTGGGTGCGGGCAGGCTCTGGGAGTCCGATGAGTTCGAGTTCTCGCCGTCCAGCCTGAGGATCGGGGAGGAGGGCATTACCGGGTGGGTAGCATCCACGGGTGAGCCCCTCCTCGTTCCGGACGTCCGAGAGGACCCGCGCTACGTCTGGATGCACGGGAGCGACACGCTCTCGGAGCTGGCCGTACCGATCAAACTGAAAGGGCAGGTGATCGGCGTCCTGGACGCGCAAAGCGGGCGAGTGAACGGCTTCGACGAGAGCGATCTCTCCGTTCTCCAGTCCCTGGCAGACCAGGCCGCGATCGCCATCGAAAACGCGCGCCTTTACGAACAGGCGAGCCGCGTCGCCGTCGTGGAGGAGCGCCAGAGGCTGGCCCGAGAGCTTCACGATTCGGTCACCCAGGCTCTGTACGGGACGACGCTCTACGCTGAAGCCGCCACGCGCCAGCTGGCGAACGGGCAGATGGCCCTGGTTGATGAGCACCTTCGCGAGCTCCGGGACACGGCCCAGGAGGCCCTTCGCGAGATGCGCCTCCTCATTTTCGAGCTGCGCCCGTCGGTCCTGGAGGGTGAGGGTCTCGTGCCCGCGCTCCGGGCGCGACTGGAGGCGGTGGAGGAGCGAGCTGGATTGACTGTGGCATTCCGCGTGGAGGGCGATGGCATCATCGTCCCGGCCCCAGTGGAGGAAGGGCTCTATCGCATCGCGCAGGAAGCGCTCAACAATGCTCTCAAGCATGCCTGCGCGCGGCGCGTGGAGGTTTCCCTGGAGCTGGCGCCAGACAGGGCGGTGCTGGAGATCGTCGACGACGGCTGCGGATTCGAGCCCAGTACGGCCGTCGAGGGCGGCGGCCTGGGGCTGGACGGCATGATCGAGCGAGCGGAGAAGATGGGCGGGGAGTTGATCCTCGACAGTGCGCCGGACGCTGGAACGAGGGTAAGGGTGGAGGTAACCTATGGCTGATCGGATTCGCGTGCTGGTTGTGGACGACCATGTGGTGGTCCGGCGAGGCATTAAGGCTCTGCTGGCCACGGTCGATTCCGTCGAAGTGGTCGGCGAGGCACAGGATGGGGTCGAGGCGCTGAGCAAGGCCGGCTCGCTCCAGCCCGACGTGATCCTCTTGGATCTACTGATGCCGAGGATGGACGGCATTGAGGTGACGGAACGGGTGATGGCCCGGAATCCTGAGGCACGCATCCTGGTCCTCACCAGTTTCGCGGCGGACGACAAGGTCTTCCCGGCGATCAAGGCCGGCGCTCTCGGCTATCTCCTGAAGGACACCGGACCTGAGGAGCTGGTCAGGGCTATCCATCAAGTGCACGAGGGCGAATCGTCCCTCTCCCCAGCCATCGCGCGAAAAGTACTACAGGAGCTGGCCCGGCCGTCCAACCGCCCTCCTACGCCGGAGCCACTGACGAACCGTGAGGTGGAGGTCTTGCAGGTGGTCGCCCAGGGGTTGAGCAACCAGGAGATCGCCGAGCAGTTGATGATCAGCGAGGCAACGGTGCGCACCCACGTCAGCAACATCCTCGGCAAGCTCCAGCTCGCCAGCCGCACGCAGGCCACCCTGTATGCACTGCGCGAGGGTTTGGCCTCGCTGGACGACGGCCTCCTCGGCAAACCATAGGCTGCCACTCCGCGCTCGGCTACGTCAGGGGGGGAACCCAGCTCCCCGCGGATCCCCTCTCTCTCGCGCTCCCCGCGGATTCGGGCTTAGCTGCGCACGCCGGGCCGCGGGCCGCCGATGGTGGTAGGGCCTTCTACATGGAAAGTGACCCGCTGACAGGTCACGCAGCCTCCACACAACCCGCTTCCGAGGGATCGTGATTCCGAGTTGGCTCTGTCTTCGCGGCTGCCAGTGACGCCTGGCAACCCCACGGAGTCTCCCCGAACCACTTACCGCCGCGATTGAGGCCCGCCGGATCTCGCGATCCAGCTTGAGCGCAGGCGTGGCGGCGATCGCTGCATCTCGCCTAGACGCTCTCAATCCCTCGCCGGTTCTCTCCGCGCGCCGGACTGCCGCCGCCTCCCCCCACGCTAG
>CAZIWL010000170.1:0-8615 GCA_964542755.1 uncultured Anaerolineales bacterium
TGACGTACGACGTCTACCTCGAGGCGGGGGACGCCAGCCCGGATCAGCTGATCTGTGCCGGCGTTTCTACGCCCGCCTGCGACCCGGGGACGCTGATCTATGAGACGCAGTACTACTGGCGCGTGGTGGCGACGGACGGGCACGGAGCGTCGACAGAGGGCTCGACGTGGGGCTTCTGGACCGAGCCCGAGCCCAATAACCCGCCCGATGCGCCCAGCGCTCCGTCTCCATCGGACGGTGCGACGGGCGTCAGCATCGGGACGGATCTCACTTGGACTGGAGGCGATCCCGACGGAGATTCGGTGACGTACGACGTCTACCTCGAGGCGGGGGACGCCAACCCGGATCAGCTAATCTGTGCCGGCGTTTCTACGCCCGCCTGCGACCCGGGGACGCTGAGCTACGGTGCGCATTATTACTGGCGGGTCACGGCTACCGACAGTCACGGGGCGCAGACCACCGGAACGGCCTGGGAGTTTGTTACGGCTGAAGAGGCGAAGGCAGGGTTCAGTGGGTCACCCCGTGAGGGAGTGACACCCCTGGAAATCACCTTCATGGATCAAAGCACGGGGGACTACGAGACGTGCGACTGGGACTTCGGGGACGGGATGACGGGCACGGGCTGCGAGGGCACGAGCCACACGTACGACGTCGCCGGGACGTACACGGTCGCGTTGATGGTCAGGGGCCCCGGTGGGTTGGATGAGCATACGGAGCCGGCGTACGTGAGTGTGTATGATGCGCCGAGCGCGTCGTTTGTCGGTGAGCCTCTGGAGGGCGTCGCGCCCTTGGACGTGAACTTCACGGATCAGAGCAGCGGGGACTACAACACCTGTGAGTGGGGCTTCGGGGATGGGACGACGACCGAGGGTTGCACTGGTACAGGCCACACCTACTCCACGCCCGGGGTCTACGACGTGACATTGACCGTCGACGGACCTGGGGGATCCGACACCTTGCTGCGCTCAACGTACGTAGATGTCTACGAGGCGCCGGCTGTCGCCTTCGTCGCCGATCCGTTGGCGGGCCCCGCACCGCTGGAGGTAGCTTTCACTAACCAGACCACGGGGGACTACGACACCTGTGAGTGGACGTTCGGCGACGGCATCACCGCGACGGGTTGCGGTACCGTCGACCACACCTACCTTGCCGGGGGCACCTATTCGGCGACGCTCACTGCCCGTGGGCCCGGTGGATCCGAGACGCTTACTGAGCCTGCCTACATCACAGCTCATGAGCCGCCGACGGCCGACTTCGTGGGCGACCCCCTGGCGGGCAGTGCGCCGCTCCATGTGACCTTCACCAACCACAGCACGGGGGAGTACAATGTTTGCGAGTGGGATTTCGGAGAAGGAACCGTGGACTCAGCCTGTAGTGACGTAAGCCACACGTACGAGGCGGTCGGCAGCTACACGGTGACGCTGACTCTCAACGGACCCGGCGGCACAGCTGCCCAGGTTCAAGAGGCATACATCACGATCGACGGCCCGGTTGACCCGGTCTCCAACCTGTTGCTTCACCAGACGCCCACGGGCGACGTCTTCGTCGGCAACACAGTCCGATTCCACGTGGACGCGCGAGGCACGGTGCCTTTCACCTACTCGTGGTCCCTGAATGGTTTGCCCGTGGGGAGCAACACCAATCACCTGGAGCAGACCCTTGACGCGGCTGGCTCCTACACCATTGCCGTGACCGTCGCCAACGTCGCTGGAGAAGATACCGTCGCGCGCCAGCTCCTCGTCCGACAACCGAGCCCCGAAGGGCAGCCCGATCTATCGTCCTCGTTCCAGGTCGTTGACCCCAGCACTGTCCAAAGCGGCGACATTCTCACCTACACCACCGTTCTCCGGAACAGCAGCCCGGTCGATGCTGATGCGGTCTTTGTGGACCAGGTTCCCGCCCATACCGAGTACCTGACAGGCAGTGCCCGGGCCAGCGATGGCGGAGATGTGACGTATCAGGATGGGGAACTCCACTGGGCGGGCCGCATCGTCTCGGGGGCGCCGGTCGTGATCCAGTATCGTGTGGCTGTGCAGGAGCTTGGCGGTCTGCAGGTGGAGAGCATATTGAATGTCGGCCGGCTGGAGGACGGACTGGGCAACGAGGTGCGTTTGGAGGCCGAGGCGGCCTACGAGCCTACAGCGGGGATTTCCATTGAGCGGGGTGCCCTCTATACCAATAGGCCGACGGTTACGCTCGCCTTCCGGAATACCGAGGTCCTAGCTCAGGTGCAGCTGTGCAGCGAGGGACGCTTCATAGGAGAAAGTGGATGGGCCCCAACTACGGAGACTTGGAGCTGGCAGCTTGGCCCGGGAGACGATCATCAAGCCCCAGTCAGCGTCTACGCCGTGTTCCGGACGGAGACCGGTGAGCAAGTCGGGCCGGTGCGCGACGCCATCATCTACGATCCGCTGCCGCCGGAGATCGCTGGAGTGGAGCTTCCCGACTCCGATGGTTCTTCGGTGTCGGCCCACGACGCGGGGAGCGAGTCTGCGCGCGTGACCGTGAGTGATGGTGGCAGCGGCGTAGTCGCCGTGCAGATCAGCCAGGAGGTTGACTTCTCCACCTTCTCCGAGACGACCGTGGTGACCAACGTCGTGAACGTCCCTCTACCGGGTGGCGGCGCTTCGACCGTTCCGGTCTTCCTACGCGCGCTGGATCGGGCGGGCAACTACTCCGAAATCTGGAGTGAGACGAGGTTTCAACTCTATCTGCCTTTGCTGGTCCGGCCGAGTCGCTAGGCCCCGGAGACCTATTGCGTTGGGGAGTTCTCTTCGCAGGCGTGCAGGGAGTCAGCTGGTCATGGACTTGCTGCGACGTCGACCATCAGGGTCCGGCGGCCGACTCCTGCAGCCTTGAGAGCGTAGTGGACGTGCCGATCCAGGTTTGGAAGGCGTCGCCAAAGTGGGCCCCCAGTCGCTCCGCGAAATCTGCCAGACTGTAATGATGGCTCTGTGGTCCCGGCTGTTCCAGTGCATAGGCCGCGGCCGTGCTACCCAGTCTGCCGCAGAGGTCCCATGGCAGGTTCAGCGCTATCCCCTTGATCAACCCGGCGCGGTATGCATCGCCGACGCCGGTCGGGTCATCGATACACTGGGGTGCGGCTGGCGGAATGTGGCGCGTCTCCCCGTCGGACCAGATCCGTGAGCCTTCCGCCCCGAGCGTCACGACGCAGGCGTCGCTTGGCGCGGTGCGGATCTGATGGGTCGTCAGGCTCGTCTTCTCCTTCAGCAGCTCGAACTCATACTCATTCACAATCAGGATCGACGCGCCTTTCAGGCCCATGGTGAGCTCATCGCCGCTCAACCGGACGATCTGCTGGCTGGGATCATAGAGGTAGGGAACACCCAGCGTCTGGCACTCCGCGGCGTATTTCACCATCGCCTCAGGGTCGTTCGGAGAGATCACCACCAGGTCTAGCCCTTCGGCAGCGATCGGTGCTAGCGAGAGATCGCGAGCGCGAGCCATGGCACCTGTATAGAAGTTAGCAATCTGATTCCCATCCTGGTCCGTGCTGACGAAGAACGAGGCCGTGAACAGGTCACCCTCGGTGCGGACCAGGGACGTGTCGACGCCGCGCCCATCCAGCCAGGTGCGGTAGGCCGTGAAGTCTTGCCCAACGGTACCCATCAGCCGAGGACGTTCCCCCAGCAGGGCCAGATTGTAGGCGATATTCGCTGCACACCCTCCCCGCTGCTTCCGCATCTCGTCGACCAGGAAGCTCACCGAGAGACGGTGGATCTGGTCCGGCAGAATATGCTCGGCGAAGCGACCGGGGAAGGTCATCAGGTAGTCATAGGCGATCGAACCGGTGACGACGATGTTCATGTCTCCAGCAACTCCTCTCCGTTCCTGCTTGCTGTACTTGTGCAGGGCTTACGTGCTATCGGAGCCTCACCTTCATGAGTATCCAGAGCCACCGCAGGCCCGTCCGAAGCGCGTGGGTTCCCACCAGGTTCTTCCCCTCTGCCGCCGTCCGCGGATGGTAGGCCACCGGTACTTCCTTGATCCGATAACCGCGCTTGAGCAATTCGCAGGGGAGCTCGAAATCAAGGTCGAAGTCGCTCTCGCTGAGCTCCATCGACCGCACCACGTCCACGCGCGCCAGCTTGAGCCCGACGGCGATGTCCGTGAGCTTCCCCCCAAAGAATCGGTTGGCGAGCCAAGTTAGAAGCTGCACGCCCCAGAAGTTCTCCGCGTACTCGTAGATCTTGCGGCCGCCCAGGGTCCGGGAACCAAAGACGGCGACGGTGTCCTCTGGATTTACCGCAGCCGTCATTCGGGCCAGGTCATCGGCCTCGTACTCGAGATCGGCGTCGAATACTGCGAAGTAGTCACCGCGCGATTCCCTCACCCCCGTGAGAATCGACGCGCTCTTGCCCCTATTCCGCTCGTGCAGCACAATCCGCACGCCAGGAAGGTCGACGCCGGTCAGGAACTCGCGCGTTCCGTCGGTGGAACAATTGTCGACGACAATGACTTCCTTCTCCCACCCGGCACCCAGATCCACCCGGCGCGCCTCGTCGATGGCCTGTCGGATCGTCCGCTGCTCGTTATAGGCGCAGATGATGATGGATAGAATGGAGGTCTCTTCTGTCATGGGGTGTCTCAAAGACGGGCGAAAAACTCGGAGAAGACGTCGAGTACGTAGGTGATGCGCGTCTTGTCCAATCCTGGATAGACGCCGATGAAGAAGGATGAGCGGAGCACCCGGTCAGCATTCGGCAGCTCGCCGATCGCACGGTGCTTGATGTCCCGGTACCCGGGCTGGCGCACCAAGTTGCCCGCCAGCAGGAGTCTCGTCTCGACGTTTTTTTCCTCCAGAAACGTGACCAGCTCGCGGCGGGTGAAGGGTGCGTCGGATTGCACCGTGAGCGGGAGGGCGAACCAGGCCGGGTCGGCTTCATCGCTCCACGTTGGCAGGAGGATGAACTCCTCGAAGGGCTTGAGACCCGCGTACAGATCGGCAAAGTTGTTCTTCCGTGCCTCGATGAAATGGGGTAGCTTCTCGATCTGTTCCAGCCCGATCGCCGCCTGGATGTCCGTCATCTTCATATTGTAGCCAATCTCGACATAGAGGTAGCGGTGGTCGTAAGGCTCGTCGAGACCCGGTATCCGCCACGAGAAGCGACGACCGCAGGCCCCTTCAGGTGGGCTTTCGTGGGTGCAGTGACAGTCCCGTCCCCAGTCGCGCAGGCTGCGGATGACCCCCTCCACCGGGGCACTGTTCGTTGCCACCGCGCCGCCTTCGCCTGTCGTCATGTGGTGCGATGGATAGAAACTGAACGTAGAGAGGTCCCCAAAGGTGCCCAACATCTGCCCTTGGTAGGTCGACCCCAGAGCTTCACACGTGTCCTCAATGACCCAGAGCCCATGCTCCTCGGCGAAGGCCATCAGAGTGGCCATATCCGCCGGGTTGCCCAGCATGTGGGCCACGAAGATCGCGCGCGTGCGGTCGGACAGGGCGCGATCGAGCTGGCTGGTATCAAGGTTGTACGTCCCCATCTCGCAGTCGACGAAGACCGGCACCAGCCCATTCTGCACAATCGGCGCCGTGGTCGTTGGGAAGCCCATCGCGGCCGTGATCACCTCGTCCCCCGGTTCCAGCGGCTGCTGCATCTGCTTTGATCGGAGGGCGGACACCGCGAGTAGGTTCGCCGAGGATCCGGAATTCACGGCAAGGGCTCGGCGGACGCCGACGAAGCTGGCCAGCTTCCTCTCAAAGGCCTCCGTCCGGGGACCGACCGTGAGCCAGAAGTCGAGCGCTGCATCTACGGCTGCCTGTAGCTCCGCCTCGTCGTAGACCCGACCAGCGTAGTGGACACGGCTCTCGCCAGGCACAAAGCCCTGCCCCGCGTGCTCGCGGCGGTAGTACTCCGCCACCAGGGTCAGGATCTGCTCACGGAGACTTGCGTCCTTCTCAGATGATTCCGTCGTCATAGGGATAATCACTCCCAAGCTTCAGAGCACGAACTGTGACTCGAAGGCCTTCATGCAGGGGCGTCGTGGCCCGCCAGCCGGTCATGCCGGCCGTCTGATCGGCGTCCGCAACCAGGTGCATGGCCGATGCTTCCCGGTACCGCAGGGCGCCAGCCCGAATCTCTCCGGGCGCCCGCGTCAGATCCCAGATGTGTTCGACCACCTCAAGCACACGGACACCCGTCCCCGTACCCAGGTCCAGGCTCTGCCCCTCGGCAACCGCCGTCTCGGCGGCCGCCATCATACCTCGTGCCAGGTCATCGACGAAGACAAAATCCCGCATCTGTCCACCGGGGGTCATGGGGAAGTCCTCGCCGCGCAGGGCGGCGCCTATGGCCGAGGGTATCAGGGCGTGCGCGGGCTGGCCCGGGCCGTAGACCTGGAAAGGCCGCACCGTGACCACCGGGAGCTCGTGCGCTCTCCAGTACATGCGTCCAAAGGCCCAGGCAGCTACCTTCGAGGCTGAGTAGGCGCTAAACGGGTCGAGCTCCGCCCCTCCGGAGACGCCGTATTCGTGGCACGTGCCCGTCATCACCATCCGCTCCAGGGCCGTCCCTCGGAGGGCTTCAAGCAAGTTGATGGCGCCCCCGGCATTCACGGTCAGCGCAGTCATTGGATCGATCCCCGGGTCTGTGACGCCCACAGCCGCGAGGTGAAAAACCAGGTCCGGCCTCGCCTTTTCGACTGCATCGTGGACTGCCCCCGCGTCTCGGATATCGAACGTCAGGGCCAGTGCGTGCGTCTGGCCTTCCCATCTAGGTGGTTGGGCACAATCCTGCGGTGACGTACCCGCATACACGCGCGCGCCTCTAGCAAGGAGGTGCCGAACCAGGTGTCGGCCCACGAATCCGGCGGCCCCGGTGACCAGGACCCGTTTTCGCTCCCAGTCGAAAGGGATGCTCACTGTCGGAACTCCCGAAGGATGGGGGCTCAAGACTCCCTGGCTTGAAGGTTGACGTGGCCGAGGAACTCGCGATACCAGGCCAGCGTCTCGCGCAGACCAGCGTGAAGGGAGTGCTCCGGGGCCCAGCCGAGCTCTTCCCTCGCCTTGCTGCTGTCCAGGTATTGTTCCTGGATCTCGTTCTCAGCCTCTCCCAACACCAGCGGCTCAAGGGTAGGCTGGTCGGAGACGTCAATGATCGCCTGCACCACGTCCATCACGGACTTGGGATCATCTAGACCGAAGTTGAACGCTTCGCCCTGTACATCCGGGATGTCCATCTGTTCAGCCAGCGTCAAATAGCCGTCGACGGCGTCGGGGATGTAGAGATAGTCTCGCAGCAGGGTACCGTCGGAGCGTATCACGGGTCGTCTCCCGCGGAGTACACTCCGTATGGTCCCGGGCACCAGACGGCTCCAGTTGAGATCGCCGCCCCCGTACAAATTGGCGCAGCGCGTGACGCTCACCCGCATGCCGTAGGTAACCGCGTAGGACCGGGCGATCCGGTCTGCACACGCCTTGGAGACGTCGTAGGGATAGCATCCCCGCAGGGGCACGTCCTCCGTGTAGGGCAGATCTTCGTGCTCGCCGTAGGCCTTGTCGGAGGAGGCGACGATGGTGCACTCTGTCTTCGGCGACCGCCGGGCAGCCTCCAGCACCGTCCATGTGCCTTTGATGTTCGTTTCGAACGCGGAGAGCGGAGCGCGATTCGCGATGGGCACGATCGTCTGGGCCGCCAGATGGAAGATCGTGTCGATCTCGTACTCGTTGAGAGCGCGCTCGACCAACGCGTAGTCAGTGACGTCCCCCCGCACCACGCGGATCCGGTCTTGGTAGCCTGACCGCCGCAGGTGGGTGAAGGGCACCTCGTCTCGGATGAGCCCGGTGACGGCGGCCCCGGCGTCGACCAACGCGATGGTCAACCAGGAGCCCAGAATGCCTGTGCAGCCCGTGACGAGGACTGGCCGATCGAGCCAGTACGCTGAATCTCTTGATCGACTATGCTGAGTCAACCAGGAGCCCAGGACATCCTGCGTCCCGTCAACGGATACCGGTCGCCCGCGGTGGGTTTTTCGCTCTTCTGCTGACATGGCCGCCCTCACCCCCACGTCTTCCAGGGCGCGGTCTCGCGCCATATCGCATCCAGGGCCACAGCGTCCTTGAACGTGTCCATCGATCGCCAGAAGCCCTCGTGCCGGTACATCATCAACTCCCCATCGGCAGCCAGGCGGGGCAGCGTCTCGCGCTCCAGGTTGACGTCGTCGCTCCCGCCGAGATAGTCGAGAACGGCCCGCTCAAAGATCATAAACCCGGCGTTGATCCAATGGTCCAGAACCGGCTTCTCCCCAAAGCCTACGACCTGATCCTGCTCATTGGGCTCGAGGATGCCGTACTGAGATCGTGGGTGTACGCCCGTCACCGTTGCCAGGCGCCCATGATCACGGTGGAACGCCAGGAGCTTGTCTAGATCGACATCGCCGACGCCGTCCCCGTACGTGACAAAGAACCGGTCACTCTCGATATACTTCGCCACCCTGTAGATTCGGGACCCTTTGTCCGTCTCGAGCCCGGTGTCGGCCAGGGTTACCGTCCAGTTCTCCTCACTGGGCGAGTCGTGACAGGATAGGGCATCAGCTTGACCCAAAGGGATGGTGAAATCGTAGTTCATCGGCTGGTATTCGAGGAAATACCGCTT
>CAZIWL010000171.1:0-8602 GCA_964542755.1 uncultured Anaerolineales bacterium
CAGCCATCCTTGGTGTCTTCGAAAGAAGGAAGCAGCTGAAAGCGCGCCGCCGCAAGAGCCAAGAGTTGAATCGTATGCTTGACGGACGGTCGTTGGAGGAGGCTCTGGAGGCGTCAGACTATGATTTCGCCCACTTCCAGGGGGAGGACGGCTACCGGATCTTCAAGAAGGGGACAGAGCGCGAATGCTTGGAGTTCGCGAACAGCGCCCTGGACGCTCATCTGCGGATCGTTGAGCGCGCTCGGAGGGAGGGAAACAGGACGCCTCCAGGTCCTGCGGGAGAGACACGATGTCACTGAAGCGCTCAAAGCTCCTCTCGTCCGCGGTGATCATCGTGTCATGCACCGTGGCGTGCGCCAGCCTCTCCTGTCTCCTCTCCTGGGCACGCCAGACGCTGTCTCAAGAGCCCCCCATCCCCCTGCCAGGCCCAGATGAGGCCAAGGCCATCCTAGGCATCGAGACGGAACGCTTCTTCGAGGTGGTGCCCGTGGTCCGCACGTCCGACGGGATGATCTACCGCTACGTCTGGTCCGCCGGGAATCGCACATGGGAAGCCGGCAGGCCCCCGGGCCCCACGGAGGACGAACCCTGCCAGCAGGGGCACCGACAGGCGCTTGAGGAGGCCGCCGGCGCCCTCGCGTACTGCCGAGAGGTCCAGCCACCCGCAGAATGGTGCCCGGCACCGGTGTTTGCCTACGCGGTCGACCAGGACGGGCGCGTGTGGCAGCTGGTCGTTGGGCAGCGCTGCTTCCTTGCGACCGGTGTGGCGGTCGTCGTGCTCGGGGTCGTCGGCGCCCTCGCCGGTATGGGCATCGTCTTGATCAGGCTGCTCGCACTCCGCCTCCGCTCCACCTGAGCTTTTCGGTCGACGACCTTCGGAAGGTTTCCCCGGGCAGCACGCATCTCGCCGAGCCGCCCTTCTCTCTCTGACGGGCTCTCCAGCCAGCCCATTCTGCGAGTCCATCCTATTGAAGCACCCGCGGAGCGGAGCCTTACCCGCCGGTAGATTACCCGCGTGGCCCGTGACGGGCCTTCCAAGCCGGGGCTATTTCCCGCTGCCCCCAGCCGACCCATCCAGCTCTGTCCCGCGACGCGCCGCCGCGCATCGGCCTCTCGTCGTCCACAGGAACCGGAGCACGCCGCAGGGCCGGCCCGGATGCCCCTATTGCCGACCAATTTTCCCAATTCATTGACAAACACTTGACAAGTCGCCCATATTATGTTATACTATTTGTAAAGGTAACAAAGCAGACTTGGTAAGGGATAAGAGCGTAGTTTTCGCTAGATCGTAAGGTACGAACTAGGACCCGAAATGGGGGCCGGGGGGCGGGAGCTCACCTGGTGCGTTGAAAGAAGGGGGCAAAGCATCATGAAGACGTTTGGAAGGAATCTGTTGGCCGTTGTAGTTGGACTTCTCCTCGCTGTAGGGCCGGTGGCGGCAGCGGGGCACACTTCGATCGTAGATATCGCTGTGTCCGACGGCAGATTCGATACCTTGGTCGCGGCCGTCCAGTACGCTGGACTGGTGGAGGCTCTTGATGGTGGCGAGTGGACGGTTTTCGCGCCGACGGATGCCGCCTTCGCCAAGCTGGGTCTGAACGAGCAGAACATCGCGGGTGCGTTCTCCAAGGAGGACCTGACCGACATTCTCCTGTATCACGTGCTTCCAGTCAAGGTTGACTCCGGGGAAGCGAAGACGATGCTCGGAGACATCACCATGGCGAATGGACAGCTCGCTGGCCTGAAGGTCTATGAGGGCGACCTCTACCTAAACGACGACTCAAAGGTCGTCATTCCGGACATCATGGCGGCTAACGGCGTCATCCACGTGGTCGACACGGTGATCCTGGGTCCATGGCCACGGACGGAAGAGGCACAGTCCACGCAGCCGGCGGCTGGTGGTGGCACGACCGTCGTGGACGTAGCAGTTTCGGATGGACGCTTCACCACGCTGGTGGCGGCGGTGCAGGCGGCCGGTTTGGTGGACGCCCTCCAGAGTGGAGAATGGACCGTTTTTGCGCCCACAGATGCAGCGTTTGCGAAGCTGGACCTTAATGCACACAACGTGGCGAGCGCCTTCTCGAAGGAGGAGCTGACGGATATCCTCCTCTATCACGTCTTGACGACGGAGGTAAGCTCCGCTGAGGCGAAGGGAATGCAGGGCGACATCACGATGGCGAACGGCGACATCGCCGGGCTGAAGTATTATGATGGCAGCCTCTACGTCAACGATGATTCGAAGGTGATTATCCCCGACATCGCGGTCTCAAACGGGGTCATCCACGTGGTCGACACCGTTATCCTTCCGCCCTGGCCGCGGTAGGACAACCAGGGGCTGCAAGCGCGAACTAGGGCAGTCAGGATGCCTATGGGGCCGCCCAGAGCCTAAACCCGGAAGACGAGGAAGCCGGCCGCTCCCGATGCTGCGGAGCCAGCCGGCTTCTTGCCGTGTGCGACGACATTGCGTACACTCTGGCCCCACCCGCTGGCCCCGGCGATCAACCAGACACGCCGCGGCGTCTTGCACCACTTCCTACCCTTCCGCACGTTGTCTCCTGCCGCAACCAGGTGTACAATGCTCAGAGCGCGGCGCTTCACTCAACGACTCCTTCCCCTCCCCCCGAATCTCCCTTAGAGCGCTCAGCAGAGGACCTGAGCGCCGCGCGGCGATCCCACACGCAGCGGCCGGCGACGACCCACGCCGCCGCCGAACAGCTCGCACCGCAGAAGAAGGAGGTCATCGTGAGACGCGCAGTCGCCCTTGCCGCAATCGTCCTGGTAGGGATCCAAACGCTCGCCTGCGGCCTGGC
The DNA here is from genome assembly GCA_964542755.1 of uncultured Anaerolineales bacterium. Classification (GTDB taxonomy): domain Bacteria; phylum Chloroflexota; class Anaerolineae; order B4-G1; family B4-G1; genus SKLM01. Next base: position 2,811 of record CAZIWL010000171.1, read on the forward strand.
AGGCGGCCGGGCCGACGAACCAACCGCCGCGGTCCTTGGGGCGCCGACGGCGGGGCCATCGGACGCGGCCTCTACGCCCACGGCCCGGCCGATCGAAGCCGGGGAGGACAAGCCGGAGATCGCTTTTCGCGCGGCAGACGCAGCGGAGATGGTTCGTATCCCGGCGGGAGCCTTCCTGATGGGCGATGACGCCAGCCCCTTCCCCCCGGAGAAGCCGGCCCACCTCGTTCAACTCGACGACTACTGGATAGATCGCTTGGAGGTGACGAACGGACAGTACGGACGCTGCTTGGATGAGGGGGCGTGCCGTGAGCCCCGGGCATGGCAGGATGCGAACTTCAATGCCGAAGATCAACCGGCGATCGTAGACTGGGAAGGGGCCAATGCGTACTGCAGATGGGCCGGCGTTCGGCTCCCGACAGAGGCCGAGTGGGAAAAGGCCGCTCGCGGGACCGACGGTCGCACGTGGCCGTGGGGAGACGAGTTTCGGGAAAACGCGGCTAATCTGAGCGGGGACGCAGACGGCTATGGGTTCACAGCTCCAGTCGGGAGCTTCCCAGGCGACGCTAGCCCCTACGGCCTCCTCGATGTTGCGGGCAACGCAGCAGAGTGGGTCGCGGATTGGTTTGCGGTCGACGCGTACGCGCGCTCCCCGGCAGCTAACCCTACCGGTCCACCCAGCGGGGAGCAGAAAGTGCATCGGGCACCTATCGCCAACGCCGGAGGGGGCCCAGAGAAGTGCCGCTGCACATCCCGGTACGGGGTGCATCCCAGCTGGACCTACGGCTTTCGCTGCGCGTCCTCAGAAAACCCGGCGGACTGAAACCGCTGGGCATAAATGGAATGCCCCCAGGAGGGCCAGGACGAGGAGTACCGGTGGGGTTCGATACGACCCGGGTCTTCGGCAGCGTTCCAAGCGACCGGCTTCCCCTCGGTGACCTTGCTCTTAAGCCCGCCCTATCTGTTCACCACAGTCAGGTGCTCTTCGACAGGAGCCCCCACGTCTCGACGGCCGGCAGGAGCGAACAAGTTGATCGTGGGAAGAGCAGTGTGGACAAGATCGCCGTGCTCCACCGCCCCCGCCCGGGGTCCGACCCGATAGGCCCCGACAGGCGTCTCAGACCGGCCAGAGCACCGGAACCAGGGCAATGCAGAGACCGTAGATCAGCACTGTGGGTATCGCACCGACTTTCAAGAAGTCCACGAATTTGTACCGACCAGGCCCGTAGACGAGGAGGCACGCCGGCTCCAATGGAGTCAGGAAGGAGCAGCTGGCGGCCAGCGCGATCATCATCGCGAAGCTGCGAGGGTTAAGGCCTAGCTGGTCAGCGGTGCGAACCGCCACCGGCAGGACCACGGCAGCCGCCGCCTGGTTCGACATCGGTTGCGTGAGCAGTACTGTCAACCCGAAGAAAGCCGAGAGGAGCCAGGCTGGGCTGGCGTCTCCAGCCGCGCGTACGATCTGATCCGCAAGGTAACTGGCAGTACCCGTCAGCTCCATCGCGGTTCCAAGGCCCAGCATCGCGGCGATCAGAATCAACACTTGCCATCGGACGCGCCCATACGCCTCCTCCGGCGTGATGCACCGCGTCGCAAAGACCAGCACGGCCCCCAGCAGCATCGCCACCGGCAGAGACAGGATCTTGAAGCTGCCCACCAGTACCGCGCCGAGGAAGATGGACAGTGCGATAGGAGCGCGACGGCGGCGCTTGACGGATACGCCGGGCAGGCTGAGCCGCCGGAAGAGGTTCTGCCGTTCCAGGCGGTCGATCCTGCTCTCCCGCCCTTGTACCACCAGGACGTCGCCCACCTGAAACCGCACACGGCTCATCTTGCGCGCCAGTGTCTCCCCCTGACGGTTAATCGCCAGCACCTGCAGGCCGTACTTATCCCGGAAATCGAGTCCTCGGAGGGTCCGGCCGACCAGCGGGGAATTCGGCAGTACCATCACCTCCGTGAGCCCCATCTCGTCCACATCGACGGCCTCGCTCGGAAACTTCACGTCGGCCTTGATCTCGAGGGCTGCCTCCTCCTTGACGTCCAAGATGCTCTCGCGGCTACCTTCAACCAGCATCACGTCGCCCTCCTCGAGGCGCGTCGAGGCTCGCGGCACCATATGTCGCGTGCTCTCCCGCACAATCCGCAATACCTTCAGGTCCATCTCCGATCCGAGAGCCGATTCCCGCAGGGTCTTGCCCGCCAGCTCGGATTCCGCAGGCACGAGGATCTCCGTCAGATAGAGCCGGACGTTGATCTGCTCGATCTCCTCCGGAGGAATGCGGTCAGGCACCAAGCGCCTGCCCACGAGGTACATGTAGGCAATGCCCACGACGGCAATTGGAATCCCGACGGGGGCAAGCTCGAACATTCCGATCGGCGCCATCTCGAGGTCCTGCATCAGCCCGCTGACGACGATGTTGGTCGACGTACTGATGAGGGAGATGGAGCTCGCCAGGATGGAGGCGAAGGCCAGCGGCATCAGGAAACGCGCCGGGCTCAGGCTGCGCCGTCGGGCCATGGTGATCACGATGGGCAGGAAGAACGCGGTAGCCGTGGTGTTACTCATGAAAGCCCCCACAACGGCGGCAATCACCATCACCGCCAGCAGAAGACCCTGGGGGCTTGCCTCCGTGCGACTGAGAAGGATCCGACCTACCGTGTCCGTGACGCCGGTGCGCGTCAGAGCTGCCACTAAGACCAAGAGACCCAGCATCATGACCACGACTTCGCTGCCGAAGCCCATGAATGCCTCCTCTGGAGGGAGGAGTCTGGTGATGATCAGAAAGAGCAGTATCCCCAGCGCGGTGACGTCGACCGGTATCTTCTCGATAGAGAACAGCACCAAGGCAGCAATGACCGTACCGAGAACGAGCGCAATCTGAATATCCATGCCTTCTCCTGTCGTGGGAGGTAACACCCGCGGGGGTGGACAACCATTACCTAACCATTATACTGACCCACCCGCGGCGCGCCAGCCGGTGACGTCTGCACTCTGAGAGCGCGAGTGCTACCGCGGGTTGATTTTCCCCGCATCTGTTGTAGACTAGCACTTGCGCCACGTGCTTGGAGCTATGTCGGATTTCGGTGAGGCGAAATCCCATACGCTATGCGGGATAGCCGTTTAGGTCGATCGGTACTACCAAGGAGCATCGTGCACACATTCCTCTGGATCGTCCAAGGGGTGCTGGTCCTGAAGCTGCTGACCGCAGCCTCGACCCATGGTGCCCGCCACGGAGAGCCCGCACTGGGCCATGGCGTGGAGTCTATGGGTCGGACGGCCAAGCCCGTCCTGGTCGGCTCGTCCATCATGATGCTCGTCGGCGCGCTGGGCTTGTTGACCCCGCTCGTATTGCACGTTCCGCCCTGGGTAGTCCCTTCCGCTGCCTCCGGCCTGGCGGCGTTGCAGCTCATCTCCGTGGTCTTTCATCTGCGCTGCCGAGAGGATCCGAACCTGTACCTCGCCGTCGTCCTCTTCGCCCTCGCCGCTCTGGTAGCCATCGGGCGATCGACGCTAGCCCCGTTATAGCCGACGCATACCGTGCCAGGGAGGACAGGCATAGCGTGGATAGACAGGAAACCAGCGCCCGCGAGAGACCCTGCTTCGGAGAGAGGGAATTGGTGTGATTCGAATCGCCTTCGGTGCCTTCCTGGCCCTGCACGGCCTGGTCCATCTTCTCTACGCCGCCCACAGCCAGCGTATGCTGGAGCTCCAACCGGATATGAAATGGCCCGATAACTCCTGGGCTTTCTCGGTCCTTCTGGGCGACGGCGTCACGAGAGCGCTCGCGACGGGATGTTGCATCTTGGCGACTGCGGGTTTCGTGATCGGCGGCGGGGCGTCTCTTCTGCACCAATCCTGGTGGCGCTCGCCAGTCCTCGCCTCCACTGCCCTTTCGGCGGTCATGGTCCTGATCTTCTGGGACGGACGTCTGCAGCGGTTGAATGATCAGGGCCTGATCGCGCTGCTCCTCAACGCGCTGATCGTGCTTCTGCTCGTCGTCCTTCAGTGGCCCGCATCTCTGTGAGCAGCAGCACCCATGGGCCTACGGCGCCCGGCGAACCCCACACGTTGCCGTTCCCAGAGATCCGACGTATACTTCGGTCTCAGAGTTGCGATTCGGCCCGTCTGTCCCCGCTGAGGCATCAGGGTCATTCTTGCGCGCAAGAACGTGACCCGTCAGTCCTTGCCCACCGCCGTCCGGGGGGGGCCAAGACGCCGTCTTCAGAACAGTTTGAGCGATGCACTGGGGGCCACTCCCTGGCGTGCGGCAGACGCTGTGGCAAGCATCTCGTGACCAGCGCTGCCACGGCAGACACGGGTCCGTGGAGACATGTTGGATCAGACGACAAGACTCGGGACAATCAAGCATACGAGCAGCGGCTCACCAAGGAGGAGGTATGGAGATCGTTACGGACAGCGGGACGGACTTAGGGATGTCCCCGGAGCAACTCGAGGCTCTGGGCATCCACGTCATCCCCCTCGTCGTGACCCTTGACGGTACGAGCTACCGCGAGGGGGTGGACATCGAACCAGACACGTTCTATGCGCACCTTTCGGTGGCAGAGGGCTTACCCACCACATCCCAGCCATCGCCCGGCGACTTCGCCGAGGTCTACGAGCAGATTGCCTCGCGGGGCTCCGAGATTCTCTCAGTCCACATATCCTCGGGGTTGAGCGGAACCCTCGAAGCAGCCAGAACGGGCGCCACGCTGGTGCCTGGGGCGAAGATTACGCACGTTGACACGAAGACACTCTCAGCAGCGTCAGGCTGGCAGGTGGAAGCTGCGGCCAGGGCAGCCCGGGCAGGTTGGGCCAAGGAGCGTATCCTGGCCCTCATGGAGGGTATCTCGGCCGCGACAGAGAGCCTGTACACGCTGAAGGAACTGAAGTATCTCATCCACGGCGGGCGTATCAGCCATATGAAGGGTTTGATCGCGTCGCTCCTCAATATCAAGCCCCTCATCGGTGTCGAGAAAGTCCACGGCACGTACGTCCAGCTTGGACAGGCTCGTACTTTCGGCAAGGCAGTCCAGAAGGTCGCCGAGCACGCGACCAGCCAGTTGGCGCCTGGCAGCGCTCTCCGTACCCAGGTGCTCCACTCCAACAACCCGGAGGGGGCAGTCATGCTGCGGGACCACTTGGATCGGCTCTTCGATTGTACGTGGCTTCCGCTGGGTTCGATTTCTCTGGTGCTGGGTGCTCACACGGGGCCCAGCATGGTCGGGGTCGCCTACGGCCCGCTGGAGGCCTTCGCGGCCATCCCCTAGATCCACGAACCGTCCGGCCTGCATGGAGGAGGTATCCTATGGGACAAGGCAGCACAGCCGAGCATATCCTCCACGTTCTGCTGCGCCCCGGATTCGGATTGGCCCTGCTGGCAGCCCAGTTCGTGTCCGGGAGGGAGGGATTCTTCGCCCAGAGTGTGCTTGTGCTTGCCGCCGGAGGCGCGTGCCTTTGCGGTGCCATTGCGCTCTGGATCTCCGCTAGCATAGTATGTACGAAGGCAACTGATGCCGGCCGGATGGCGACCACTGGCCCCTATGCCGTCATCCGACACCCCATCTACGCCAGCGCCCTCCTGCTGGCTCTGGGCCTTGGGCTGGTTTTTTTCAGCTGGGTCCACCTGGCAGTTCTAGGCGCTTTCGTGCCGCTCTGGTGGCTTGAGTCCAAGAGCGAGGAGAGGTCGATGAGAGAGAAGTTCGGCCGCCTGTACCAGGAGTATCGCAAGGGAAAAGCCATGCTCATACCCGGCATCCTTTGACCCTTTCTCTTGGGGACGACAGGGCGGTTG
>CAZIWL010000172.1:0-5496 GCA_964542755.1 uncultured Anaerolineales bacterium
GCCGCAGGATGAGAAACTCGCTCTGGTGCAAGCGTTCGTGAACAATTGGATGGACGGACAGTTCAAGCGCTTGATCGCGCACAAAGTCTGGGCCACTCCCTTGTTGCATCGGCCGTGCCGCCGGTGGTGGTTCCGGTCATCGAACAAGGGCGACGAGCCTGACGGTCAACGGTTTAAGATGGTGAAGTGACAAGGCGATCTCTTCTACGGCTTCAAATGTGACCCGCTGGGGTCTCGTGAAGTATCTCAACCAGGAAGGAGCACCCGAGTTGGACCCAGTCATCTGTCGCGGAGACGAGCACGTGGACAAGTACCTGCCCCAGAACGTGGAGTTCAAGCGGACACAGGTCATTGCCGAAGGTGCGGTGTACTGCGACTTCAGAGACACCTTCACGGACAGTGATTCCCGGCCTTGATGCTATGCACGAGCAACTAGGAGGCAACCATGTTTGTCAGAAAATACCCACTGGCCACTTACTTCGGGCTGGCTTACGCCATCACCTGGATCATCCACATCCCACTGGCTCTTTCGGCTCAGGGTCTGTTGGATGTAACCCTCCCAGCTGGCCTGCATTTTCTCGGGGCCTATGGCCCCATGCTGGCGGCGTTTGTCGTCACACGAGTGACTCGGGGTACGCTTGGGCTCCGTGATCTGCTGGATCGAATGTCGCGCTGGCAGGTTGGGATCGGGTGGCTCTCTGTTGCTGTTCTCAGTCCGGCTGCGCTCTTCCTGGTGTCTGCAGTCATCGTCCGTACCTGGATCGGCGAATGGCCGGATTTCGGTCAGTTCGGACACATCTCAGAGTTCCCCAACCTGGGCTGGTTGGCCGGCTGGATCGTCTGGACCTTGACGTTTGGATTGGGAGAAGAGACCGGGTGGCGGGGCTTTGCGCTGCCTCGTCTCCAAAGGAATCGGAGCGCCCGATCGGCCACCCTGATATTGGGCGGACTCTGGGCACTCTGGCACCTGCCCCAGTTCTTCTACAACTATGAGCTGACTCTCTTAGGCATGGTGGCCTTCACGGTCAGCATCATGTCAGGTGCCTTGATACTCACCTGGCTGTACAACAGCACGGGCGGAAGCGTTCTGGTCACGACGCTCTGGCACGGCGCGTTCAACACGGCCGTTGCTGGAGCGCAGGGCGCCGTGGCTCCCCTGGTAAGCGGCCTAGTCGTCCTTGCGGCGGTGTTGATCGCGCGGGGCAGCGGCCCCGAACTCCGGCACCGCTCACGACCAGGTCCGCCGACTGGCACAGGGGCTGGACCTAGGAGGCGCAGCCAATGACTGACGGACGCGAAGCTCGGAAACCGCGAATCTACCGGATCAGGGTCGAAGGCATCCTCGACCAATCGTGGTCGGACTGGTTCGAGGGCCTGACCATCACCCAACACGGTGATGAAACCCTGCTCACCGGACCGGTGCGGGACCAATCGGCCCTGCACGGGATCCTGGCCCGCATCCGGGATCTGGGTCTGCCCCTAGTATCGCTCATTCGCGCACGTGAGAAAAGCGAAAAGGACGGGTCACGAGAGAGCAAGTGACCGATCGATAGATGTGGCAGAAACCGACCTTCCCACACGATCTGTGCCCGAGACCTTGAGCCGGATTCGCGGGTGAGGGCACCCTCGAACGGCTGGATGGGGAATTTGCGCACACCCAGATGGGATTGCAGAGCCCTCGAGCGCCAGCCAGCACCAACTCCTCACTGTGTTGAGCTATGTTGCGGAATCGTAACCAAATGTCTCCAAGCAATGACAGCCTCGCCATACGCTCGTGACACGTGGCGGCTACACTCTTGGCAACGCACAGGAATCTCCACGGAGACCCTGACAAGAGTATCACACAGGAGGACGTAGCGCATGTCTTGGAAACTGTGGTCCCTTCCAGCCGCCCTGACGATCGCCTTGATGGTGACAGGACCGGCTCGAGCGCAAGCGCCTGACCCGCCCCGAGCGCAGCACACGGCGCCCTTCTGGCAGATCGCGTACTGGAACAACACAACCCTCTCCGGCCCACCAGTCGTGACGGGCACCGATGACGTACTGAACCACGACTGGGGCCTTGGCGCACCGCACAGCGGCGTCAATGCCGACGGCTTCTCCGCCCGTTGGACACGCTACATCGACTTGTCGGGAGGCACCTACCGCTTCACCGCCACCAGCGACGACGGCATTCGCGTCTACGTGGACGACGACCGCATCATAGATCGATGGTACGATCACGCCCCTCAGACGTTCACCGCCGATGTCTCGCTGACGGACGGCCATCACCTGGTGAAGGTTGACTACTACGAGAACATGGGCGGCGCGGTGGCCAAGGTCTCGTGGGAGCCCACCTCGGTTCCTCCGGACGTCTGGCGTGGTGAATACTTCGACAACGTCTCGTTGAGCGGCGTGCCGCGGCTGGTCCTCGGGGACGCTCAGATCGACTTCGATTGGGGCTACCGATCGCCCGCCCGCGAAATCCCGAACGACCGCTTCTCGGTGCGGTGGACCCGTACGGCCTATTTCGAGCCCGGCACCTACCGTTTCACGGCTGCCACCGACGACGGCGTGCGTCTGTGGGTAAACCAACACTTGCTGATCGACAACTGGGCCGACCAGGCTCTCGCATCCCGCTCGGGCACGATCTACCTGCAGGGGGACGTCGCGTTGAAGATGGCGTATTATGAGAACGGCGGGGTGGCGGCAGCACGACTCACGTGGGCGCGCCAGGGCCAGGACCCATCGCCCAATGGCATCATCGTTGACGACACCGATCCCGGCTTCACGAAAGGCGGTTCGCCCACCGGCTGGCGCACGGCGGGCGAGGGCTATGGCGGCCACCTGACCTGGACCCGGAACAACGACTGGGGACGCAGTAACTACAACTGGGCGCGTTGGTCCCCTGATCTTGCGGCGGGGCGCTACGAGGTCTTCGTCCACATCCCCGATCGCTATACCACCAGCTCCAGGGCGCGCTACTGGGTATCCCACCGCGACGGCCATACGCTCCGTCTCGTAGACCAGTCAGCCAATGGCAATCGCTGGGTTTCGCTCGGCACCTACTGGTTCGCCGGATCACCTAGCGAAGACCGTGTGTCGCTCTCGGACGTCACCTATGAGCCCTACGTGTCGCGCTTGATCGCCTTCGACGCCGTGAAATGGGTGCCCCGCTAGTCACACTGTAGGTTCGGTAGGAAAGATATCTTGAGATTCCGTACGTCGGGAGACAAAGCTGCTAATCACTTAGCACGAAGGACAAAGGAGAATTCAGTCATGGTCAGAGACGTCAGAATCTGCCTGCTGGCACGCCTGGTGCTGTTGTCCGCAACGGTTGGTTGCACGCCAGGTTCGTCCAGCGAGGTGACAATAGCCACAGAGACAGACCTTACCGCGACGATTGAGGCCCCGACTACGCTGACGACCGGCGAGACAATGCCGTTGAGATTCACCCTGACCAACAACGCCGATACGCAGCTGTATGTCCTCACGTGGTACACACCGCTAGAGGGAATCGCGGGGAAGATCTTCCACGTGGAACGCAATGGCGAGGTCCTTCTGTACGAAGGCATCCTGGCCACAAGAGCCGCTCCATCACCGGACGACTACGTGCTGCTGGAGCCTGGAGCGGCCGCGTCTGCACAGGTCGACCTGGCGACAGCCTACGATTTCTCGCAGGCCGGTACCTACACCATCCAGTTTCTCTCGCCCAAGATCTCACACGTGGCGAGATCCGAAGATGAGATGGCTACCACGCTGGATGATCTCGGCCCGGTTCAGATCCCTGCCAACACCGTGACGGTGGAGATAGACAGCTCCGAGGCCCTGCCTGACCGGCTGAGGCCTGAGGCAGCCGAGGAGATGGTCCGCGAGTACCTGCACAGTCAGAAACCCAATCTCAGCCCGAACTTTCCCCTCCCCTTGCCGGAACTGCCTGTCCCCGAGGTCTGGGAGCACCTGCCCGTCCAAATCTTCAGGGTGAGTGATGGCCCCTTCGCCGGCGAGACTTTCTTGATAGGTAACGAGACCGTGCTCCGCCTCGGCACCGCTGTCGGGGGCAGAGGTGTGACATCCATGCGGGTCGCTGATCTGGACCAGGACGGCAGCGCCGAGCTCCTGTTCACGTACAGTTTTGGGTCGGGCATCCACCAGTCCCGGATCGCCATGGTGGCGCCGGCCTATGCCGAGGACCGGGTCTATGAGGCGGAGACGGCATATCTTGGCGACGTGGGGCTCGTCAAGGAGGATATGTCGCGCGTCATGGTCAGTGTCGTTGAATCGGACGAGGAGAGCCAAGTCTTGCGATACGGGGAGACCCTGGGACACCTGACGATTCAGCCCCACGAGGACGAAGCAAAGCTCGTGCTGGAGGTCGCCGAGGACCTGCCTGACGACGTGCGGAAGGATCTGATACAAACCGCCGGCCAGGACGGAGAGGAGGCGCAGCCGACCCTGGAGAGCTACGTGAACGGACAGTACGCATTCACCTTTCGCTATCCGCCCGCGTGGTCCCTCGAGGAGGAAGCAAACCTGGTGAAGCTCTCCCAAGGGACGCTCCGGCTGGCCATTGCCTTCAGCCGGCAGGACGAGGACGTACCGCCCCCCTGGACCGGCATGCCCGCCGGTGACCGTGAGAGCCGGGGCACCATGACGTTCCTGAGTCAGGAGATCGAGAAGACGTCCCTCGTCTATGAGGGCAAGGTCAAGCTTCTGACCTACAACGCGCAGGTCGGCGACTTGATCTTCTCCATCCGGCTTGAGGATACGGTTACGGCGGACTACGCCGCGATCCAGATCCCGGAGGCTGCGCAGAGTGAGGCCGATCAAATCGTCGCCTCGTTCGAGAGCCATTGAACTCGCTCGTCGCTGAGGGCACTCCCGCCCTCATATACCTCCGGGGGCAGACCCCACCCGATGAGGTGGGGTGTGGCCCCTGTTGTGAACGGGCTGTTCGAGCAGCACACCTTGTGACCTGCCGTCCAACCAGACTGGAGCCCAGATGGACGGCAGGTCGCAAGGTGTGCTGAACGCGTATCGCGCACAGCTGGGAGGTCTGACTATGCCTCGTATCATGGTTCATGGTGGAATCCTCTCCCTCGTCGCATCGGCCTTCATCGCCATCACGATGTGGGTCAATCCACGGATCTGGCTGCAGGATTATCCTCGGGCTATCCAGGATCTTGTGCCCCCCAAGAATGCTGAGGAGAAAGCGTTGTCACGCATTCTTGGCGTGCCATTCTTGATCCTACTTCTCGCCATCCCACTTGCCTCCACGCTCCTGCTGAAGGTTCAGAGTGGAGGCGCTGTCTCGTACCTCCGACTCATGACAAACGGGGTCGGCGTCTTGTTCATCTTCAACCTCGTCGACTGGCTCATTCTGGATTGGCTCGTGTTCTGCACGTGGACGCCCCAGTTCGTGGTGATCCCTAGCACCGACGGGGCAGCCGGATACAAGGACTATGCCTTTCACTTCCGCGGATTCCTCATTGGTACAGCCTTCTCCGCTGTGGTGGG
>CAZIWL010000172.1:5596-8424 GCA_964542755.1 uncultured Anaerolineales bacterium
ATAACGCGCAACTAGCAACCGGAGGAAGCTATGCAACCAGAAACGGAACGAGCGTACATTCAAGAAGCTCGCCGAAATCCCCGCGCCTTCGTGCACCTCTACGACCACTACTTCCCACGCATCCACGCCTACGTCCGCTACCGAGTGCATGGTCAACAGGATGCCGAGGATATCATCGCCGAGGTTTTCCTCAAGGCGATGCGAAGGATAAGGAGTTTCAAATGGCGTCACGAGAACTCGTTTGCCGCCTGGCTCTTTCGCATCGCTCACAACCGTATCGTAGACTACTACCGTCGGCGCGGGCAGGTCGAGATCGTCGAGATGGCGCTCAATCCGGGGGAATCGGCGTCAGGTAACGGTTCGAAGAGCGCCGCGGCGTTGACGAGCTGCGCCTTGCGGCCGGAGGAAGCCCTGACCCAACAGGAGACCTTCCAGCAGATGCGGTCCCTGATCGAAACCCTATCACCCCGGCGGCGGGAGGTCATCACCCTCAGATTCTTCGGTGGCCTGCGCAACAAAGAGATCGCCGACATCCTGGATCTGGACGAGCGCACGATAGCATCACATCTGAGTCGCGGCCTACGGGATCTACGGGCGAGATACGCAGCACAGACCCCATTGCAGATCGTGGAGGAGGTAAACGTATGAACAGGAACGGGCAAGAGAGACAGCACAGACAGGGCGGCACCTCGGGACATAAGGCACATCGCTCTTTCCTTCTGTCCCCGGACACCATTGAGGGCGCTATCGTCGAGAGGCTGGAGCACGGACACGCCAAGGAGGAACGCTTTGGCTTTGCGGCCACGGTGGCCAATGCATCGCCCCCGGTGGACGAGAGCTTTCGCCAGACACTGCGGGCGAGCATCGAGGCTGAGGCGGCGCAAAGCGTAGACAGGGAAAGACGAGTGAGAATCATCTCGGGCCGAGAGACGAAAACGCATGCAGGGAGGCGTTACCCCAGGCTACGCTTGGCCCTAGGCATGTCCCTCGCCGCGGGCTTCCTGGCGCTGGTCTTTGCGACCCCCTTGGGTCGGACGCTCGCGCAAAGCGCCTCGTGGTTCTTTGATCGGACAGAACATCTCGCGTTCCCTCTGCAACGCTCCCAGATGACGACACCGGTTCCTTCGGCCTCCACGTCCGAGTCTCCGGCACCGCTGATCAGCCTGGCCGAGGCAGAAAGGCAAGCCGGATTCGCCGTCGCCGCTCTACCCTTTGTGCCTGAAGGGTTCACTTTCCTCGGAGCACGGGTGGCCGATGGCGTCGTCAGCGTTGAGTACGAAGCGCAGGGCGGTGGTGGCAGCCTTATCCTCAGGCAGTCACGGGAAGGCTTCGTCCAGTCGCAGTGGGATGAGGTCCCTGACCATGCGATCGTACCGGTCAAGGTGGGGGAACTAGACGGAGAGCTTGCACAAGGGACATTCGTCGTACGTGAGGGAGATACGACCGCAACGTGGAATCCGGATGTCCCCGTTACGCGCCTGCGGTGGGTACAGGACGGGATCTGGTTCCAGATCACCAAGTTCGGCGACGTGGAGGCGATTGCATACCTCGATCAAGCCCGCCTGACCGAGCTGGCGGCCGGCATCGGGGAGCACACGGCTGTGGCGGACGCCGGCCCGCAGATCGCTCCGGAGGCTATCGACGCATTGGCCCGTCGCCTTGGTGAGGAGCCGGGCCCACGCACCGTGGCGGTCTTTCCGGCCGGCTATGCGCCTGATCTGGCGGAGCGCATCCACCACGACCTGGTCCCGCTCGCCATTGATGATGACCTCACCTATGGGGCAGTTCAGGCTACCGTGGGAGAGGCGCTGCCGCACAGCGGGTTGGTAGACGTCGTGCTGGTCGGCCAGGCCAGAGGCGAAACGGCGAAGTGGGTACGGGCGTCGCTGGAGCGGCAGCTCTACCGCCTCTATCCTGCCCCCGCGGAAACCTTTGGAGCGCTGGAGCGGAAGCAGTACGTGGCTGGGCTTGGCGAATCGTCCCTCGAGCCAGTCAACGTCGTTTTCGAGAACGGCATTGAGCTTGTGGCGGGTGGTGTCGTCGGTGACCCCGAACCGGGAGAACCCCTGCGCCTGGCGCTTGAGTGGCGCGCCGAGGATCGAATCGAGGTAGAGGTCACGGTGTTTGCACATCTGGTCTGCGATGAGGGCCGCCTTATTGCACAACGCGATGCGATTCCAGGTAACGGCGAATTCCCGGCCACGAGCTGGGAACCTAACGAAGTGGTTCGCGACCAGTTCGCCGTGCCATTGCCTGAAGAGCTCCCGGTCGGGGGGTGCGAGCTCCAGGTAGGTATGTACGACGCCGCCAGCCACCGTCGCTACCGCCCACTGGGCCTCGACGGGGCGTGGCACGTCGTCATCCAGCTCTTCTCGATTGGACCCACTGGCGAGACTGCCTAGTCCGGAGTGAGTGCACAAAGGCCGCTGTGCTGCCTGCTCCACTGAAAGAGGCATACACGTCCAGGAATGGCTTCTCGATTCTGGTCGGGAGACGCATTCTCCCAGGTGGGAGCCATTCCTGGACGGACGCGTCTTCTTGTGGCCAGATCCACTGGCGGGTTCACATCTAGGGTGGCGATGGGGGAAGGATACAGGGCTGCCCTTGGGACCGCGATCCTCGGTCACAAGGGCGGCGCAGCTCCCCGTCAGGACTCCGCAGCGATCAGCTCCGTGCCGGTGGACAGCTTACAGGGCGCCTGCGTGGGATCGATGCAGCTGAGAGAGCATCTTCGCTGGTAGCGGACTGCCATTGTCGCAGAGCTGTAACAGATCATGGTGAGCTTGTGACGCCTCTGCCACACGCTCGTCACCAGGCCCTGCTAGACT
>CAZIWL010000173.1:0-8418 GCA_964542755.1 uncultured Anaerolineales bacterium
CTCCCTTTACCGTACCTATTACAACCGTACCCTTTTCCACCAGAGCTTCATCGCCCTTTAAAAGCGGCTTTAGTACTCCCATAGCTGTCTGCATTGCTTTGGCGGAGAGCAGCATATCAGGCATATATAGCTCGCCGGTGCCGAATTTATCCCCCACTTCTATCATGGCAGGAGACAGTGCTTTATTTACGATATCATTTGGGTGCTCTCCACTGTCCACTGCAGCTTTGACCAGCTCCTCCATATCCTTATAGTTGCCCTCTGTGGTAGCTTTGTAAATATCATCAAGTATCGCCATATTATCTTTCCTTTCTTTTAATACCTTCCGTATTTATGGATTGCATTTAAATATGTTATTACATTTTCATGGGGAATATAGTTTACTACTGAGTGGGACACGGTAGCCACATATCCATTTCCCGGTTTTAAGATCTCCATATGCTTTTTTACATCTGCATCTACATCTTCAGGGGTTCCCTTTGACAGGGGAAATTCGATGTCTACATTTCCGGAAAGGCACAGCCTGTCCCCATACCGTTTCTTATAGTCGGCATAGTCCACACCATAGGGATCCATGGGGTTTAAGCAGTCAAGTCCCATATCAATGAGGTCTTCTACTATATCTTCTACATTTCCATCCGAATGGAACATGATAGGGATGCCTGCATTTACAGCTGGCTCAAAGATCCTTGCCATACGGGGTACCCATATCTCCTTCATGAGTTTCGGAGGCAGGAAAAGCCCGGTTTTGAAAGCTATGTCATCTGCGGGCCATATAAAGTCTGCTCCACCGTCTATCAGGGCCTGGGTGGTCTTTACAAAATGAACTGTGGATTCTTCCAGCATCTCTTCTACAAGGTCCCTGTCCTCATAAGCCATCATCATAAAGTCATTCATGCCTATTACGAATTCATAAAGTGTCTGGGATATGCAGCCGTATAGGCCGCCCACGCCTATCTTGGAGTTTCTTTTTTTGATAGCTTCCTTGTATTCAGCCAGGTATTTTTTTACATCTGCTATCTGCCCGTCTGAATCCAGGATAAGCTCTTCATAGTCGGCCCTGGTCTTGACATCCCGCCCATAAGCCGGAACCAGGTTTCCGTCGGCGTCTTTCCTCCTGTAAGGAGTCCAAAGTCCGGCATCAAACAGCAGGGCATCCTGGCCTATGATCTCGCACAGGTCCAAATAGTCATCTGGATACATCGGCCGACCCTGTTCAGCATCAGCACCCTTAGCAGGGTCTCCTCCATAGGCTAAAGTATTTCCGGCAAAACGGCCCAGGAACTTTTCCACATGCTGGTCTTCATAGAGGACCTCGAAATTAGGTACCCTGTCTACCGGTTTTCTCTTAAATGCATCCAGGAGCCTCTGGATATCAGGTTCTCCCGGGTAGGGATCGAGGGTTTTTGAGTTAATCATGCAAACCTCCTTCTAATATATTAAACATATTTATATCAATCCTTTTTCCTTATAATATTTTGTAGCTTCCTTGAGTATAGACTCGACATCCTTTTCCTGCTCATCTGTAAGGGGATCGGGCTTATGGGTAGAAAGTATTTCCTCTGTCCTTTCTTTTGCCTTATCAAGTATAGTCTTCTTTCCCCCGGCTACCCATTCCTGGTAGGAAGTCTTATCAAAAACTTTTGGCATATAATCTTCTGATCTCCACAGGGTACGGGTCTGTTTGGTATTTAAAAATGTTCCCCCGACTCCTACCTGCCTGATAACATCAAGGCCTATCATATCATCGGTGACATCAAAACTTTCCAACATCCTGCCTATGGTCCGGGCAATATCATCATCTATTACTGCCAGTATGGGATTATATGCCAGCTCACCGGTTACTCCTCCGTGAAGCACGATAAGGTTAGCTCCCGAAATAGCTGAGCACATTGCCAGGGGCAGTTTTTCAGCTGCAGTCTGGTAATCTATCATCTTGGAATTGGAAAAGGCAGCCCCGGTATTGTTTATGGGTATCTTATAGTGGTCATGCCAGATCTGATTATACGCCATCTGGTGCAGGGATATGGCAGCAGTCCCGAAATTGAGGTCGCCTGTCTGCATATTCATAGCTGATACAAAATTATTGGCTATGACACCGCATCCCGGCTTTATGCACTGCAGCATTACTATAATAGCCAGCAGCTCAGCATTATGGCTTACGGTAGCGCCGGCAATGGTTATGGGATGGGAAGCGCCCATAAGCGAGCCGGAAGCAATATAGATGGGAAACCCTGCATCCAGGTAATAAAATGCTGCATTGCAGGGATCTTCAGCCAGGGATAGAGGTGCTGCACCTTCCACGCACCCCATGAGCTGGGCTCCTACTGCCTGGGCCAGTTTGGTCTCCCATATAAAGCTATCAGTGGGCTGGGCTCCGCGGGAAGGTTTAGTAGAAAACCTCATCCTCTGGGCACAGCTTACAGGACATGACATAACCGGAGGGACTCCGCCTATCTCAAAATAGGGGGTATATGAGGGAAAGCAGTGTACCGATTCCAGGGCGTCAGAGACTACTACTCCTTCATTGTTCTGCTCCAGTGTAGGCATGGTCACTTCACCGGTATCCACATCGGCATACCTGGCACCAGCTGAATTCATGAAATATACCGTATTTCCGCCAAGCCTGATGCTTTTTTCAGGATCCCTGGCCCTGACCATAAAACTGGAAGGAGTTTTGGCTATGGCCCATTCCACCAGGTCAGGAGGGATCCTGGCAATCCTGTTTTCATGATCTACCCTGCATCCGTGCTTTTCCAGCAGTTTTAAGACTTTTTCAGATTCATACTTAAAGCCTATCTCATCCAGCACCTGCAGGGTAGAACTGTGCAGCTGCTCTACCTGGCTCTGGGAAAGTATCCTTAATGGTTCAAAATTCCTTTTATATCCATTCTGCATTCCTATCACCTAACCAATATTTAAAAATTTCTTTACCAGCCTCACTCCTTCAGGAGCTGTGGAACCATAGCCGTCAGCCCCGATGGAATCGGCAAATTCCTGGTTTATGGGGCTTCCTCCCACAATTACTTTTACCTTGTCCCTGAGGCCTGCTTCCTTGAGTCCATTGATGACATTTTTCTGTTCTGAAGAAGTTGTGGTAAGAAGGGCAGACATAGCTAGTATATCCGGATCCTGGTCCCTTACTACTTTTAGGAAATCTTCCCCTTTTACATTTATCCCCAGGTCGATGACTTCAAAGCCGGCAGCATATAATAGGGTGGCGACCATGTCTTTGCCTATACTATGTATATCCCCGAATACGGTGCCTATCACCACTTTCCCCAGCTTTTTAGTCTCCTGTCCCCTTTTTTCAAATTCGGCATTTATTACAGGGAATGCTTTCTTAAGCACCTCGGAAGCACATACCAGGTCGGGCAGGAAAAGCTCTCCCGACCCGAATTTATCCCCTACTATCTGTATGCCTTCTGTAAGTGCATCAGCAGCCTTTATGGGATCTATTCCTGATTCGATCGCTTCCCTGGCAGTGGACTCGGCAGTATCAATATCAAATTCCAGGACAATATCTTTAAGCTTTTTTAATATATCACTCATATATCATCCTTCCTCCTTTTTGCCTTAAAAATCATTGCTTTTCAGGGGATAAAGGCTTATTAAATCGTTACAACCATTTTATTTATCACAATTTTCCTGTCAAGTTTGTATAATTGCAGTTTATTGAAAATAATTGCTTTTATAGCTTATTTTATGATTTTCCCCTGCTGTCTATAAGGTGGTCCAGCCTGTCTCTGTAATACCTGAAATCCTCCCAGGCCACTTCTGGAGGAATAAGGTGGTCACCATGTGGTATATACCCGCCTGTTTTCAGAAGCTCGGCTACAGGTCCCAGGAACCTGTCTATCTCTGTCTTTCCATAAACTATCCTTGATTTGGGAACGCCGCCGAGTATCTGCAGCTCAGGATATTTTTTCCTGGCAGCCAGGACATCCATACCGGCACTGGCTTCCATGGGATATAGCCCGGTAATGCCTGACTCCAGGAACAGCGGTATCAGCTCATTACAGTCACCATCAGTATCTAAAAGTATTATATCCACGCCCCTGGCCTTGAAAAATGAGGTTATCTTTTTATAGTAAGGAGTCATAAACTCCCTGAAAAGCGCTGGCGATATCATAGATGAAGTGCCTGTAGACATATCCTCCCATATATGGACTGCATCAATATCTGTCCTGGCCAGTACTTCTTCCCATATGGCAAGCCATAATCCGGTAAAAGTGTCCAGCATGTCCTTTACCAGGTCCGGTTTGTCGTAATAATAATAGAAAAGGTTCTCATAACCCAGCAGATGGGAAAGGGTCCCGAACAGCCCCACTGGATAGCCTCCCAGGACCAGGGGGAAGTCCCTTTCTTTATATATCTCCATAAGCTCATCCCAGTTACCAGGAAAGCGCTCCCCTATATTATCCAGGCTGAGTCTTTCCTCCTTTACTTTATTCCAGCTTTCCCAGTCGCTAATGGGCCATTTCATGGAAGTAGGGATGGTGGCTTCTTCTTTTAAAAATACCCTTTCCACGCCGTCAAGGTCAATATATGTGACTGTCTTTTCATCCTCCCCCAGTATTTTTATCTCAAACTTTGGATAAAACAGCTGCTCTACTTTTACCAGGATCATGGACCTGTCCATACCGAAATAATTTGTAACATCATTATCTATGGGAAATCCCTGATTTGGCCAGTAAGTGGCACCTCCCCAGACTCCGATGCCATTGGGAAGCACTATCCTTTCACTGCTGTCTGCTCCTCTTTTTTGCCAGTCAAAAGTCCAGGCAGTTGTATATAGGGTTGCCGAGAGTGTAGTTATTTTCCTGGGAATGACAGGATATTTCCTCTCGGGAAGACCCTGGCTGTACCAGTTTTTTATAGTCGAGCCCCAGTAACCGAATTCCCATTTGACTGTGGGGATATCGCGGTTAAAGGCCATTGCTTCTTTAAAGCGTTCCCTGGTATTCATATCTTCCTTTTTTGGGTCTGGTGCCGCATGTTTTAAAAAAGCTGACCCTCTATTCATTACAGCACCAGCCCGGTACCCTCTCCTCCATAAAGCTGGTAGTATTAAAAATGTCTCTTATTACTCAATAAATCTGGCAAATTTCATCATCTTATTGAGAACCGTTTAAAAATAACCTTTTTATTAATAAAACATCCCATCAGGAATTAATCAGATAATTATTCAGCCAATCTTTTATTTCTGAAATTGTCTCTGATTTGGTAGGTTCAGCCAACAGGCCGTGATCCCCCTCATCAAAAATAACTAATTTTTTTATTTCCCCTACAGATTCATAAAGCTTTTGGGAATTCATCTTCCACGGAACTATACCATCCTTTTTCCCGGCTAATAGAAGAACCGGTCTTGGAGAAATCTTCTTTACAGCTTCTATGGGTCTCATTGATAAAATTGATGCAATAGAAGCGTAGTGTATATGGTATGTAAACTCCCTGTCATCGAAATTTTTATGTATTTCTTCTATCAGTTCCAGGTATCTATCCTCGTATGCCAGGGCATCAGCCATTTTTAATAAATTCGATTGTCCGTATATTGCTTCCCTCTCTTTGTCTTCCTGTACTTCTCGTAGAAAAGAATCAAATTCTTTCCTGCTTTTATTTTTGGTCCAGTTCTGCTTTATCCACTCATATCCATCAGCAATTGGTGAAAGTGCTATGATGCATTTTACCCTGTGATCTTCAGACGCAGCCATAATTGAAACTGAAGCACCCATACTCTCCCCGATTAAACAGATCTTATTCTTATCAACTCTGGTATATTTGCTTACAAAAGATATGGCATTTTTTAAATCATCTTTCCATTCATCATTACAAAGCATTCTGCCAAGCGGATAATCTGAGCGTCCGCAGCCTCTATAATCAAATCTGAATACAGCAATACCCATTGAATTCAAGATCTCTGTAAGGATTAAAAAATCTCCAAATTCATCCCTCGAAGCACCGTAACCGTGTGATAAAACTGCAGCAGGCACTGCTTCATCTTCGGCTATATTTTCAGGCATACTTATAATTCCGCCTAGTTTTATCATATTGCTGTAAAAGAAAACATTTTTTTTCATAACAAGAGCTCCGGTTATTTAAAACCCAATGCATCAACTCTTTTCCAGATGATTTAAAACTTCATCCGTTCTTGCAACCCAGGCATAATATTTGCCCAATATCCTTATCTCAGCATCGTGATCTTCTTTGCACGAAGCAATACAGGCATCTTCTATTACTGTGCACAAATAACCCCTATCCCATGCCTGTCTCAAAGATGAAGAAACACATGCATCTGTAAGGCCGCCGCAAAAAATAATCCTTGAGATATTATTAGACCTGAGTACCAGGTCCATTTCTGAAGAACAAAATGCTCCGCTTCCGCCTTTTATTACTACAATATCATTGTCGGAAGGCTGAAGTTTTTTTTCAATAAAGCTTGCGCTATCTTCCTCATGCAGGGTCCATCTATTCCCATTTATATCTACATTTTCTTCATCTACAAGGTTTTTCCTTGAGGTCGATGGTACATCTAAGAATTTTTTATCCAGAGAAGCAATCCTCGTATAAACGACCTGTAATTTATTTTCCCTGAAATATTTTAAAAGGCTTTCAATATTTGGAATGACAGTTTTTCCTGTACGGTCATAATAGTATTCATCTGACCCTTTTGAACTCCATTTTCCCCTATAAGCCTGGTCCGTCATATAATTTTGCATGTCTATTATCATCAGTGCAAGCTTGTTTTTTTCAAGATAGCTTGCCTTCGATATCTTATGAGGTCCCTGCCTGTCGCTGATGAAGTCAAAAATATATTTATCTGTGCTCATGCTAGATTTCTTATCGTTTTTTTAAAAATATACTTCTATAAAGATCCAGCCTGTAGATCATTTTTATTATCCTTACCCCGGAAACATGCAGATTTATATAAAAATACTCAATACAGAAGCTGGTGCCTCCTGCTTCTTATAGCATCAATTGAGATGACAAGCACTAATAGTGCACCTTTTACTACCATACGGAGAAATACCGGCACATCAAGCAGAACCATACCATTTGAGATTGTTTGTATTATTACCAGGGCAATAAACACACCGAGATAATTACCTTTGCCGCCGCCGACCACTACCCCTCCAAGTACCACAATAGTCAGGACTTCAAGCTCTGCACCAGTACCATATTCCGGTCTGCCGGAACCAAGTTGGGAGATAAGGATAAGACCTGCGATCGCAGAAAAGAACCCTGAGATCACATAGGATATTATTTTTACCCTGTCAACTGGTATTCCTGCAAGTCTTGCAAGATTTTCATTACCTCCTATTGCAAAGAGGTTTCTGCCAAATCTTGTAAACTTAAGTATTAAACTTAATACTACAAAAGCAACTATTATATAAACTGTGGTAATCGGAAAAACACCACCGATATATATCCTTCCCAGATTCTGTACAAAGACATTAGCTATCCTGGGATTTAGATCAGCCCAGAAATAACATATGCCCCTTATTATTGCAAGAGTACCAAGCGTAGTAATGATAGGATTGATACCGACTTTTGTAATAATCAGACCGTTTATTAGCCCCACAAGACTACCGATCGCCAATGCTATCAGGAATACATAAGGGGTAGGGATCTCTATACCATCCATTATTAGTACTGCACTGACTATCCCTGCAAGACCTGCAGTAGAACCAACTGCCAGGTCAAATCCTCCGCCAATCATAACAACGGTAACGCCTGCTGCAATTATTCCATATACGGCAAAATTATTAAAAATACCTTTTATGTTTTGTACCGCTAAAAAATTCTCACTGGTGAGCGAGAACAGGATTATCATCACTATATATATCCCGATCAGGGTTGGTGTAGGGGTTCTCAAGAAGTTCATGATCTGTGAATATTTTTTCACTGTCTTTTCCATTTATCCTCCAAAACTTGAGATTATTTAAATAAATTCCTCATATTCTTTTTATTGCCATTGACTGCCTGATCTCATATGCTGCAACAACAAGAATCAGTACTGAACCCTGTACTATCTGTATATAGAAATAATAAACATTCATTATTGTCAGGAAATTATATAAAATACTCAATATGAATACTCCAGCAAGCGTTCCCAGGATAGAGCCCCGGCCACCTCCGAGTGCGGTCCCACCCAGGATTATTGAGGAGATTATGACCAGTTCAAGCCCCTGTCCGTGCTGGGGCATGCCTACAGCCGTCAATGAGGTAAGCACCAATCCTCCAAGGGCTGCTGTAATGCCTGATAATAAAAAACCGATAAATTTTACTTTTTTAACATTGATCCCCGAAAGAAAAGATGCAAGAGGATTAGACCCGATTGCGTATATTTTTCTTCCCCACTTGGAGAGATTCATTATTACATACGTAACAGTGAATATTATTACGAAAAGTACTATT
>CAZIWL010000174.1:0-4476 GCA_964542755.1 uncultured Anaerolineales bacterium
GTCCATGCCCCAGGCAAACAGAGCGCCCAGTGGCTGGGCCCCCGCCTTAACCTGTCTAACGATTAGATGCACGTTATCGCTACTTACGGAGAAGGAATGCTCCCCGACCATCCACTTCTTGAGCCCCTGGAGCGTGGCTTCAGCTTGCTGTTTGTCGAGCATAACCTCGACGGGCAGACCAATGATAAGGGATAGATCGTGGATGCCGGGTCCGAGCACACGGTACACGACATCGTAGAACAGGGCCCGCAGCTCCGGCCCGCCGCGCAATCGCAAGAAGTCTAGGTCGTACATTGGCTCGGCATAGCGTTCCACCCCGTCACCAACCAGGTAGGTAGTCCCGTTGACCCGGACCGTGTCAGGCAAATCCCGCCGACGCTGACGTCCGATCCCGAGCATCGAGAGCTCGCCGAGGTCCGTATGCCCCTTGCCCACGAGCGAGGGGACGACGCCTGTCTTCAACTTGCCGTCCTGGATCACGGCTAGCTTGCCCCCGCCGTACCCTGGATCGAAAGCTCCGTAATTGTTCATCTTGCCTCCTAGCCGTCATAGTCAGTCTTGTCTACTCTACGTGGTGGGAGTAGAACTGTCAGTCGCGCTCGATTCGATTCCACGTCACCTCCCGATCTATGAGTGCGATACGCCCGTGAAGATCGGGGCGTCGGAAATCTTGCCGCACTCGCACAGCACCTCGACGTGATGGTGAACGGCTGACTCCCTGTCTGGGTCACCGTACACCTCCTGCATGGCGCTCTTCACTCAACCATCGCTCGATATCGCCTGTGGGCCGTTCTAAGGCCCTCATTGGCCATGGTAGGTAAAATCATAGGCACTGGACCATCTGTAGTCCTTGTCGGCCTTCTGAGCGGCTCACGCGCTGCCCTTCGGGCTGTCGCTAACGCTGCCCCTAACGATTGCGCTGAGTTCTGCCACGGGCACCGTTATGGACACCCCTAATGGTGTCGTAGCGCTCGAAAAGTGTTGTTTCGTTACCCCCCATTTCGCACGTCGTTGCCCTGCAGCCCCCTCTAGCGTTCCAAGACCATCACAGTTGCTCTACCTAAGTCGCAGGTGAAGGCTTCCTCTGGTGAGAGTGGGGCACGCAGGCGGTAAGCCAACCCGGAGTTGCGCTGCCGTACCTCGTCGTTGTTCACCGCGATCCCGATGGCGCGCTTCGTCCCCACCGTCACCACCAGATCCTCAGCCCGGGTGATGGCCGTGTACAGCAGGTTGCGCTGGAGCATGATGTAGTGCTGGGTCAGCACAGGAACCACCACAGCGGGATACTCGCTTCCCTGGCTCTTGTGGATCGATATGGCGTATGCAAGCATCAGGTTCTGGAGCTCATCGAACTCATAGGGGATGTCATTCCCCTCGAACCTCACGATCATCTTTTTCTCATCGAGGTCCAAGCCTGTGATCTTGCCGATGTCGCCGTTGAAGACATCCTTGTCGTAGTCGTTGCGCGTCTGCATGACCCGGTCACCCACGCGCAAGATTCGCTTTCCTATCTTCTTCTCGGCCTTGATGGGGGATGGCGGGTTGATCTCGGCCTGAAGGAGCTCGTTCAGGCGGTCGATCCCGCACACGCCGCGGTACATCGGGGCCAGGACCTGGATTTCGCTGGACCTCAGATCGAACCTTTCGGGGATGCGACGACTCACGATGTCCACCAGGAGAGATGCCGCCTCCTCAGGATTCTCTTTAGTGAAGAAGTAGAAGTCTTTGAACTTGTCGGTGTTGAGGATCGGGAACTCCCCATCGTTGATGCGGTGAGCATTGACCACGATCCCGCTGTCCGCGGCCTGGCGGAAGATCTCCGTCAACCGCACCACCGCGGCATGGCCCGATACGATGATGTCGCGGAGCACGTCCCCTGCACCTACCGATGGCAACTGGTTGACGTCCCCCACGAAGATGACCCGCGTCCGGTCTTGTAGGGCGTCGAGCAGGCGGTAGGCCAGCCGTATGTCCATCATCGACGCCTCATCCACGATGACCACGTCGGCGTGTAAGGGGTCGTGATGATTGCGCATCCAACCGTGCTGGGGCGAATACTCCAGCAGGCGGTGAACCGTCTCTGCTGGTCGTCCCGTTGCCTCGGAGAGCCGTTTAGCCGCGCGTCCAGTCGGCGCGCAGAGGCGGTAGGACATATCGCGCCAGTCCAGCAGCTCGATAATCGTCTGAACGGTGACCGTCTTGCCCGTGCCGGGTCCTCCGGTCAGCACCATGATCTTCTCGGTCAGAGAGGTCTGCACTGCATCTCTCTGTTCATCGGAGAGTCGGAGACCGGTCTTATCCTCTGCTCGGGCAAGCAGGACATCCCAGTCGGTCCCGTTAGTGCTCCGAAAGCGCAGAGGCGGCTTCGCCGCGATGGCCTTGATCCGCTTGGCTACGTTGGTTTCGCAGTGATGCAGCGCCGGTGTGTAGATCGCGTCGTGTGCTGACTTGGGGTCCCACTCGTTCTGACGGATGGGCTCGCGCACGATGTCCGCGCGCTCCACCAGCTCCACCAACTGAGGGGTCACGTCGTCCGGGGGGAGATCAAGGATGTCCACGGCTTTCTCGATCAGATCGCCGCGGCGGGCGTAGGTGTGCCCAAACCCGGTCCCCTCTTCGAGAGCGTAGAGCAGCCCGGCCTGGATCCGCGAGGGGCTGTCGAAGGGTAGGCCCAGCTTCCGCGCCACGCCATCGGCGACCTTGAATCCGATTCCGTGGATGTCGCGGGCCAGGCGATAGGGGTCCGACTGGAGCACAGCTGGCGCCTCCTCGCCGTACTCGTCGTGGATTTTGAGGGCCAGGTTAGTCGAGAGGCCGTGTCCCTGGAGGAACATCATCATTGTGCGAACATACTTCTGCTCTTGCCAGGACTTGGCGATGGATTTTGCCCTCTTGGGCCCCACGCCGTCGACCTTCTGGAGCCTCTCTGGCTCTTGGTCGAGCACGTCCAAAGTCTCGGCACCGAACTTATCTACGACGGCCTTTGCCGTCTCAGGGCCGACGCCGTCGATCATCGACGAG
The DNA here is from genome assembly GCA_964542755.1 of uncultured Anaerolineales bacterium. Classification (GTDB taxonomy): domain Bacteria; phylum Chloroflexota; class Anaerolineae; order B4-G1; family B4-G1; genus SKLM01. The sequence goes on from CAZIWL010000174.1 coordinate 3,022, forward strand.
GCCAGGTAGGCTTCGATGCCCTGCACTGTAGCCGGCAGGGAGATCTCGCATTGCTGGACTTGGAATTGGGGCCCGTACGTGGAGTGCGTCCGCCACTCCCCGTCCAGTATCAGCGTAGTCCCCGGAGACACCTCGGGCAGGTGCCCTACTGCCGTCATCGTCCCCCCATCGGGTGTATCCAGGCGTACGACGGAGAACCCGGTGTTCTCGGCGCGGAAGACGACGCTTGAGACCACACCTCCTTCTTTTTCCATCGCCCACTCCTCTGATGATGTGCTCCAGACTCAAGCCGCCCCCCCTGGGCGGCCACCATCAGTTAAACGAGTTGCCACCGGCTATTTTCCCATTTTTCGTGCCCGATTCCCAGCCGATAGGCAGAGTCAGCCGACGAGTGGGGGCTTTCCTCCTCCCTCCTCTCCTCTGTGGTCCTTTGCTCTCTTGTAGAGCACATTGAAGAAATGGTCGAGTGTGATCTGCTGTTCCTCCGTCAATGCCTGAGCGTCGATGGAGGCCAGGCTTTCGTTGTAGGCGTCGATGATCCGCGGTGTCGACTGACCGCCTAACTGTGCTTTTTCATAGAGCACAATCAAGGTGGCGATCAGGGACTGGCGTTGGTCTTCTGTGAGTGGCTCAGCCTCCATGGCCTCCAGGGCTGCATCGCAAGCTGCCACAATGCTGGCCGCACGGCGACGCAGCTCCTCATGCTTCATCACTGACCTCGACATGCTGGCCGCTCACGACCGCTCCGCACACCATGCAGACAGTTCGCGGCGGCTTTCCCCCTGCGCTGATGTCGATGACGCGCCCGCCGCACTCCGGACACAGGCTGGATTGACCCTCACCATCCTCACCTGCGGGGAGGCCGAAGGCGGCAATCAGGCATTCCGTCGCTGCTCGCCAATCCTCGTAGTTGCCCATGGCAAAGACTGTTTGCAAGGCGTTCATGAAGTCACTAGCTGGCCGCCCAGCAACCAGTGTGCGAAGCCCCTGCCAGTCGCCAGCCACCAGGGCACTCTTGATGCGCTCAGCAAAACTTCTGGACGGGGGTTCTTCTGAACCGGCTGACAAGTCTTCAGCCGTGGAGGCCTTGGGGCCAACCTCAACCTGCGCCTGCTTGTGCTCAGTCCGCTCTGGCTCTTCGGCGTAGCCTTGAGCATCGTCTTGTTCCTCTGGAGATGGCTCGGGAGGTTTATATTCGTAGGTCTGATCGCCCCGCGTTACCACACGCCCCTCTGGCATCTGGAAACCGTTACCAGATGCTTTGGCCTCCTCTTCCATCGTCTTCCTGACCTTGCCCACAAACGGGTGCGAGACGCCCAGGCGCCGGGCAATCTCGCGGTTCGACCACTCGGGATGAAACTCAAGCAATCGGCGGCTGGCCGCCCATTTGTCTTCGTTGGACAAGGGCAGTCCGTGGTGGGCGTTGCAGATCGCAGCATACTCCTCAGCCTCGCG
>CAZIWL010000174.1:4576-8370 GCA_964542755.1 uncultured Anaerolineales bacterium
TCCGCACTTGGCCAGTCTTGCGTGAACAGGTTGATGGCCGTGTCCATCGCCGCCCATGCCCGATCTGTCTTCTGGATCTCGCTCTCTCCCTCGATCCCCATGGGCCGTACCTGGATCTCACGTTCCTTGTCCAGCGCCTCCGAGAGGATGGCCTCAGCCCTGTCTTGCGCTAGGCCAGTGTCAGTGAGGATCTGAATGGCCGTAGCCCGCGCCTTTGCTACGTCTTCGACACGTTGATGATATGCCTCAAGCCATGCCTTGTTGTCCATCAGCCTGCTCCCCTTTTCTTCCCTAGCGGTGAGGGGCCGTGCGCGTCTTGTTATGCGCTAGGCCCCCTCACCGGTGACTGTTATCCGTGATCGAAGCCCAGGTTCCTAGAAAGGGATTTCCTCTTCGTCATCGACGGCGGCGGGCTCGTCACCAAACAGCGTGTTGTCGATGACCTCCGCCGCCGCTGTGATCTCTGCGGAGAGATTGTTTGCGGGATCGAGGACGTAGTCGACCACGCGACGGGCGTATTCGCTATCTTGGATGATCTTCCCAAAGGTCTGCCAACCAGCCTTCGTGTTAATCCTCACCTGGAGCGCCTGCTCGTATGACATCTTGGCTGCGTCTTCGTCTTCCTCGCCACCCAGTTCGTCGTACTCGGTCTCGTCGCTGATGTTGTCTCCGTTCCAGGCTTCGCGCCACTTGTTGAGTTCGTCGGAAAGAGGAAAGACGGTCTCATTCAACACGTCCGCGCCAATGAAAGCGTCGTCGAGATCGTCGGCGTCCGGCACGCTGACGGTGATGGGCGTCATCGTCACGCCGTGAGAGCCGACGCGCTGTGTCTGGCCCGCCTGTAGATCGACCCAGAACATAAACGGCTCCGCTCCGGCGGCCTTGGCCGTCGACGCCAATGCCTGATAGTTGATGGTCAGTTCCTTGTTCGCGGTGCCCACGGTCGTCAGCTTGACCGGCCCGACGACGTTACCTGATTGTTCGTCCAGCAGGAGCATCAGGAACTCGACGCGCTTGCGTGCTCCATCCTGATACCCACTCATGCGGATCTCCACGCCGGCCTCCTTGCGCACCCACGCGACCCGCATGGCCAGCAGGCAGGCCGTGAGTTTGGTGGCGAATGTGCCGACGTCCTGGTGGTACTGAGCCTTCGTCCCACCGGGGAGTTCGACGCCGCCGTACTTCCTGGCGACGAAGAATCCGCCGTTGGACTGTGGGGGACTAAGGCGTGAGGGCTGATTGATCCACTGCACGACAGCGTACGATGCGTCGCTGCGCATTTCTTCGGGTACGTCTACGGTTTCCCACGGGCGCGTCTGGTTAGCCATGTTGTGCCTCCTGTGTCTACGAATCTAACTGTAGTCCCTATTCAGAACTGCGCAAGGGAAGATGTATCGTGCTGTAAGCAAGCATCTGATCACGCCCTTGCGAGGCGTCGCAGGCGTACGGGTCTGTGCCCCTAATCTCGTGACGATCTACGAGCAGGTGCAGACAGATGCGCAATGTCGCCTCAGGACAGCCAAAGTGGCTGCGCAGGTCGTCTATCGTGCAGTTTGGGTTTTGATTGATGTAGGTCTGGACCCGGTCCTTGTAGCCGAGAGCACGCTCGTAGTGGCCGTCGCAGAGAGCGTCTTCTTCGAGCAGCGCCCAGCCGTCATCGCAAGCGTCACACTGTCTGGGCTCTGCCAACGCTTTGTGGGTCACCGGTGCATCGACGGTGCCGCTGTGACGGACCAAACCCGCCGGGGAGCCGGGTGCGAGCACATCGGTCTCTGGGGCCTCCAGCAAGACTCTTGCCATCTCGCATGCTGTTATGGGCTTGCTGTTCTGGGATGATGATGGTGCTCCTGTCGCCATCGTGCCTCCTGTTTGTCGCTAAGAGCTGCCGTCTGTCCCTGTTCTACCACTCTAACGTATCAGGTCGCCCTGTTTTCCCAATCATTCCTCGAACTCCAGCCGATGCGGACTCGTGGAGGTTGCACATGTCGTCTAGCGGGCGTCGCGTGTGCTCTCCATCTGCATGACAACCGGGCAGGCAGGATGGATTGCCAGGAGCCGTGTCTATCATGAAATCCTCCGCCTGGAAACCCCACCCCTTGGGGTGGGGAGGAAAGGGGGCCCGCCGAAGGCGGGAGCGTACGTTCGCTGCCTGAGACGGTCAGCGTTGTGCGCGCCGCGCAGTGGGGCGCGCGAGCGGGTTCTCCTACGATCGAGCCCGAGATGAGAGCTAGACGAGGAGGACACACAGCTTACCGACTGGCATACTACTTTGTGCGGGTACCTCGCTACCGTCGGACGGTACTGAGGGAAGAAGTGGCGAAGTGGATGCACGATCTGATTCGAGAAATCTGTGCAGGGCGAGACGGGGAGATAGAAGCGCTGGCACTGGAGATTGACCATGTGTACCTGTTTGTCAGCTGACCGGCGCGTGATGCCCCAGGGACGGTGATGAACGTAGTGAAGAGCATCACGGCGCGAGAACTGTATGTGGAGTTCGGTCGCCCGCTTGACGTGATAGAACTGATGTTCTATAATCATGTCATATGAGCCAATACCTGACCAAGACCATCCAGGTCAAAATGGATATTCCTCCAGACCGTCAGGGCGATGTGCTTGAAACATTCCGGCAGTTTAGCCAAGCCTGTCGCATGGTGCTTGAGGTTGCTTGGCAAGGGGAACGCAAGAACTACAACAAGCAGGAGTTGCACGACGCCACCTATTATTCCATCCGCGATGCCACCGATCTCCCCGCTAATCTTGTGTGTTCTGCTCGTAACCGAGTTGCTGAGGCGGTCAAGGCGTGTGTCGGCAGATGGGCCGATGGACGTAAGGCCAGCAAGCCTACGTTTCGGGACTTCGGTTCGGTCGTTTACGACAAGCGCACAGTCACGGTCAAGAATCGCCATTGCACCCTTGCCACGGTCAATGGGCGCGTGAGAGCCGACTATGTCTTGGGCGATTATCAGAAGGAGCACCTTGATGATCCCAACTACGAGATGCGGTCTGCGACGCTCAGCAACCGGGATGGGGTGTTCTTCCTCAACATTACGATCCGAAAGCCCGTGCTGTATAAGAGCACCGGCGTTGCTATGGGAGTCGACCTGGGTGTCAACAACATTGCCGTTACGTCCACCGCCAAGTTCTTCGACGCTGGTTTCTACAATTGGAAGCGCAACGGTTGCTTTCGCACCAAGCGCGGTCTTCAGGAAAAAGGCACTCGTGGCGCAAGGCGTGTCCTCAAACGCCTGAAACGACGAGAAAACCGCTTCGGCGAAGACTATATCCACCGCGTGTCGAAAGTCATCGTCCAAGAGGCGCTTGACCATGATGTAGATGCCATCGTATTCGAACAACTTGACCATATCCGCGACAGGATGCAGAATAGCAATCATCGCACTCAGCGGCAAATGCACACTTGGGCCTTCCGCAAACTCCAAGCGTTTGTGACGTACAAGGCGGCAGAAGTCGGTATCCAAGTAGCCTATCAAGACGCTCGTTACACCTCTCAGAAGTGCTCTTGCTGTGGGCATACGCAGTCCTCTAATCGGCACGGGCGTCAATTCGTATGTCAGTCTTGTGGTTACTCGGTCGATGCCGATTACAATGCCGCCAAGAACATCGGCCTCAACTACTGTACTCAGAGGCAAAAGTCCTCTGGGGTTGGGCTACCCTGTCAACTAGCCCTCAAATCTGGGACGCTGACGCCAAAGGGTGACTACTCGCCTGGCGAGCACTCACCAACTGCGGCTGAGTCCACGGACAAGCCCCACCGCTTGCGGTGGGGTAGTTGACTG
>CAZIWL010000175.1:0-8345 GCA_964542755.1 uncultured Anaerolineales bacterium
TGGCCTGGCTGATCGTGGAGCTGGTCCTCGACTACATTCTCACGGTCCCGTTCCGCGAGGTACGCTGGGCCGTCATAGGATACGTCACCCTGTTCTTCGCCGGAACCGGCGGCATGCTGGGCGTCGCCTCGCAAGCCGGACGCGTCTGGGTGATTCCGTCCGTGGCCCTGTTCCTGACCATGGCCGTGCTCGCCTTCGTCCAGCGCGCCGTGACTGGGATGTAGACCCAGGAAGAGCAGCGGATACGTCGACTGGCGCGTGGCGCGATCAAGTCTGCGGCCTACGAATCCGACGGGAGCGGCGGGCCGTAGAGCTGACGCGACGGGCGCGAGGACCGCATCGATGGTGGACCAGCGCCGAGGCTGGTACCGAACGGCAACGACCCAACCGGAACCGGCCGCCGACCCCCAGATGTGATGCCCGATCGCTGCTGTTGAGCATCCTCCCCTGGCGATGCGTTTGAACGCAACGGAGGCCGGGGGCATAGGTAGTGTGTAGCAGAGCGGCGCTCGCCGTCCGGGCGCACGAGCCCGCTCTCATCGCGGACCGTATCTGCCGTTAGCCGTGGTCCGGCGCAGCGCCCGGCAGGACGAGAAGTGGTACCTAACGACGTGCAGGTGGTGACGCGGTAATGCTCAAGCGCGGCTTCCGTACAGCGGTCTGCGCCCTGGCCTTGGCCGGGGTTGTCATGCTGCACCCGGCCCTCTCGGACGGCTCGCCGGCGACTGGTCAGCTCCCCCTGCGTCGAGAACGGCAGAGTCCGACGATCCCCCTGACCTCGCGCGTCCCGGCGTCAGACACAAGCGCGCCTCAGGGTTCCATCCACAGACCGCAGTCCCGCGCCGATGACTGGCTGGACCGCGTCGAGTTCACGCATCTCTCGGTTGAGGACGGTCTGTCCCAAAGCTCGGTCAACGCTGTACTTCAAGACAGCCGCGGCTTCATCTGGTTCGGAACCGACGACGGCCTGAACCGCTACGACGGTTATCAAATGGTGGTGTACCACGCCGATCCCGTCGGCAAGCAGGGCCTGAGCCACAACACCGTCACCGCCCTCGCCGAGGACCGATCGGGCCACCTCTGGGTCGGGACGAGCGGAGGGCTCGACCGCCTGAAGCTGGCAACGGGTACCTTCGAGCACTTCCGGCACGCCGAGGATGACGAGACGAGCCTGGCGGACGATGGCGTGCTGGCCCTCTCTGTGGACCGTCGGGGCGATCTATGGATCGGCACCGGGTCCGGCTTGGACCGCCTCGGCCCGGATGGGGACGGCTTCGACCACTACGCAGCCGACGGAGCGGACCCAGGCAGCCTTCCGGACAACCACGTGACGTCCATCTATGAGGACAGCATGGGCGATCTGTGGATCGGCACCTGGCAAGGCGTGGCCCGCTGGGACCCGGGGCGGGAGCGCTTCCGAGCGTATGTCCTCACACAGGACCAGGGCGCCGAGCGGGGCCGTCACGCCGTGCGGGCCATCGTCGAGAATCCGCCGGGCACGCTCTGGGTGGCGGCGAGCGGGAGCGGGTTGTTCCGCCTGGAGGGAGATGCGACGGCGTTCGAGCAAGTGACGGTCGGCCACCACGAGCCCACCCGCCCATTGGAAGAGCACGTGACAAGCCTCTGGGTCGATGCATCCGGCCTCCTCTGGGTGGGGACCAACGGACGCGGCCTCCACTGCCTCGATCCGGGTGGCAAGACCCTGGCGTCCTACGCCAAAGATCCCCGCGCCTCCACCAGCCTGAGCAGCAACTACGTGAACGCCATCTACCAGAGTCGGCACGGCGTGCTCTGGGTGGGCACGGCCGGCGGCGGGGTCAGCACGCTGGACCGAGACAGGCGCAAGTTCGTCCTCCACCAGGCCGACCCGACGGAGCCGGCCAGCATCGGCCACGACCACGTCCTCGCTCTCTGTGGGGACGACGAAGGGGCGATCTGGGTCGGCACGGACGGGGGCGGACTCGACCGTCTAGACCCTCGTGCGGGCACCTTCAGCCACTTCAGACACGACCGCGAGGACCCGTACAGTCTGAGCAACAACGTCATCAGCGCGCTCCACCGCGGCAGCGATGGCGACCTCTGGATCGGTACCTGGGGCGGGGGCATCGCCAGGTTCGATCGAGAGGCCGGGCATTTCGTTCACTTCCAGGCTGATCCCTTCGATCCACATAGTCTGAGCAGCAACTGGGTCCACGCCCTCCACCAGGATCAGGATGGATGGGTCTGGATCGGCACAACTGCTGGTTTGGAGAGGCTCGATCGAGACCTGGGCCGCTTCGTGAATTACTGGCCCGCGGGGGGCGACGTCACGGCAATCCGAGAGGACGCCGATCGAAACCTCTGGTTCGCCACGGGGAGCGGCGTGGGGAAACTCGATCGCGCCAGTGGGCAGGTGACCCGCTACGCCCCCTCCATTGGCAGCCCCGGCGAGGTTGGCCGTCAGCAGGTACAGGCGATCCATCAGGATGGGACGGGGAGGATCTGGCTGGGCACCGCCGGGGGGTTGTGCCAGTTCGATCCATTGGCGGACGCGTTCACCTGCTACACGGAGCGGGACGGGCTCGCCGACGACGTCGTGATGGCTATCCGCGAGGACGTTCGAGGACGCCTCTGGATCAGCACAGCAGGCGGACTTTCCAGGTTCGACCCGACCACCGGCGTCTTCCGCAACTACGACGTCAGCGACGGTCTCCAGGGCTACGAGTTCACGCACGCCAGCTGCCGTGGTGGGGACGGCACGCTCTACTTTGGCGGCATCAATGGGCTCAACAGCTTCGATCCCGAGGCGATCGCCGACAATCCCTTCCCGCCCCCTGTCTACCTCACGTCGCTGACCCAGGACGGCCGTCCCCGCCAACTTGTGGCGTCCGACAACGGGTTCCACGTCAGCCGCCTGCGCTGGCCGAACAACGGGTTCGAGTTCAGTTTCGTGGCTCTCAACTACCACCAGCCGGAGAAGAATCTCTACGCCTATCAGCTTCGTGGTTTCGACAGGGACTGGAACCAGGTGGGCGCTCAACGATTCGGGCGTTACACGAACCTACCCGGCGGGACTTACCAGCTCCAGATCAAAGCGTCGAACAACGACGGTGTTTGGAACGAAGAAGGAATCACCGTGCCGATCACCGTCGTACCGCCAGTCTGGGCGACCTGGTGGTTCCGCGGGACCGCGCTGATACTGGCGGCGTCGGCCGTGGTAGCCGGCTATCGGCTCCGCGTACGGTCTGTGAGAAACCGGAGCCGCGAGCTGGAGGCACTGGCCGCCGACCGGACCGCGGCACTCTCGCGAGCCAACGAGCAGCTCAAGCAGGAGATGGCCGACCGGAAACGGGCCGAGGAGGCTCTTGCTCAGAAGGCTGCGGAGGCCGCCGTGGCGGCCGAGCGGAGCCGTCTGGCTCGCGACCTCCACGACGCCGTCACGCAGCTCCTCTTCTCCGCCAGCCTGATCGCCGAAGCCCTTCCTGCCATCTGGGAGAACAATCAGGAGGAGGGCCGGGAGCTGCTGGCCGAGATGCGGCGCCTGAGCCGCGGGGCGCTGGCGGAGATGCGCACCCTCCTGCTGGAGCTGCGGCCGGCGGCGCTGACCGAGACCGGGCTGGTCGATCTGCTGAGGCAGCTCGCCGAGGCTGCCGCCGGCCGAAGTGATCTCAACGTCCACGTCACGGCAGACCGTGAGCCGGAGCTCCCCCGGGACGTGCATATCGCCCTGTACCGCATCGCGCAGGAGGCGTTGAACAACGTGATCAAACACGCTCGCGCCTCGGAGGCCACCATCTCCCTTCGTGTGAAGCCCTGCCAGGCAGCGGGGGGAGATAGGGAATCGGTCCACCTCTCCATCGAGGACGATGGCTGCGGATTCGATCCCGGGCGCACGCTCCCGGACCATATGGGATTGGCCATCATCCGGGAGCGGGCGGAGCGCGTGGGGGCGATTCTGATTCTGGAGAGTCAACCGAACCAGGGGACGCAACTGCTTGTGAGCTGGAGGGATGAGCGATGAATGGAGCGGATCCAATTCGGGTCATGATCGTGGACGATCACGCCATGGTGCGCAAGGGCCTGGCCGCCATGCTGAAAGCCAAGCCGGACCTGGAGCTGGTGGCCGAAGCGCAGCACGGCCGGGAGGCACTGGACGTGTGCGAATCGACTCGACCCGATGTGATCCTGATGGACCTGGTGATGCCCCAGATGGACGGTCCCACGGCCATTCGGGCCGTCCGTGGCACGTGGCCGGGCGTTCGCGTCATCGCGCTCACCAGCTTCCAGGACGAACGCCTCGTCCAGCGGGCGCTCGAAGCCGGGGCCATCAGCTACCTGCTCAAGAACGTCTCCATCGACGATCTGGCCCAGGCCATCCGGGCCGCCTGCAAGGGCCAATCCACCTTCGCGCCCGAGGCGACCAAGGCCCTGCTGCGCGCCGCGTCCAATGAACCACGTCCGGGTTCCGACCTCACGCCTCGGGAGCTGGAGGTCCTGGCGCTGATGGCCGACGGCCTCACGAACCCGGGCATCGCGGAGCGGTTGTTCATCAGTTGTTCGACCGCCAGGGCGCACGTGAGCTCTATCCTATCCAAGCTAGCCGTTTCCAACCGCGCCGAGGCGGTGGCCCAGGCGTTCCGCCTCCGACTCGTGAACTGACCGACTCGGCATAGTACGATCGTACAATGCGGAGAGTGGACGGCCGTACAAGGGAAAGACCCGACGATTGCCCGATGCGCTGGAGCCCATCATGAGCTAAACTAAGATCATCCAACCAGGCTGATAAGGCCACTTCTCCGGGTAGCCTGACCGCCGTTGGGTAGACCACTTCTTGCGGACAGGGGCAGTCTGATCACGTTGGACTGCCCCTGTTGCGTTGTAAGGGACCGGGCGGGCCCCCACACGACAGCCTTGCCCCGGCTCCCGCGGAGTAGGAGGTGAAGCGCCAGGAGAGACATCCGCTGCACGCGTGGCAGGCCCGCCCGGGCGGTCCCTCAGATGCCGACTGGCGCGCTAGCGATCCACCTATCCAGCCTCACGCTGCCGGCTCAGCCAGGCAACACGGCGACTGCCCCACGAGGAGTCCAGGTACGCACTGGATCCTGAAATGAGCAATCGGAGGAGATCATGAACCGAAAGAGATGGTCCGCAGTCGTGGCCGTTCTGGCCGGCTTCAGTCTGGTGCTCGGTGCCTGTACGGCCCCCACCCCGGAGGTGATCGAGAGGGAGGTGCAGGTCGAGGTCACCAAGCTTGTAGAACGCGAGGGCGAGACGGTGGTCGAGCAGGTCGTCGTGACTGCCACACCAGAGCCCGAGCCCACGGAAGCGCCTGTCCAGGCGATCTCGCCTGACTACAAGAACGCGGAAACCTATATGGTGGTCACCGGCGCCGGCTGGCCGGAGACGATGGACCCGGCCTGGGCCTACGACACCCCGAGCTCCGCCGTCCAGAACAACATCTACGAGGGGGTGATCTGGTTCGACCGGGAGCGCACAGATGAGTTCGTACCCGTGCTCGCCACCGACTGGGAGGTCAATGAGGCCGGAGACGTCTGGACCTTCAACGTCCGTGACGGCGTGACCTTCCACGAGGGGGGGACGCTCGAGCCCCACGACGTGGCGTACTCGGTCCATCGGGCCCTCCTACAGGACCGGATCGACGGACCCCACTGGATGACCTTGGAGGCCTTCTTCGGGCTGTACTCCATCGAGGGCATGGCAACCGAGCTCGGCGGTGTCGAGAGCTTCACGGACGTGCCGGAATCGGCGCTCATCGAAACGTGCGAGCTGGTGAAGCAGGCGGTCGTCGCAGACGACGAAGCCGGCACGGTCACTTACAACCTGAACCGCCCCACGCCCTGGTTCCTGGCTATGATGGCCAACAGCTTCCTGGGCGCCACGCTGGACCAGGAATGGATGATCGAAAACGGCGCGTGGGACGGCTCGTGCGATACCTGGGTCGATTACCACGACCCGCCCGTCCAGGACACCATCCTCTTCGACCGCGCGAACGGCACCGGACCCTACAAGCTGGACCACTGGACCGCTGGCGAGGAGATCGTGCTGGAGGCCAATGAGGACTACTGGCGCACCGAACCCATGTGGGAGGGAGGCCCCAGCGGACCGGCCAGCATCAAGCGCGTAGTCTTCCAGAACATCACCGAATGGGGCACCCGCCGCGCGATGTTCGAAGCAGGGGATGCCGACTTCATCTACACGCCCCCGCAGTACCGCCCACAGCTCGAACCCTTCCACCATACGGCTTGCTACCCCGACGAGAGCTGTGAGGAGCTGAACCCCGACGGCTACATCCTGGCCTACCGCGACATGCCCACCCCGCAGATGACGCCAGCGCAACTCAACTGGCAGATCAACGTTGAGGGCGGGAACCCGTTCGTGGGTAGCGGCGAGCTGGACGGCAACGGCATCCCACCCGACTTCTTCAGCGACTTCCACGTCCGGCAGGCCTTCAACTACTGCTTCGACTTCGAGGCGATGATCGACGAGGCGCTGGCAGGAGAGGGCATCCAGGCTCAAGGTCCCATCATCCAGGGCATGATGGGCTACCGGGAAGGTGAAGACCCCCTCTTCCACTACGACCCGGACAAGTGCGTCGAGGAGTTCAAGCAAGCCTGGGACGGGCAGGTCTGGGAGAACGGATTCTACCTCCAACTCGCCTACAACGAGGGGAACGACACGCGGCGGCTCGCGTCTGAGATCCTCAAAGCCGGCGTTGAGGCCGTCAATCCGAAGTTCACGCTCTCCCTCGTCAATATGCCGTGGCCCGTGTTGCTCAACAGCAGGCGTCAGGGCGTGCTGCCGATCTACGTCGGGGGGTGGCTGGAGGATTTCCACGACCCGCACAACTGGGTCCAGCCCTTCCTCCACTCGGAGGGCGGCTACGGCCGCGTGATCAACCTCCCGGATGATCTGGCCGCGGAGTTCGACACGATGATCGAGGAAGCTGCCTCCTACACCGACGTAGAGGTCCGTCGGCCGATCTACGAGGAGATCCAACTCAAGTCGCAGGAGGAAGCCGTCGTCATCTGGATGTATCAGCCTGTGGGCCGGTATCACCTTCAGAGATGGATCAAGGGCTTCTACTTCAACCCCGCCTATTCGGGCAAAGCCTACTCCTACATCTACGCCCTCTCCAAGGAGATGCCGTAGGTCAGCGGATGCCAGCGCTTGAGGGTGCGGCGCATCTTGTCCTTGCGCCGCACCCCCCGTTCGCCGCCGGACAAGGAGACGAAGCCTATGACCACCTATATCCTTCGGCGCCTCTTGATCCTCCCCGTCATCATCGTGGGTGTCACCATGCTGATCTTCGCCCTCTTGTCGATGCTCACGCCCTATGAGCGCGCATCGCTCTACGTCTCCGACGTCCCCAAGCGGCAGGGCTCCATGGAGGCGATCATTGAGAAATATGGACTGGACGATCCGGTCCACGTCCAGTACTGGCACTGGATGGTGGGACGCAAGGACGCGGACACCGGCGAGATCCGTGGAGGCGTCCTGCGGGGACAGCTCGGCTTCTCGACAACGGTGGGTGGTCCCGTACGCGAAGTGCTCGAACGTCGGATCCCAGCGACGGCCGAGCTGGCCCTCTGGGCCGCCGTACCCATGATCGGCCTGGGCATCTTGCTCGGCGTCATCTCGGCCGTCCATCACAACCGTCTCGTCGATCAGATCCTCCGCGTGTTCAGCATCGTCGGGTGGTCGATCCCCACGTTTGTTTTCGGTCTGATCGTCCTCATGGTCTTCTACGCCAAGCTGGGGTGGTTCCCCACCGGTCGGCTCTCCGATTGGGCCTCGCAGGTCGTTCAGTCAGATGGCTTCCGCACGTACACGCGGATGCACACCGTCGATGCCGTCCTCAACCTGCAGTTCGACGTCTTTCTGGACGCCCTCAGGCACCTGGTGCTCCCCATCACAACCCTGGCCTACCTGAACTGGGCCTATCTTCTGCGCGTCACGCGCTCGTCGATGCTCGACGTTCTGCGGCAGGAATACCTCACCACGGCCAGGGCGAAGGGCCTCCTAGAGAGAATCGTGATTATGAGGCACGCCCTGCCCAACGCACTCATTCCCATCATCACCGTCGGCGGTCTCATTCTCGTGGGCCTCCTGAACGGCGTCGTCATCACGGAGACGATCTTCAACTATCCGGGCATGGGCTCCTTCCTGGCCCACGCGGCGCTGACGCTGGACGCCATCTCCGTGCTCGGCGTCGCCCTCGTCAGCAGCCTCATACTGGTCCTCGGCAACCTGGCTGTGGATGTGATGTACGGCTTCGTGGACCCGCGCATACGCCTGCAGTGACGCCTGCAGTGACGCCTGCAGTGACGCCTGCAGTGACGCCTGCA
>CAZIWL010000176.1:0-8341 GCA_964542755.1 uncultured Anaerolineales bacterium
GCCGGCATAAGTAAACGAGTAAATGAACCCATACTGGGTTTTTCCTAAGATCTCATCCGGGGGGCCTTCGGGAACCATTGGTGAAAAGTGCTCAATCCACGTCTTAGCGGTACCTTTCTTGTTGAATGGACCCGGCCTCTCGACGACATGAGCTTTTCTTACGGGAAATCCGTTAAGCAGCACCGTGCCATCCGATTGATCACAAGAGAACGAGATCCTCATAGAGTGTTCCGAAATGTCCGTGAAAAAATCAGCGGCGAACCATCTCACATGGCGCACGAACGTGCTCCCACGTCGAAACGTGACTGTCTTGCCCCCAGTTTTCACCCATCCACCCTGATTTCCTTGTTGCACTTTGCTCAAGGTTTCGTGATCGACCTCAACGAGTCCCAACAGGTCATACCTGTTCACTGCACTATTCCCCACAAACCCATACAGGTTCAGCCCACCTTGTTCCTCAATCGGATCCCTGGATGGCCACCTGCCGGTGACCGGGTCATAATACCGATATCCGCAAACAGACACATCCGACGCGGTTTTTGTAGCGGTAGGGTCGATTTTCCGGCGCGGTTGTGGGGCCTGCAGCGGCTTCGCCGGGCGCGATCCTTTAGATTCCGCGAAAAATCCCCAGACGCGGTTTTTCGCGGTGGGGTGTGTTTTCGCGGGGCGCGGGTATGTGGCGGTGAAGCCCATCGATCGCGCCTACGATAGCGGCTTTGGCGGCTAAGGAAAGAGCGCTTTTGAGGCGTTTCGGGCCGGTACGCGACGGGATCGACCCATTTGCCGAGGCTCGACTTGGAGGTCGATGCCGGCGGTTTTCAGGCGTCTTCGCCGTCCTGGTCGCCCGGCTCGTCGGCTTTGTCCGGGTCGGGCTGGTTGGCGGCCGGGTGGGTGCGGCGGTAGACTTCGCGCAGGGCCTGGATGCCGACTTCGGTGTAGATCTGGGTGGTGTCGAGGCGGGCGTGGCCGAGGAGTTGCTGGATGAAGCGGATGTCGGCGCCCCCTTCGAGCATGTGCTGGGCGCAGGTGTGGCGCAGGAGGTGGCAGCTTCCGCTCTTGCCGATCTCGGCGGCCTTGATGGTGCGCGTGACCCAGTTGCCGAGGTAGTTGGCGTTGAAGCGCGCGCCGTAGCCGCTGAGGAAGAGGGCGTGCTCGCCGGCCTCGAGGACGAGGCGGGGGCGGCATTCTTCCAGGTAGCGCGCGATCCAGTGCAGAGCGCTTTCGCCAACCGGCACGAGGCGGCTCTTCCCTCCCTTGCCCTGGCGGATGTGCATGGTGCCGGCTTCCGGGTCGAGGTCGCTCAGGTCGAAGCGCACCAGCTCGCTGCGGCGCGCTCCGGTGGCGTAGAACGTTTCGAGGATGGCGCGGTCGCGGATGCCGAGCGGATCGCGCACGTCGGGCACGTTGAAGAGTTGCTTGAGTTCTTCGCGGGTGAGGCCTTTGGGGAGTTGGCGGTACATCTTGCGGGGCAGTTCGAGGTCGGCCGCCGGGTTGGCGGGGAGATGGTTGGTCTTGCAAAGGTGGGCGAAGAGGCGCTGCACCACGCCCAGGCGGCTGCGCTGGGTGGTGATGCTCAGCGGCTGGCCGTTTTTCTTGCGGTAGCGGAAGAGCCAGCGCTGGAAGCTTTCGAGGATTGGCTTGTCGATGCGCTCGGGGCGGCGCAGGCCGCGCTCGTGGCACCACTCGAGGAAGCTCTTGAGCGCCCAGCGGTGCATGTCCAAGGTGCGAGGACTGTAGTTTCTTTCCTCGAGACGCGCGAACCAGGCGTCGACCAGGCTGGCGAGGGTGCCGGGGTCGCTGCGATCGAAGCCGTCGGGACCTTCGGCCTTCTTCCCTCCGGTCTTGCGGTGGCGCATGCCGGGGACGTTGCGGTATCCTTTCTTGCCGGACATGTGGTTACGTTACGTTCTTGAGTTCGGTTCCAGATTTGCGCCTCCGGCGAACCCGCGAAGTTGTCTCTAAAGCCTGATTCCATGCGGGACGGAGCTTCGCGGGGGGTGTTTGGCGAAGGGGCGCGAAGTGCCTTCTCAGCCCCGCGAAGTGACTGGCGTAGGCGTGGGTTTCGGTTTCTGGCGGCGGAGTTTCTGGACGTCGATGAGTCCGACATGCCATGCGCTTTGCGGCTCGGCCGCATCGGTGAGCAGCTCGTACTTGCAGAGGCTGCCCTGCTTGCCACTGCGGCGCTGAACGTATTCCATGGCTTCCAGGCGCTCCAGGTGGAGCCGCGTCTGGGTTTCGCTCCAGCCGGTGGCCTCGCGAATGTCGCGCCGGGTGAAGAGGGCGAGGCGCTGTTCGACACTCTTCTCGTCCATCACACCGCGCACCAGTTCCTTGACGGCCTCCAGAAGCCGCCGGGTCTGGGGCGGCAGCTCGTCGAGACTGCGGCCGAGGACCTCCGGGGCGATCGCGTTGGCGGCTTCGATGTCCTCCAGGGTGACCGGCAGCATTTCCACCGTGCGACCTCCCACCTCGTGGCGGACCGCTTCGCGCTGGTGCTGGTGCAAGAGCGCGATGGCGTCGATGAGGGTGAGGTATTTTTCGTGGTCGCGCCGCGTCCTGGTGCGTCCGCTGGTGAAGGTCAGTTCCCGCGCGAAGGGATTGGCGATCTTCCACGGCTTGAGCAGGCGCTGCGCATTCTGCAGGACGCGCATGATGTCCTTGCGTTTTTCGGCAGCGAGGATGCCCTCCACCGTGCGCGCTTCGCGTTGCAGGGCGTGGATGCGTTCAGTCTGCTCCTTCGATTCGTCGACGGTGAGAACCAGGCAGCGGTTCATGAGTTCCTCGTCGATGTCGATCGAGGTGGTGGTCAGCACGATCGCGACCGGGCCCTCGACATGGTATTCCTGAGTTTCCATCCGTCCGCTGTGCGGGTCTTTTCCGGTGCTGGCGATGGTGAGTTCGCCTTCCGACTGTAGGAGCTTGAGGGCGTAGCTTGCTTTCTCCGCTCCCTCTTCCTCCACGATGGCGAGGATCTTGTGCTTGAGATTGGTTTCGCCCAGGTAGTAGAGGGATTGCCCGGTCATGGCGGAGTACTTCACTTGGCACTCCGCCGGGAAGAACGAGAGCACCGCTTCCATGAGCGCGCTTTTGCCGGCCGCGCTGGTGCTCTGGATGATGACCGCCAATGGCCGGGGCAGGAGACGGGAGACGCAGGCCAAGTAAGCCGCGATCTTGTTGGTGTCCTCTCCCACGATCCCGGCGGTGTCGTAGGCGGCCGCGATGCGCGCCAGCAGGTCGGGACTGCGCAGCAGTTCCATCGCCTCGGCTTCCTCCTCGGAGCTGAGCGCGACGGTTTCCTGAGGTTCGAGCGGAGCGTTGAGCCGCGCTTCTTGGTGGGCTTCGAGAGCAAGCAGGAGCTTGCCCAAATCGCGCTTGAGCAAGTCCTTCTCGAGCATCGTTTCCTCCGCGGCGCGCTCCACGAACTTGCGCCGCTCGCCGTCGCGGTAGAGGTCGAGGCTGTCAACGTGCATGAGGCCCTCGCAAGTCACCCGCAGCGTGATCTTCAGTACTTCGAGGCTGCCGTTCTTCTCAAGACCGCCCACCCGGTAGACGCGATCGGCCAAACGCAGCTCGTGGTAGTCGCCCTTCGCTTCGAGAACGGGCTGCGGCGCGCCGTTCAACTTCGGGGCCGGTGCCGGGCCGGTCGGAGCTTCTTCCTCTTTAGCCGCCTCTTTAGCAGCTAAAGAAGAAGCTACTGTACTTTTGCCCGCGCCCATCCATTCGGCGGAGCGCACCGCATGCCGCAGAGCCTCGGCTCCCTGGTCGAGAACATAGCTGTTGGCGTCGCTGCCCCAGGGGAACTTGACGCGGTGGCACTCGATGCCTGCGGCCTGCAAGCGGGCCGCGGCCTGCTCCGCTGCCTTCTCGCCGGCCTCGTCGGCGTCGAAGGCCAAGCGGACGCTTTCGACTTTTGCCGCTTTGATCGCCTCGAACTGTTCGGCGGTGAAGTTGGCGGTGCCGAAGCTGCAGGTCACCGCCTCCATCCCGTGGCGGTAAAAGCTCAAGGCATCGAGGATCGATTCGCAGAGGATGATTTCGCGGCTCCGGAGCGCATCAGCGTTGAAGACTCCCGCCAGCGGCCTTGCCAGATAGAGATGGCGCTTGTCCTTCGGGGCGTTCTTCTCAATGCGCCGCCCGTAAAGCTGGCAGCATGATGCTGCACCCTGGCCCGCCTGCGGCGGCGAATAGATCGGCACCACCACACAACCGGTGAGATGCTCATGACCGCTCTGGCGATACACGCCCAGCTTCATGAGCTTTTCGCGCAACTCCGCCCCGGCGGCCCGGTTCTTGTGCGGGAGGCGGATGCCGAGGCTGCGGTCGGCAAAACCGATGCGGAAGCGCTTCACAAGCTCTTCGTCGTCGAGACCGCGCGAGGCGAGGTAGTCCCGCGCCGGAGCGGACTGCGGCAAGCGCTCCTGATAGTAGTCGACCACTTGCTCGAGCAGCACCTCGTCTTCGGCATCGATCTCGAGCGGACAGGGCAGCTTCGGGACCGTTGCTCGGCTTGTCTGGCGGCTGGCGTTCTCGAAGACGGCCTTGCCGCCGTTGGCCAGCAACTCGAAGGCGTGGCGGAAGGAGACTCCGTCGTGCCACTGCACGAACTGGATGGCGTTGCCGGTCTTGCCGCACTGGCTCGCCATGCAACGGAACAGCCCCTTGCCGGGAGTCACGATCAAGTTCGGCGTCTTCGCGTCGTCGTGGAAGGGACACAGCCCGGTCCAGTTGCTGCCCTGCTGCTTAAGGCTGACTCCGCGGGATTGGATGAGAGCGACCAGATCGGTCTCGCCCTTGACGCGCTCGATGTCCTCTTCGGGGATTCGTCTCGGCATGACGGCAACGGGTTGGCGGTTCAAAACGCGAAGCCATCGAGTTCGACGATCTCGGAGGTGGTGTGGTCGCCGTCTTCCACGAAAGCGACGCGCAGGCCGTCGGTTTCCAGCAGCACCTCGTAGAGCTTGCGGGCCTGGCGCGGAGCGCGGAACAGAACGTCGTCGAGGACCTCCCCGCAGCACACCACCCGCAACTGCGGGCTCCAGTCGTGCTGGTTGGCCTCGCGCAGCACGGCCCGGCCGAGGGCCGCGAGGTCTTTGTCGAGGCCGCGCTCGAGAGCCTCGGCCTCCCAAAAGTCCCATTCGTAGACCGGCGGGCGGCGGGTGGGTTCGGATCGGGCGGAGGAGGTATCGTCATTGGTCGGTCGCATGGCATTGGTTTGGTTTTGAGCCCCAGCCCCTCCCGCGCTACCATCCAAGGCGAAGCCCGGGCCGCTTGGCGGCTCTTGGTTTCTCTTTGGCCGTCGGTGGACTTCTTCCCGGATGAACACCGGCGGCCGTTTTTGCAAAAAGTCGTCAAGACTTATTGCACTGCCCATTGTTGGTCAGCATGCTGCCCAAATGCAAGCGTCTTTTTCCACGGGCAGGTATTGTTCTGGCATGGCAACTGCCAAAAAGATTTCCCGCCTCCGTAAGTTGCGAAAGGCGGCCGGCCTCACGGTTCGCGAACTTGCCGACCAAGTCGGAGTTCAGCATTCCAATATCGTTTTCTGGGAGAACAACGACAAGCTGCCCCGCTCGGAAGTGCTCTTGCCGATGGCACGCGCCCTGGGGGTTTCGGTCGAAGAGTTGCTTGGCGCTCCCAAGCCCAAGCGCAACGGAGCCCCTGGCGGACGAGTCGGCCATACCTTCCAGCAAGTGGCGAAACTGCCTCGACGCAAGCAGGCTAAGATTCTCGATGTGGTGGACGCGCTTCTGGCCCAACAAGGCGCCGGGGATTCTTCCTCTTAGCGGCCTTCCCGGTTCCGGGGGTGGGGCTGATGGGCGGCGGCGAGGCGTTAGCCGATGCCGGCGCACAGCGGCCAAGGGCGGGGGCGGGCTGGGCTCGTGACGCCAGCGCGGGCCCGATCTACCAGCGCCCCGTCGCCGAAGCCGAGAACCATCCAAACCATGCCTGCCCAGCACCCTCCGCCCGACCACCCGCGGCCGATTCACCCCGAAACGGCCTGAAAGAGGCCGAAAGATCCTGATGCCGATCAGGATTTTGCGAACGCAAAACCGATACGAGCCTCCGAGCCGCCGGACGGGGCGCGGGTCAAGCGGAATAGCGGTCGGCCGTCGAAAAGGTTCCGCTTGAGGCGCGTCCTGGCGGCGGCCGCGCGAGCCAACAACCGCCGCCTTCAGAACACGGGTGCCCGAAGCGCGCTCCTGGCGCATCGCTCCGAGGTGGCGGGGGCCGGAGGGGTCGTGCAGGCTTGTCCGGCTAAGATCCCCAAAAACGCCGAGGGCTTGTAGGCGTTTTGGACGGAGGCGAAGCCGCAGCCCCAAGGGTGAGGGCCGGGGGCGACCGGCCCGAATCAAAGGCCCGGGGGGGGCGTGCGCGGCGGCATGATGCGCCCGGCGTGGAGGGGGGGCCGGGTGGTTGGTGGCGGGGCGGCAGGTCTTGGGGGGCCCTTCGGCAGGCTCAGGATAGACCGGGCGCATGATGCCGACGGTTGCGGAGCAGCGCCGCAGGCAACCTTGAGCCGCGACCAACGGGAGCCTGACTCGCGGACTGGCGCGGGGGCTGCCCCAGCCGGAGGTAACTTCGCCCTATGTGCTGTAGGGCCGGTTGCGCGGCGGCATGGAGGGACCCGCTTGCGGGAGGCACCATGACGGTGGGGGGCATGAGGCATTACACCACATACGGGCGAATGTTACCGGAGGCCCGCAGCCCACGTGATCAGGCCGCCGCGGTGGGAAGTGGTGCGGAGTCTTCCCGCCGGCGACAGCCGCAAGAGTCGCGGAGGGGGGCGCGGAGCTTCGAAACGGCCGCCAGCGCACGAGTGAGGAACGAACTGGTGCGCTGGGACGATTCGTGAACGCGCCGCAGCAAGGACAGCCCCGCGAACCACCAGCGCGCGAGGCCTGGCGCGCTGCCTGCGGGTGCCAATTTCGACCCGGTCGGCGGTAGCCGCAAGCCCGCACCCGTCAGCAGGCAGCGTGACAGGCCGGTCGATTGCAGGACAGCCGGGTAGCTCCGTTTCGGCGACAGCGTGGACGGGCCGGACACGCAAGATCGCAGACTCCGGTAGCGCGTCGATGTCAAAATATTTGTCCTGACACCTATTCCGCCTATTCCGCTCCCCGATCGCCTCCTGCTCCTTCCAGAGGAGAAAAGTTTGACCCCTAAGATGCACTGTTGCGCTCCTCACTTTTTATCAACCGGGCGGACAATCAGTGGCTGGCTACTCCAGGTTCGGCGTAAATTCATGAAGTCTTCAACTCCATTCATTCGGTCAGCTCGGTTGAAGTCCGAGAGCCTGATAAATCTAATCGAAACTTCTGCTGCTTTTAGTGCGTCTAGAGCGACAGGCTCGGTCAGAGTGCATTTTATTTTGGTCACTGCCGAGATTGCCTTCGGCCCCGGAGCCGGTCTCAACAAGCAGTACGATGGTGGACCCAAAATCGCTCGTCCCATCGCGATTTGGTCTCCATCTTTTAGATAGAGAACGCCTCGAATGCCACCTACTCGGTAGTATTCGAGTAACACAGGCCCGCTACATCTCGAAACGACCGAAACGCTAATCGTCCTATTATTCTCGTAGTGAATATCGACCAAAAAACCGTCTTCAGCATTAGGGCCATTCTGTTTTTCTACGACCCTTTCAGCGGAAAGGACGGCGCTCACCAAAAGCAAAATCAAAAAGCTTTTCATTCTACTGGGTTGATCGGGGTTCCCTCGTCTGGAATATTCGGTTTGGAGACGATTCCCCGGCGAATCCTGAAGGGGTTGAACTTGATTTCTCTGCAATGATCATACTCCTCGGTTCTCGTGTTTCCAGCGATGGTGACTTTGGTAACAATTCCAACAAATCCTTTCGGAGGCTGGACCCATGCGGATTCGCAGAAAGCACCAGTGCGAAAACAGCTTGCCCAGATCACCTTGGGTTTGAGGACCTCAATCATTTTCGCAATCTCGGTAAAAGGAACTTCCTCACCTGCGACCTCGGCGTTTCCCGTCGGACGAACATTGTCGCTCGGTCCATCCCACGTCCCGTGAGCGACAAAACCGAGTTGGTCATGTTTCTCGGTTGCAAGCCTTGCAAATTCAGCAAGTTTGTCGGCAGCGCCTTTGAAGCCGCCCGTAGTAACGGTGACGAATTTCGAATCCTTTTCGCGAACGACCAACTTGCGATACTCTGCTCGCGAACCCTTAAATTCCTTTCCATTGAAGGTCACTTTTTTGCGTTTCACAAGCAGGTTGAACTCAGCTTCAGGAACCATGTCGAACTGCTTTAGGAAGTCATCGACTTTCTTCAGATCCTCCGCTGTGACTTTTAGAACGTCAGCTTGACCCAGGGGATCGT
>CAZIWL010000177.1:0-8286 GCA_964542755.1 uncultured Anaerolineales bacterium
GTGATCGACGGCGAGCAATCCGTCGTCTTCGACGAGGCGGAGAACCGCCTCCACGTTCAAAAGGCCGTGATGAGCCTCACCATGGCGTAGAGAGTAACTGGCAAGAGAGGCGAAGACGCGGCCAGGTGAGAGAGTTGCGTCTTCGCCTAGGATTTGTGGCGGCGCAGGTTCACACCAGTGACGCAGCTGTGGCTTCGAGTCTAATGGCAGGAACCTGAGCCGGGGTATCGGTATGGACGAACCTTGACAGGAGGAATCGCATGGATCTGTTTGGAAGAGACTTTATCTGCACCCAGGACTGGAGCGTGCAGGAGCTGACGGCGGCGTTGGAGCTGGCTGCCAAGATGAAACGCGAGCGTTTCTCGGACCGCTGGCTGAAGGTCTTGCAGCATAAGACGTTCATCATGTTCTTCTACAACCCCTCGGTTCGAACCCGCATATCCTTCGAGGCGGCGGCCACCGAGCTGGGCGGCCACGCGCAGTATATGACCCCTTCGGCGGGTCGGTTCAAGACGGAGAAGAAGGCGGGCGAGACGATCGAGGACGCGGCGACCGTCATGGCGCGCTATGCGGCGGGCCTGGGTATTCGAATCCTTGAGGACAAGATACCGCGCTACGGGGCAGGGGATGAGGTGCTGCTGGAGTACGCCCGCTGGTCAGACGTACCGATCCTCAATATGGCCGACGATCGTTTCCATCCCTGCCAGGCCCTGGCCGACGTGATGGGCTGGGCGGAGTGGTTGGGACAAGGTCCGGGCCGTCCAAACCTGGAGGCGTTACGAGGGAAGAAGTTCGTGCTTTCCTGGGGCTCGGGTGCCCTGGCACGTTCCTGGTGCTCAGTCCAGGCTGCGCTGCTCATCGCCTCCCGCTTCGGCATGGACGTGCGCCTGGCCCACCCGGAAGGCTACGATCTGGATCCCGAGGTCATAGACTGGACGAAGCAGAACTGCAGCGAGAATGGCGCCGGCTTCGACGTCGTGCACGATCCCGACAGTGCCTATGACGGTGCCCACGTGGTTTACTCTCGCAACTGGGTAAGCCCCGACGCGTATCAGGACGGCGAGCTCCAGAAGCAGGCCGAGATCGAGAAGGCGATGGCCCACCAGGGTTGGACCACCACAGCCGAGCGCATGGCCCGCACGGACAATGCTATCTTCACGCACCCTATGCCGGTCGACCGGGGCAGCGAGGTCACCGATGAGGTCGCCTCAGGCCCTCGTTCCGCCATCTATGACATCGCCGAGAACCGCCTCCACGTGCAGAAGGCCGTGATGGCGTTGACGATGGGGAATTGGTAGGCCGAGAGTGACCAGTAGTAAGCGAAACGTGAAAGGATATGACATGACAGACAAGCGAGTCGCTGTCGTCGCCATCGGCGGCAATTCATTGATCAAGGATAAGGCCCACCAGTCCGTTGCGGACCAGTACTTGGCTGCTAAGGAAACGTGTGAGCACATCGCTGATATGATCGAGCAGGGCTGGGACGTGGCCATCGGGCACGGGAATGGGCCTCAGGTTGGCTTCATCCTGCGCCGCTCAGAGATTGCGGCGAAGGTTGCGGGCATGCACGAGGTTCCCCTGGACGCGTGCGGGGCCGACAGTCAGGGTGCCATTGGCTACGCCCTGCAGCAAAACCTGCGGAATGCGTTCCTGGAACGCGGGATAGAGAAAACGGCCGCCACGGTGATCACCCAGGTACGTGTGAGCGCCGACGACCCGGCCTTTGAGGCTCCCGCGAAGCCGATTGGGACCTTCATGGAGGAGGGCGAAGCGCAGAAACGCGCCGAGCAAGAGGGCTGGTCCGTCGTAGAGGACGCGGGGCGTGGGTGGCGCCGCGTCGTGGCCTCTCCGTTCCCCGAGGAGATTGTAGAGCTGCCGGCGGTCAAAGACCTGATTGAGGCCGGCATCGTGACCATTACGGTGGGTGGAGGAGGTATTCCAGTAGTGAGGAATGCGGACGGCGACTTGCACGGCGTGCCGGCCGTCATTGATAAGGATTATGCGTCTGCTCTGTTGGCCCAGTCCATTGATGCTGACCTCTTCCTCATCTCGACGGCGGTGGAGCACGTCTACCTGAACTTCGGCGAGCCGGATCAGGAGGCCGTCAACGAGATGACCGTGGCCGAGGCCAAAAGATACATCGAGGAAGGCCACTTCGCCGACGGAAGCATGCTGCCCAAGGTCAAGGCCATCGTCTGGTTCCTGGAGGAGGGCGGGCGGGAGGCTCTCATCACGAATCCGGAGAACATCGCGCGGGCACTCCGTGGAGAGACGGGGACCCGCATCGTTCCGTAGGGCCGAAGGTGCCCGCTCGAGCGGGCCAGGTCCCGATTGTGGCGCTCAATCGGATGGGCGGACCTCTGACGGGGCGTCCGGCCATCCGGAGCGAGACCAGGCTATGCGGTGGATGAGAGCCTAGAGGCATTATGGACCAAGTTACTGGACTTCAGTGTACGATCTGCGGCAAGACTTACCGCGTCGGCGAGGTTGACTACGTCTGCCCGGACCACGGTGACGACGGCATTCTCGACGTACTCTACGACTACGACCTCATTACGGAACGGATAGACCCGCATGCGTTGCGTGAGGTGAGGACCAACGGGATGTGGCGCTATATGCCGCTGCTGCCTGTGGATCCTGATCTGGCCGAGCAACTGAGTCGGGGAAACGCGGTGTCGACTGTGGGAGGGACGCCCTTCTACCCGGCACCCCGCTTGGCGGCAGGCCTTGGTCTTGACCATCTATGGGTCAAGGACGACAGCCGGCAGCCAACCGGCTCACTAAAGGACCGCGCGTCCGCCGTGGCGGTGGTGAAGACGCGCGAGAAGGGCTACGACATCGTCACCACGGCCAGCACCGGGAACGCGGCCGCTGCGCTGTCCGGGCTCTGCGCGGCCATTGACCAACCTAATGTCATCTTCGTGCCGCGCTCGGCGCCGGAGGCCAAGATCGCGCAGCTCCTGGCCTTCGGATCGAAGGTACTCCTCGTCGACGGCACGTACGACCAGGCCTTCGAGCTCTGTCTGAAGGTGGCGCGAGAGTACGGGTGGTACAACCGGAACACGGGGTACAATCCGTATATGAGCGAGGGCAAGAAGACCGTCATCTACGAGATCTGCGAGCAGTTGAGCCAGCTGGAGGGGGCGTCAGACGGCTGGCTCGTTCCAGACGTCGTCTTCGTCTCCGTGGGGGATGGATGCATTATCGGGGCGGTCCATAAGGGGCTCCGCGACATGCTCGCGTTGGGTTGGATCGAGACGATGCCGAGGATTGTGGGCGTCCAGGCCGAGGGATCAGCCCCACTCGTCGATGCGTGGGAGCGGGGGCTTGACCCACTGGAGATGGAACCGGTGGATGCGCACTCGGTCGCCGACAGCATCGTGGCTGGCCTGCCGAGAGATCGGATCAAGGCGCTGCGCGCTGTGCGTGAGACAGGGGGAGCGTATCTGAGCGTGACTGACGAGGAGATCCTCAACGCGATCCCGTGCCTGGCGCAGGGATGCGGCGTGTTCGCCGAGCCCGCAGCGGCAGCGGCGTACGCCGGCCTGACCAAGGCGGTCCGGGAGGATTTGGTGACCTCGGAGGAGCGGATTGTCGTACTTTCGACGGGGACGGGGCTGAAGGACATCGGCAGTGTGATGGCCTCCGTGGAGGAGAAGCCGCCCATCGTGGAGCCGACCCTTGCCAAGGCCAAGGAGATATTGGGCGAATGAGTTTGGACAGAACAGGATAGCTGGCTTGGGACCGCTGGACTCGGGGGCGGGAGCGGGATTGGAGCCTCCAACTAGGCCATTAGGGGGCGGTGAGGCTACGTCGGCATCTTGCTGATCTATACGAGGCGAGAAGCATAGTGACAATCGATATTGGAGAGACCATGATTGATTTGACGATGAACGAGGAGCAACTCGAGCGCACCGTCGAGCGCGCGCGGGAAAGAAACATCATCATCCCCACGTTCGAGCAGATGAAGACCCCGGACCTGATCCCTGACCAGGTCAAGGCGAAGTTGAAGGACGTGGGCCTGTGGGAGGTTGATTCGCTCAACCTGTTCCGCATCACCTGGAAGAATGAACCTACCGAGAAGGGCGGCGGATTCGACGGCGTCAACTACGTTGAGCTACCATCATCACTCACCGGAGTACCGGCGCGCATCATCGCTCTCGTGGGCAAGTGGTTCCCCACCGGTTCCCACAAGGTCGGGGCGACCTTCGGCTGTCTGGTGCCGCGGCTTGTCACCGGTCAGTTCGATCCCACGTATCAGAAGGCCGTGTGGCCCTCCACCGGTAACTACTGCCGGGGCGGCGCGTATGATGCGGCGCTGTTGGCGTGCGAGTCCATCGCCATCCTGCCGGAGGAGATGAGCCAGGAGCGCTTCGACTGGCTTTCCACGGTGGCCGGTGAGGTGATCGCGACGCCGGGCTGCGAGAGCAACGTGAAGGAGATTTTCGACAAGACTTGGGAGCTGCGAGAGACCCGCGAGGACGTCGTCGTCTTCAACCAGTTCGATGAGTTCGGTAACCACCTATGGCACTATGATGTCACCGGTCACGCCATGGAGGAGGTACTGGAGCAGGAGCTGGGCCCGAACGGTCGGTACCGGGGCGTCGTGCTGACGAGCGGCTCTTCGGGCACGCTGGGCTGCGGCGACTATCTGAAGCAGCTCTTCCCCACCAGTAAGGTGGCGGCCAGTGAGGCCCTGCAGTGTCCCACGCTCATGTTGAATGGGTACGGCGGGCACCGCATTGAGGGCATCGGCGATAAGCACGTGCCCTGGATCCACAACCTGAAGAACACCGACATGGTGATGGCCATCGACGATCAAGCGTGCATGAACCTGGTACGGTTGTTCAACGAGCCGGCCGGGCGTTCCTACCTCAAGAAGCAAGGCGTGCCAGAGGGGCTGGTCGACAATCTAGATATGCTGGGCATCTCCTGCATCGCGAACGTCCTAAGCTGCATCAAATTCGCCAAGTGGTACGAGTTGGGCGAGGAAGACGTGGTCTTGACAGTCTTCACGGATTCTATGGAGCTCTACGGGAGCCGTCTCCGGGAGCTTCATGAGGAGCATGGGCCGTATGATGAGACGGATGCGGCCGTCGACTATAACCGGAACCTCCTCGGCACAGGCATCGACTACGTGGAGGAACTGGGGTACTGGGATGCGAAGCGCATCCACAACCTGAAGTACTTCACGTGGATCGAGCAGCAAGGCAAGGAGCTGGAAGAGCTGAATGCCCAGTGGTATGACGACGGCTACTGGGACGACATCCACGGCATGGTGGATGAGATGGACGAGCTCATCAAGGTCTTCAACGAGAAGGTCGGCCTGCTCGATTAGGGTTAGCCCGGCTCTGGATCGGCGCCGGATACGGTGCCAGGCCACACGCCTGTGTCGCAGCCCGGGACGCGCGGTCTAGCGGGTTCTGTCCCTTGATGAGGCGACCAGCCTGGAAGGCTGGCCACGACGCGTTATCGAGCATCGGCCTGTGGCTGTCAGCCACAAAGGGGGATCTAGGATGCTGATCACACACGCAACTCTGGCTACGTTGGGCAGTGCCCCGCGCTTGATTGAGGACGGGGCGCTGTTGATGGAGGGCGGGCGGATCAAGGAGCTAGGGAAGACCGCAGAGCTGGAGGAGCGTTTCCCCGGCGTTGAGCCCTGGGACGCGGGAGGACAGCTTGTCCTCCCGGGGTCGATTTGCGGGCACACCCATTTCTATGGGGCCTTCTCGCGCGGCATGGCCATCCCTGGCGCGCCGCCGGAGGACTTCCCGCAGATCTTGCAGCAGCTCTGGTGGCGTCTGGACAAGGCTTTGACGCCGGAGGACGTTCGCTACTCGGCCCTGATCTGCCTGGTGGACGCCGTCCGGCACGGGACGACCACGCTGATCGACCACCACGCGAGTCCGAATGCGATTGACGGCAGCCTGGATGTGATTGCTGAGGCCGTTCAAGACGCAGGGCTCCGCGCCAGCCTCTGTTACGAGGTGACCGACCGGGATGGTCCGGAACGGGCCCGGAAGGGTATCGAGGAGAACGTACGGTTTGCCGAGAAGGCCGAAGAAAGCGATCGGCTCGCGGCCTCCTTTGGGCTGCACGCCTCACTGACCCTGTCCGAGGAGACGCTGGCGGAATGCGTTAAGGCGGCGAGGGCAGCTGGCTTGGGTTTCCACGTGCACGTGGCTGAGGGAGCCTCTGACCAGGAGGATTCGCTTGAGAAAAGCGGTAAGCGGGTCGTCCACCGCTTCTACGATGCTGGCGTGCTTGGCCCCAGGACCATCGCTGTCCATTGCGTCCACGTCGATGACAGCGAGATAGAACGCCTCGCCGAGACCGGAACGTGGGTGACCCACCAGCCCCGTTCGAATATGAACAACGCGGTTGGCGTGGCTCCGGTCGAACGGATGATGGATGCCGGCGTGAAGATGGGGCTGGGTAACGACGGATTCTCAAATCAGATGTTCGCAGAGATGAAGACCGCTTACTTCCTCCACAAGCTCCATCAGCGCAATCCACAGGCGCTGCAAGGAGGCCGGGTCATGGAGCTTGCCTATGCGAACAACAGCGAGTTGACCAAGGTCTTCTGGCCTGACCAACAGCTTGGTGAGCTGACTGAGGGTGCTATGGCCGATTTGGTCTTTGTCGACTACCATCCCACGACGCCGCTGTCGGCGGATAACCTTCCCTGGCACCTCTTGTTCGGGTTCGAGGCCTCGATGATCACGAGCACCGTGTGCGCGGGGAGAGTGCTGATGCGGGATCGCGAGCTGCTCACGCTCGACGAGGAGGCGATCACCGCGCGATCACGGGAGCTAGCCGCCGAGGCATGGGAGCGGCTGTAATCGTCAAGACTGCGGCGGCGCGACCTCCAGGCTTCCCTTCGGAGGGCATGGCGGGAAGGCTGGGCCTCTGATGGAGACGGTCGGGGCGGTGGGAAGACGTGGGCTCCCTCGGTCGATGTGCGATGGCCAGTGACGTGCCGCAGATGGTCACGGCGCAGCACGCTGCGCCGTGCGGAGCTCGCATCGGAAGTTCGATGTGGCCGACAGCGTGCTATCGGCCAGCGATCCTCCTGAAGTCGAGGTTGTCTGGTTGCATAGGAAGTCTCCCAAGGAACTGGGGCAGACTCAGCATCAGGGCCGCCACCATGACCGGGTACCCTATTGCCTCCGGGCTCGGGGGTGGGGGATGCGAAGGCGCGAGTGCTTGGGGCGGCGCTGGCGAGGCCTTCGACAAATAGCCCTGGGTGGATCCTCTACCGATAGACTCGACAGGTCTCCGAGTAGGGGCGGTCCGTGGGGCGTGGGCCCACACGCCTGTTTCTTCTTCGCTATCGGGCAACGTGAAAGGAGAGCTATCTGTGTCCCAAGAGAGCATTCAGGCCCAGGCCATCGACATCTGGACCGAAATCTGGAATCTGGCCGGCGACCAGTGGCCGCCGCGCGACGTGCCTGCCGCTTGGCGGGTCTACGAAAGTCTCAAGAACGCGCTCATGGAGCGGGGCGTCAGTGAGGGCCAGGCGGTCGCCTTCGCCGACGATTTCTTCTGTCGCGGACAGAACTGGGGCGACCTGGCGCATTTGGGAAACCACGAGCAGGTCATTGAGGACCTCACTGCAGCACTGATCGATTCCGAGCTGGTCGCCCTCGCCTCCGATTGATCAATGCGCTTCGTGTGAAGCGGCAACGCCTTACTGTTGACCAGATGACGGCCGACGAGCCAACCAGCGTAGTCATACTCACTGATGCGAAGTGATCGAGAATGAGGCGCTGTCCGTCATGACGGGGTGGGATTCGCCACCCTCCTGCACGAAGGATGCCATTAAGCACCGGTGGACATAGACGAACGACGTGTGAGCCCGCGGTCCCACGACTGACCACTGTGGTCACGGCTTGGTCGGTTAGGATCGGAGGTCTTGCCGCGGTTAGAAACCGGCCCGCCGCGGTGCACCTGGCTGGCGAGAGCGCCTTACGGCAACTTCATCGATGGAGGAACCAGACATTCTGAAAGGCGCCGATTCTCGCCGTGCAAGAGTCTGCCCGTAGATGCGACTGAACCGCGTCTACGAGCAGATGCTTGTCAAGCTAGCGCCGGTTGAGTAGACGTTGAGCGAAGCGAGACGTCGTATCGAAACCTGGCGGGCGGCACATCCCGGCCGATTCCACCGCGCAAGTCGCTCCTTGATCTTGACGCCGTGCTGAGCTTGTCGCTTGTATTGAGTCCGTCGAAATGAAGCATACACCCAGCCAACGGCGCTGTGCACTCGATCAGCGTCGCTTCGACGGT
>CAZIWL010000178.1:0-8266 GCA_964542755.1 uncultured Anaerolineales bacterium
TGAGCTACAGCAGGGGCAGGAACTGAGCGCGGTCCAGCTCTTGGAGAGAATCGATGACCTGGCAGTGCTGGTCCAGGAGACCGCCTACTATAACACAGTGATCGCGGTGCTCATGCGGATCTACAACTGGCTCCTGAAAGGCCAATTGGATCGCCTGGGCGTAGACCTGGAGGGGTTCGACTTGACCGGCGGCGATGAGGCCCTGGAGGCGTTCGATCCCAATGTGGAGCTGGCCCAATTGGCCCGGGTCTATCTCTCCCTTGACGAAGATCGCCAGACACGCGTCCGCCAGGGCGGCTACAAGCAGCTTTCTACCGTTCCGGGGACCGGAGTGCTGGAGAGCGGGATCGCACAGTTTGTCGAGCGGTTTGGCCATCTGAGCAACAGCAGCAGCGACTTCTCAAAGAAGCCCTGGCGCGAGAGTCCTGACCTGATCTTGCAGATGATCATCGACCATGCGCCCCCTGCCAGCGGTGGTCGGGATCGCGTCCAGTTCTCGGACTTGCAGATCCCGGTCCTTCGGCGGCCATTCGTGCGAGCTCTTTACGATCGGGCGCAGCGTTTCCAGTGGTACCGTGAGGCGATCAGCTCGCTATACACGTATGGCTACGGCCTGTTTCGCGACCTGTTCCTGGCCCTGGGCCACCATTTCGTCCGGTGGGGTTCAATCGCGCGGGTAGAGGACGTCTTCACCCTATACATGGCTGAGGTCCGGGAAACCGTGAGGGCGGAGTCGCCGGCCCCAAATTGGCTGGGGGTGGTGAGGGAGCGGAAGGCGGAACTCGACCGGATGCGAGGCGTCACGCCGCCCGCCATGATCTTTGGTCACACGGCACCTAGTCTGAATCCGGATGAGGAAGGGGGGCTGAAAGGTACACCCACTTCCCGGGGCGTCTACATGGGACCTGTGCGGATTCTTCAAGGCATTCAAGACATAGGGAAGGTGCGGGATGGAGACGTGCTAGTCATTCCCTACTCAGACGTGGGCTGGACGCCGCTGTTCACCAGGGCTGGCGCTGTCGTCGCAGAGTCAGGCGGCATCCTCTCTCACAGTTCCATCATCGCCCGGGAATATGGGATCCCGGCTGTGGTGTCGGTGCCGGGTGCTTGTCAGCTCGCTGATGGCACGCGGGTCACGGTGGACGGACACAACGGTACGGTCACGGTACACGGTGACGCATAGCCGTGGAACCAGAAAGGAAACCCCCGAGCCGTGGCGACAGTTAGCCCCCTTGGGCGGGAAGGCAATGCAGTGAAGGAGCTCTGATGCAGTATCTGAAATGGTTAGCAACTTCAATCCTTGCGCTCTTGACGGGCATACTGACGGTCCAGTCTCTGACGGTCCACCCGATTCGAATGACACGGCATCTGGCGGCGCTATGCACTGCGGTCTTTGCGCTGGTTCTGGTCCTGGCAGCGAGTTTCCAAGGCAATGCGTTGCTGGCAGCGATCGCGCTGGCCCTGATTGTCTTCGCGGTCGGCTATTGGGGCATGACCCGAGCCTTCCTTGCGCGAGAAGATCCGAGGCCGGTTCCGGAACTGACCCGGGCCGAGGGCGACCCAGGACTTGGGCACACGGCGGTCGTCTACTTCACGCATGGAGAGCCGGAAACCTATGATCCAATCGGCTGGATCAACCAGTTCAACGAGTTTGACGAGCAGGGTATCGGATTCGTGCCACTGGTGGCGCGACCGCTGTTTGTGAACCAGCTGAGGAATAAGTACCTCGCGGTGGGTCGAAGCAACCATCGCAGGATGCACCTGCGGATGGTGAATCGCCTGCAAGAAGCCTTCTGCGCCGAGGGATTTGGTACGTTGCGGTTCTACTGTAGCTTCCTCGACGACAATCCCCGTCCAGACGCTGCGGTCATTCAGGCCCTCAATGAGGGGGCCAGCAGGATCGTGGTCAGCGAGGTGTTTCTGACTATCTCCAATCACACCGCGGAGGGCAAGGAGCTGATTGAAGCGCTGAATGTGGAGGAGAGGTTTGGGGTTCCGCTGGTCTTCACGGGGCCGATGTACGATTCCGAGACCTTGCAGCGCATGTTTGTCCATCGTGCCCAAGCCCACATTGGGGATACGGCCAAGACCGAAGTGGGGATTCTGCTGGTGGGTCACGGGCAGCCTGACGAGTGGGACGTCGAGTGGGCGTCTGAGACCGAGCAAGAGATAGGGTTCCGCGAGGCTGTGCTGGAGCGGCTGAAGGATGACGGCTATCGCCCCGAGAATCTGGGCCTGGCGTGGATGGAGTTCAAGGAGCCGCATCCCGCAGATCTGATAGAGGAGTTCGTGGGCAACGGGGTGAGCAAAGTTCTGTACTTCTCGGCGGCAATCAGCGCCGACGCTCTCCACAGCCAATGGGATGTGCCGGCCCTGGTCGACAAGGCGCAGGTGCCCGAGGGCTTCCCGCTGGTCAACCTGGGGGCCTGGAACGACGATCCTATTGTGATCCAGGCCATCAAGGAGAAGATCGACGCAAGGATTGAGGGGCTTGAGACGTCTCCAACCTTGGATGGAGGAGAGGCCGCTTTCTAGAGGAGCGGGAGTGTGGATCCATCGATCGCGATCCTCGCAGGCGTCACAGGCTACCTGATTGGGTCGATCTCGTTCGCCCGTCTAGTGGTACGCATTCGGGCTCCTGGCGTGGATGTCTCAACGATCGAGCACCCTTTGGAGGGCCCGAGCAAGACCTTCGAATCCGGCTCCATCGGTGCTAGCGCGGTTCGCGGTCAGCTGGGCGCCAAGTATGGCTGTCTAACCGCGACCCTGGACATTCTCAAGGGCCTGCTCCCCGCGCTGTTCTTCAAGCTCTGGCAACCGCGTGCTCCCTACTACCTGATCACTGCGACCCTGGCTACGGTCGGGCACAACTACCCGCTGTACTATCGGTTCAAGGGAGGCCGCGGCCTGTCAACGATCTACGGCGGGTTCTTGGTCCTCGACTGGGTCGGTGTCCTGGTGACGAACGTTGGAGGCATGCTGCTGGGGGGACTGCTGGGACAGGCACTGGTGATGCGTTACACAGGGCTCCTGGTGATGATCCCGTGGGTTTGGTTCCGAACTCATGATGCGGCCAAACTGGCCTACGTCCTGGTGGGCAATGCTCTGTTTTGGGTTGCCATACTGCCCGAATTGAGGCAGATTCTCCGTCTGCGGAAAGACAAAGACCGACCGGATGAACAGCAAGTGGCCGAGTTCATGGGCATGGGGGGTGTGTACCACGTGGTGAAGCGGTTCAGCATTGCCAATCTGATTGGCAAGCAAGAGGAAGGCGACAAGCCATAGTCAACCGGAAGACGCGAATCCGCTGGCTGCGCTGCTGTCCGTTATCATCGACTACGCTGTCGGTTCTACTTCCACCGACCGCGCGGTAGCCGGGCGCTGGGCCGCTCAGTAGGACATCACCAGGAATGCAGTCGAGAGGACCAGCGGCCACAGCGGATCCGCATCTGATGCCGTCAGCTGACGATCGGTGCGAGTGCATCGGGGCTCCCGGTATGGGCGCTTCGTTGGCATCCTAGTGTTGATGTCGGAGCCGGTCCCCGGGCCAGGGTGCAGGCGCTTGAGGGGGCTACGCAGAGCCTGTGTCGGTCACGATTTTCGCGGTCTCAGCAGGTCGCAGGGCTAGACCTGCCAGCTAGAACCCCTCCGCTTTCCTACCACTCATCTTCTCCACATCGGAGATCATCTCCGCCGCCATGATGATGTACTGCCTGGCCATGGCTCTTCGGAAGCGGTTTCGAGACAGGAGCAACTGCACCTGCCTCAGCAGCGCCTTGGGCCGCACGTAGGTGCCAATCCAGAATCCGCGGAAGGTCTTCTGGAGCTTTTCGGGGGGGATGGAAGAGCGGATCACCGACTTTCCAAAGCCGTAATCGTCCCAGTCGTAGCTGCTGATCAGGTCCTTTTCCTTCAGTTCCTCAAACATAACCGTTCCCGGAAAGGGCACGGCAAGAGAGCCCACAACAAAGGAGCAGAATTCGGGGTACAGGTGGCGGGCATACGTTAGAATGGACTCTATCGACTCCTCGGTGTCTTCCAGCTCGCCGAAGATGAGGTACACCGAGACCATGATGTCCAGCTCTCTCTCCAGCTTCAGCATCATCGACTCGACAGCGGCAAGATCATACCCGGGCTTGCCAAAGCGTTCCCGCTGCCGGGGGTCGGGCGTTTCCAGCCCGAACACGATCTTGAACAGCCCATTGCGCTTCATTCGCGGCCAGAGATCGCGATAGTCCAAGAAGACATCCTCGCGTGTCTCGTAGTACCAGTACAGTTTTTCTCCGCTCCCGTCCAACGCACTGAGGAATCCCTCGAGCTGTGGGCGCGTCAGGAACGAGGCGTCGTCCTGGAAGAAGAAGGTGTCGTGGCCGAATTGCTGTTTGACCCATACCATCTCTTCCACGATCTTGGCCGGATCCCTCCGCCTGACGCCGCGGTGCATTCTCCAGGTGATGCAGTAGGGGCAGCGATAGGGGCAGCCGCGGGATGATGAGATTGCCAGCAGCTTATTGCCCACCCAGTGGTACTTGTCCACCGGGAACAGATGCCACGCCGGAAAGGGGAGGGTATCGATGTCGGCGATGGGCGGGCGGTCGGGGTTGTGCACTGACTCTCCCTGGTCGTTGCGCCAGGTGATACCACGGAGACCATCCAGGGGCTCGCCGGCCGCAATTCTCTGGCATAGGCGGCTCATAGTCTCTTCACCCTCGCCCCGCACGATGACATCCAAGTGTGGGCAGTCTGCCAGCGACTCGGTCTCTGCGAACGTGAAATGGGGCCCTCCCGCGACGGTGACGATGGTACGGCTGATCTCCTCTTTCACGCGCTCGAAGATGGTCAAGGATCGCCGGCTGACGGGCGTCTGCCCGCCGGCCCCGATGACGGACGGGGAAAACGTGCGTATGCGCTCCATGATCCCATCAAAGCCTAGGTTCTCGGCCGCAGCATCAACGACCTGTACTTCGAACCCATCGCGTTCCAGAACAGCGGCAATGTAGGCCAGTCCCAGGTTCGGGGAGAGCTGCATCTTGAGATGGTACATGGGGGCCTGAATGAGCATTACTCTCATGATTTTGCCTAGCTTGCCTGCGACTGCGGCTCCTGTTGTGCTGCCAACGGGCCCACCGGCACCGGGGCGCGGCAGGTGGCCTCAAGCTGTGAACGGGCTAGCTGCTTGGCTAGCGAGACGCGGTCATGGACGTTTATGGTAGGGTAGACCAGCCTGACCTGCGGGACCTCGATGGGCGGCAGTGGTTCTGATTGGTGGTATGCTCGCTTGCCGGCTGTTCCGCCTCCGCCTCGGCCACGGCCTCTCGCGCCCAGCAGCGGTGCTGGCTTGCCGAAAGGCCCATACGCCTGATGAGGAACTGCTTGACATGACTGTTGGAGGGGCTTATGGTCGCTCCCTCAAAAACGAGAATGCGGGGGACGATGGCTTCTCAGCGGTTCGGCTCCCTATGCAAGTATACCAGTTGATCCTCTCTGGTCAATTCCTTGTCGACGTTTCCTGCAGTATTCGAGTGACCCGCTCTTCAGGTTAGTAGGTGGTTCTTTTCGTCCCAAGAGTAGACTGACCGAGTCCGTTGTAGGGCGTTCATCACTCGCCGCGGTGACGACTGACTGCCACTAGCAAGCCGCCCGGGCAGCAGTGTGCTGAGCAGCGCAGTTCGCGCCTCTCGTGGGCTGCCCCCCGATTAGCGGACGCCTCCGGTGAGCAGGCGTTGTCAGCTTGCGCTTGAGATCGCCAATGCGATCCACAAAGCTGAAGCGGAAGGGACTGAGTTCCCGCAGCTGCAGACGGACAGCTTCAGGGATCTGGTTCGGCCTGGTCCGGTTGAAGCGCAACAGGTCGGCGATCCAGAAGGCCTCCATCGGATCTGTCTTGGCCTTGCGGATCCCAGTCTTGCTGTAGGCGTTGATCTGCAGTGGGTTGATGACCGCCACGTCATAACCCTGGGAGGTGAGTTGATCGTAGAGGCAGAGCCAATACTGCTAAGAAGACTCCAGGGCGATTCTGACAGACTCGTCATGACCCTCCAACCTCGCTAGGAGTGACTCGATCCCGGAGCGGGTGTTGGAGAGACCTGTGGTGTCTCCGCAAAGCTCACCTTGCTCGTCTATGACGACAGCTTGGTGGTGGCGCTTGCCGACATCGATACCAACGAAATACATATGTTCCCCGGTGGGGAGTAAGTCGAAGTCATCGTCATCTACAGTGACATCAGCCAGCTTATACAGGCCCGCCGCGAGGCCGCCAACCGGGCCAAGAGCACCTTCCTGGCCAACATGAGCCGCGAACTTCGCACCCCGCTGAATGCCATCCTGGGATTCAGCCAGTTGATGTTTGGGGATCCCAACCTCACCGACGAACACTAGGAGGACCTGGCGATCATCAACCGCAGCGGCGAGCACTTGCTGGCCCTGATCAACGACGTGCTGGAGATGTCCAAGATCGAGGCCGGCCGGGTGACTGTGCAGGAGACAGGCGTCGACCTGTACAGCTTGCTCGATACCCTGGAGGAGATGTTCCGCCTGCGGGCAACGGAGAAGGGGCTCACCCTAAGCCTCCGCCGGGCCGACGGTCTGCCCCGCTACGTCGTGGCTGACGAGGGCAAGCTGCGCCAGGTGCTGGGCAACCTGCTCGGCAACGCTGTCAAATTCACCCGGGAGGGTGGCGTGTCGTTGCTGGTTAGTGCGTCCTCGTCGGCCCTGCCGCACCCGCAGGTGAAGACGATGCTTCATTATTCCAGACAGAGGGTAGAAACCTTCGCCTTTAGGCGAATAGCTTTAGCGGCCGTGGCAAGGTAGACCAAAAGCGGAGGTGAGAAGTGAAAAACCATGGACTATCAAGAAGGGCCGCATACGGTTTACGACATCAAGTAGCACTCGGTGTGGGTGACAAAGTATCACTACAAAGTGTTGAAAGGCAATCTGGCTCTGCGGGCACAGGATCTGATTCGTAAGATCTCGGAGCAGCACCACGTGCGGATCATCGGTGGCCACGTAGGTCGTGACCATGTGCGTCTGTTTGTGTCGGCATTGATGCAGTTTGACAGTAGCCGATGGCGCACATCAGCATTAGCCGGCTTCAGCCGGAACAAGCGACTTTCAGTCGCACTAGAAACCTACCGGCTTTCAGCCGGTAGTGGTTTAGTTCGAGATCGAGGATACCGGTCCGGGCATCGCCCACGAGGAGTTGGAGGCCGTGTTCGCCCCCTTCGTACAGGCGACTTTGGGGCAGCAGCTGCAAGAGGGTACGGGTCTGGGACTGACCATCAGCCGGCGATTTGTCCGTCTGATGGACGGCGACATCACTGTGACCAGCGAGGGGGGAAGGGAGCCTTTTCCAGTTCGACGTGTAGATCAGGCCCGCAGCGGCGGCTGAGGCAGAGGAGGCCCGCCCCCGTCGACGGGCGCTCGGGCTCGCACCCGACCAACTCGCTGCCGATGGCCGGCCCTGTCACTGGCATCCCCACCCGGGGCATCGTAGGCAGAGGGGTGACCAAGAACCGTCCGTCCTGGATAGCCCGATGAAGCTGGGGGGTCTCGTCCGTCGGCTCCGCACCCAACTCCTCCAGCACGATCTCCCGGCAAAGGTGGTACTGCTCCAGCGCAGCGTTGCGCTGCCCGAGCCGGTAACAGGCCCGCATCGCCAGCCGCTGGGCATCCTCGCGGAGCGGATCGCGGTCCAGCAGCCGGAGCGCTGTCTCCAATGCGGCCTGGTTGCTCACCGACATCAGCTGGTTCGTCGACCCTGACGACTGGGAGGCAGCGCGCGCAGAGCTGGCGGACATCATTGACAGCTCTCATGCCAGTCTGTCTCAACGCATTCACCTGCCTGCGGTGAAAAGGGTAGGGTTTGCACTGCAGGCCCTTGCGCCGCCGGCCAAAGCTCACAGGTAGTGGCAAGTGAAAGGGAAGCGTAGGCCTTGCATCGAGTTGGGTTGGACGGGCGACGGTAGCGTGTTTGCAGGGAGGGCGCAGGCTATCACTGCGAGCAGCCGATCGCGCCCGGCGGCAGGGTCCTGCCAGCTTGGTTGATATGAGAGGGTGCGTGACGCGTCTGGTTGCGGACCAGAAGGTTACAGGTTCAAGTCCTGTCGAGGGTACTAGACAACTAGAGCGAAGCGGCGGAAGAGCGAAGCGACGGAACAGCGAAGCGGCGGAGGCCAAGCGCCTCCCGATCCTCTGGGCGAGGGGATTGGGGGGCGTTTGGCTTTCTGTCGTTCTCAGCATCTTGGCGTGCGTGGGATGCCATCCGAGC
>CAZIWL010000179.1:0-8265 GCA_964542755.1 uncultured Anaerolineales bacterium
CAAGGACGACAGGGCCGAAGAGAATCAGACCCTTCAGGATCATCTTCGACCGGTTGAATCCAATGTGGGTGAACGATCACCATGGCTTGTTCCCGAGCTGCTACCACAACGCGACACCAACATCTTGGCGGCGCGACAACACCCTATCCGAGTTGTCAGCTGATTTCCACATACACATTCTAGCCTGTCGACGTGGATTCGTCAATCGCTACGCACCGCCGGCAGCCCTCACCCGCCCCACCGCCCTCCGGCGTTACCTCGCTCCAACCCCTCCAGGGCCTCTTCCACGCTCGGGACGGATCGTGGGTTCAGCCTCTTGCGTCCTACGCCTACATATGGGGATGGGGTCCCATGGACCAAACATCGACCGGGGGAACACCCCTCGCTACCCGCTATCGCGCACGCCACTCGGGGCACGAACGGCGTGTCAAGTCCTGAGCCATCAGGGACCACACATCTCACGATCCCACTCCAACAGACAAGCCATGATCCGCAATGCAATCTCCCGACTGAACTCGGCCACACCGACGGTCAGGGTCACGCTACCATTGACAGACCAACCAGAGGCTGGTATCATTACTAAATTAGCACATGCTTAATTACTTAGCAATCCTCCGATGAACGAAAAGATAAGACGGCTGACCCGTTTCTTCAAGGCCCTGGGAGACGAAACCCGGCTGTGCCTGGTGGCCCTGCTCACCGAGCAAGAGCCGGGTAGCGCGCTGTGCGTCGGCCGCCTGGCCCAGGAGCTGGACGTCACCCCCTCGGCCGTGTCTCAGCACCTGCGCGTCCTCAAGGACCTGGGCCTGGTGCAGGCTGAGCGGCGGGGCTATCGGGTCCACTATTTCCTCGACTCGGAGCAGTTGGCTGCTTACCAGGATCTGGTTTACGAGCAACTCGGTGCGGACTTCGTCGTCCGCGAAAGTGAGAATCCATAGAGAGAGGTGAAGACCAGGTGCTCCTGTAATTCAAATACCGGATGTTGTCACCCTGACAAGAAGCGCGAACCAGGGGAATGCGCTCCAGAGCAGGTGCTGGAGTGCCACGGTGGCGTGACGGAGCACCCCTGCGGAGAAGGAGCAAACGCACAGGACCGGCTGCGTCATCAAGACGGGACAGCCAGAAGCTCCTACCTGGAATGAACGTGTGGATTCTACGGACGGCCTGGTCGTCCCGTCATCCCTGGAGGTTGTGATGGAAAGACCAAAGACAGCAGGCCACCCACGTGCCGCTGGAGCCAATGCAGGCCGCGGCTCAGGTCCTGACGCCGACGGACAGAGAAGAACCCACGGCGCCGTGGATGGCGGAGGGCGTGGACAGTCCAAGGGCGGTCGGCCTGCCGCGGGAGGTCCCAGCGGACCGATCTGGCCGACGCTCCGCCGGCTGCTGCGCGCCATGCAGCCCCACGCACTGATCCTCACCGGGGTCGTCCTGGCTGCTGTGGCAACGACAGCGGTGGAGTTGGCGCCTCCGTGGATCATCCGCCTGACCGTGGACCACTTGTTGGTCGAAGAGCGGACGGCGCAGATCTGGCTGGCCGCCGGGGGCCTGCTGGGCCTCTCCCTCATTCAGGGGGCCATCGACTTTCTGCGGCTCTACCTCACCGCATTCACTGGGCAACGTATCGTCTTTGATCTGCGCAATGAGGTCTTCGAGCAGCTCAGTCGCCTCTCCTTCTCCTTCTACGACCGAGCCCGCACCGGCGACTTGATGTCCCGCGTCACGGCCGACATAGACGTGTTGAGCAACTTCTTCGGGAGAGCTGCCGTCATCGTCTTGACCAATCTGCTGATACTGATCGGCATTCTTTTCGCCCTGCTGGTATGGGATTGGCGCCTGGCCCTGGCGTACCTGGGTCTGCTCCCGTTGATCGTCCTTGGTATGTGGGCGTACGCCCGTCGGGTTCGGCCCGCGTGGCGCCGCGTCCAGCGCCAGCTGGCGACCCTCACAGGCACGCTGCAGGAGAGTCTATCTGGCATTGAGCTGGTGAAGCTCTTTGGCCGCGAGGCCTTCGAACAGCAACGGATGAACCGTCAGAGCAGCCGGGTCCTTGAGGCCAACCTCCAAACAGGGCGCATCGCCTCGCTCTGGATGCCGTATGCCAGCGTGGTGATGGGGGTCGGCACGGCGCTCGTCCTTTGGGTCGGCGGCCGGAACGTCATCGCCGACGTCATCTCCCTGGGCACGCTCATCGGCTTCACCACCTACATTCAGATGCTGCTGCGACCCATCCGCCAGACGGGAATGATGCTCAACGTGGTCATGAAGTCGCTTGCCGCAGCGGAGCGCGTCTTCGAGGTGCTCGATACCGAACCGGACGTCCGGGACGCGGCCGATGCCTCCCCTCTCCCGCCCATAGACGGGTTTGTCAGGTTCGAGGACGTAAGCTTCGCTTATGACGGCGGCGATCACGTACTCCGCGACGTGACGTTGGAGGCGGGTCCGGGCGAGATGGTCGCCCTGGTAGGCCCTTCGGGCGCCGGCAAGACGACGCTCGTACACCTCCTTCCGCGTTTCTACGATGCGCAGTCGGGCCGCATAACCATCGACGGTCACGATACCACCCAGGTCACAGTCAAGAGCTTGCGCGATGCCATCGGCATAGCGCTGCAAACCGTCTTTCTCTTTGACGCCTCCATCGGGGAGAACATCGCCTATGGGAGCCCCCATGCCACGCAGGAGGAGATCGAGGGAGCAGCCCGGGTGGTGCAGATGCACGACTTCATCCAGTCGCTGCCCCTCGGCTACGGCACACCGGTGGGCGAGCGGGGCGTGCGACTCTCTGGAGGACAGAAACAGCGCATCGCCCTGGCCCGCGTGCTCCTCACAGATCCCCGCATTCTGATCCTCGACGAGCCCACGTCCAGCGTCGACGCCGACACCGAACGTCGCATGCAGCACGCCTTGCAGGAGGTCCGGGCCGGGAGGACCACGTTCGTCATCGCCCACCGGCTGTGGACGGTACAGCAGGCTGACCAGATCCTCGTCATGCGGAACGGGCAGATTGTCGAGCGCGCCCGCTCCACGCCGGGCCGGTCGGCTCACGAGACACTTATAGCAGCCGGGGGGTATTATCACCAGGTGTACGGGCTGCAGGTCCAGGCGGAGACGCTGGAGACCGCAGAAGCGGTCTCCGCCGAAGGAGGGTTGCGGTGACCATTCGTGGCGGATTCATGACCCGGCTTCAGCGTGAGGAGGAGCCGTTTCGTCTCTCCGATCTGGATCGCCAGGCCCTGGGGATGCTTTGGGCGTACGTCAGACGGTACGGGGGCCGGTTGTCACTGGCACTCCTGGCGACGCTGGTCGTGACGGCGACCACGTTGAGCATGCCGTACCTGACCAAGGTGGCGGTGGACCGGATGATTGCGCAGGGAGACCTGCGAGGGCTGAGTCTCATCGCAGCGCTCTATTTGCTGGTGAATGGGCTCTACTGGGCCGCCAGCTACGCTCAGGGCTATCTGTCCACGTGGGTGGGGCAGCAAGTGGTCCATGCCATCCGTCAGGATCTCTTCGCCCGGGTCCTCCGACAACCGGTCGCCTTCCACCAGCGGGAGCGGGTGGGCCAGATCGCGTCACGTCTGACCAACGACGTGAATGCCCTTGCCGAGGTTGCCTCAAGCGGCGCGCTCCATCTGGTGAACGATCTGCTGACGCTCGTAGGCATCGCCGGGATCATGGCGCTGCTTAACGTGCGTCTGACCCTGGTCACCATGATCTCGGTACCCGTCGTTATGGTGGCTATGGGCTTTCTCGGTAGTCAGATGCGGCTCGCCTACCGGCAGGTGCAGCAGGCACTGGCCGAAGTCAATGCTGGCGTGGAACAGGGTGTCGCGGGGATGCGGGTGGTCCAATCGCTTTCGCAGGAGTCCTTCACCGTCCAGCAATTTGAGAGTCTCAGCCTGCGTAACATGAAGGCCAATCTGCGCGTCGGCCTGCTCTTCGCCGCGGTCTTCCCCACGATGACGGTGACCAATATGCTCGGCATTGCCCTCGTCCTGGGGTACGGCGGCACATTGGTTGCCCGGGGCACGAT
The DNA here is from genome assembly GCA_964542755.1 of uncultured Anaerolineales bacterium. GTDB lineage: Bacteria > Chloroflexota > Anaerolineae > B4-G1 > B4-G1 > SKLM01. The sequence goes on from CAZIWL010000179.1 coordinate 4,034, forward strand.
CACCGTCGGGGTTGTGGTGGCCTTCCTGGGCTACGTCTACCGCTTCTTCGGGCCAGTCCGGGAGCTTAGCCTCGTCTACAACACCTTCCAGGCAGCCGCTGCCTCCCTGGATCGCATCGCCGAGTACCTGTCCCGTGAGCCGGAGGTGGCCGAGCCCGAGCATCCGGAGCAGCCAGCCGAAGGCTTCCTGGGCCGTATCACCCTCCAGGACGTGACGTTCGGCTACGACGAGGAGCCGGTCCTGCGGCACGTCACCCTCGCCATCGCTGCTGGCGAGACCATCGCCCTGGTGGGTCCGACGGGCGCGGGCAAGAGCACCATAGCCAAGCTCTTGGCCCGTCTGTATGACGTCGATGAGGGCGCCGTGGCCGTCGATGGGGTCGACGTGAGGCGTATCGCGACGCCCGATCTGCGCCGCCTGGTGACAATCGTGCCCCAGGAGGTCTTTCTCTTCGCGGACACCATCCGGGAGAACATCCGCTACGGCAACCCGCAGGCGAGCGATGCCGACGTCGAGGACGCAGCGCGCCGCGCGCAGGCCCACAGCTTCATCACTGCCCTGCCTGACGGATACGACACAAGCATAGGGGAGCGGGGCGCGACACTGTCCGGTGGACAGCGTCAGCTCGTCGCCTTCGCACGGGCCCTGCTGGCCGACCCACGGGTCCTGGTCCTGGACGAGGCAACGGCCAATGTGGACGCCTACACGGAAGCCCTCATCCAGGAGGCCATGGACGCGATCCGACGTGGGCGCACGACGGTGATCATCGCCCACCGCTTCTCCACGCTGAGAAAGGCGGACCGGATCGTGGTCATCGACGATGGGCGAATCGTGGGCCAGGGACGCCATCAGGACCTCATCATGAGCAACCCGACCTACCAGCGGCTCTACGAGCGCCAGTGGGCAGGCGAAGGGATCGACCAGCCGGACGAGAGCAAGGCGTGACATCGCGCCGTCTGGAGGCGGAGGAAGACCCTTGTCTGCAGGTAGAGACTCAGAAATACAGTATCCTGACTTCGCGTTCAACCTCCGCGAGCTGGCCGGGTCCATGGGGGACTTCGGCACCCTCTTCCCGCTGGCCATCGGTTTCATCGCCGTCAACGGGATGGACCCGGCGGGTCTGTTCATTATGATGGGCCTGGCGAATATCGCGCTGGGCCTCGTCTACCGGCTGCCGATGCCGCTGGAGCCGAAGAAGGTCGTCGCGGTGACAGCCATCGCCCAGGAGTGGCCGCCCACGCTGATTCACAGCTCCGCGCTCAGTCTGGGCCTGGTCTGGTTTCTCATGGTCTTCACCGGCCTGCTGCGGAGAATCGTCGCCATCACCCCTCTCTTCCTGGTGCGCGGCATCCAGATTGCCCTCGGGGTGATGCTGGGCTGGCGGGCCCTGGAGATGATGGCCCCGGCCCCGCTCCTCGGCCTGCTGGCCGTGGTGGTGGCCGTGGTGTTACGGGAGAACCGGTACGCACCGGCGGCCGTGGTAATTATGGGCCTGGGCGTGGGTCTGATGGCGTGGCGCGGCGAGCTTCAAGATATGGCCGTCTTCGACGTCACCCTACCAACGCTCACGCTTCCTCGCCTGGATGAGATGTGGCAGGCCATGGTCCTCGCCGGCTTCGCGCAGATCCCCCTCTCCATCACCAACGCCGTGATCGCTGCTGCGGCCTTGATCCGCGACTACTTCCCCGACAAGGCAGTCAGCGAGCGGAAGCTGATGCTCAACATGGGCGCGATGAACGTCATTGGCTCGTTCTTCGGGGGCATGCCCATGTGCCACGGCGCGCAGGGGCTGGCGGGCCAATACACCTTCGGAGCCCGCACCGGGGGCACGCCCATCCTGGAGGGGTTGATTGAGATCTCCTTCGGCCTCTTCCTGAGCCGCTCCATCGCCGACATCCTGATGGGATTCCCCATGCCTCTAATAGGGGGCATGATGTTCATGGTAGCCATCCAGCTGAGCAAGGGCGCGGTGAAACTGCGGGGGTGGAGGCTGGCGCTGGCCGGGATCACGGCCGTTGTCTCGGTGGTCACAAACATGGCCCTCGGCTTCGTTGTGGGGCTGGGGTTGACGCATCTGTTGCGGATTCTCAAGCGGCGTGGGAGTCTGCCCCGTCGATTGTCCAGGTATCTACCTGAAGAGGAGTCTCTTTCCGATGAGTGAAGCTGTGCCCGCGGTCGAGGTCAGAGAGCTGACCAAACGGTATGGCACGCCCGAATCGGGCGTGCTGGCCGTGGATCGTATCTCGTTTCAGGTCCACAGGGGAGAGGTGTTCGGCTTCCTTGGCCCCAATGGCGCGGGCAAGACGACGACCATTCGGATGCTCGCGGGCTTGTCGGAACCGACGGCGGGTGCCGTCCGCATGCTGGGGCTGGAGCGCTCCCGGGATCTTTCGAAGATTAAGAAGCGTATCGGTGTCGTGCCGGAAGCGTCGAATCTCTACAACGAGTTGACGGCCTTCGACAACCTGATCTTCTCGATGCAACTATACGGGGTGTCCAGGCAGAGACGCGCTCCGCGCGCCGAGGAGTTGCTCGCTCGCTTCCAGCTATCGGACAAGCGCGACACGCCCTTCAAGAAGCTCTCTCGGGGCATGAAGCGCGCTCTCACCATAGCGGCAGCGCTGGCCCACGAGCCGGCGCTCCTCTTCCTCGATGAACCGACCACCGGCCTGGACGTGATCAGCGCGCGCAACTTGCGTCAGTTGATCGCCGGCCTGCGTCAGGAAGGTGTCACCGTCTTTCTGACCACGCACTATCTGGAGGAGGCGGACAGGCTGTGCGATCGCATAGCCCTTCTAGTACGGGGTCAGATCGTAGCCCTGGATACAGTGGCCGGTCTGAAGGCTCGGGTACGCGAGGCGACGGCCGTTGAAGTCGTCATGCAGAAAGGAGATAGACCGACGGTGACGCGACGTTTCGTGGGGGACGACACGGCCTCGCTGGTGCGCGAGGCGCTGGCCCACGCGGAGTCGGAGGAGCAGCAGGTGCTTGCCGTCCAGACGGTCCGACCGAGCCTCGAGGACGTGTTCGTGGAGTTGACCGGGTTGAGCGCTGAGAAGATGAAGATCGACAGAGAAAGAAGAGGAAAATGAGATGCTGACCGACGACTTGCGCTGTATGTGGTACATCATGCTCAAAGACCTGAGAGCCTACTACTTCAAGCCACCCAACGTCAGCTGGGGCATTCTGTTTCCCTTTGCCTTCGTCCTCTCCTTCGTCATCCGGGACCCCGGCAATCTGGAACGGCTAGTGCCGGGTATGCTGGGCCTAACCCTCCTCTTCGGAGCCAGCAGCATGGAGGCCATCGTCATCACCTTCGAGCGCCGCATCGGGGCTCTGGAGCGATTGCTCCTGGCCCCGGTACGCCTCCCGGCGCTCCTCGCGGGCAAGGTCCTGGGGGGCATGGTATTCGCCCTGGCCACGACCCTGGTTGTTCTGGTGCCGACGATGCTCTTCTTCGAGCTGAGACCCATGCACTGGCTGATTCTCCCCCTGGCTATGATCCTCGCCGCGGCCGCCTTCTCCTCGATGGGCGCACTCATTTCAGCAGCGGTCAACGAGGTCTTTGAGGCTCAGACTCTGGCCAACGCCTTCCGCTTCCCGATGATGTTCCTGGGAGGCGTCTTTGTGCCGGTCGCGTCGCTGCCCCCGGCCCTACGGGTTGCAGCGCGTGCTCTGCCCTTGACGTACGTCGTTGAAGCACTGGAGGTGGCCACGACGGATGGGCGACATCTGACGGCCGTGATGGACCTGGCCGTCCTCACTGCCTTCACCGCTGTGTTCTTCACGCTGGCCGCGTGGGTCCTGGCTCGTCGAGTCGTCTAGGACGAGCCGGCCTAGGCGCGATCTCCAGCACGAGTCCATCCGATGTAGCCGAGCCCGCACCCTTGAGTGGCCTGGCCCTGAGTACTTCGCTGGGGGCTACACCATCCCCACCGATCGCCCGGCGGACACGCCACCCGGATGCCGGCCCGGTGCGTAGCACGTGTCCCGCGCGACGCACCGCGAAGCTGCATCGCACCGGGGTGAAGTAAGTCCGTCAATTCGTTAGCGCACGCATTCCCCTTGCGAGGGTTCCGATGGCTAGGGTGGTCACGGTATCGCCTGCGGAAGCGAGGTCGAGGTCGCTGGAGTTCGATCGGGTACCCTCGCAAGGTTGTCTTTGGCATCCAACAGCAACCTTGCGAGAAAGTCCATGGCGCGCACGCACGCCACTCTGGAATGGAAGAAA
>CAZIWL010000180.1:0-4781 GCA_964542755.1 uncultured Anaerolineales bacterium
CGTCGACCGCGCGCCTGACGAGATGTATGCGGGTTTGACGTGCAGCATGGGCGGGGACGACTGACACTAGATTGCGTTCGCAGTTGCGAACACGAGAGCGAGCAGGAGGGCGACGTGATGGAGTTGCCGGACGCTGAGGATCTGAACTACTGGAAGACGAGCCAGTCTTCGCCGTCAACGTGGATACGCCGGGCTAAGGACCATATCGAGAAGATCGGGGGCAGAGTGCTGGGCGAAGCATTTGGCCGTGAGGAAGCGGCGAGGCGGGCGGCCTACATGCTGGCGTTCGAGATCGCCGGTGAGCAGTTCAAAATCGTGTGGCCCGTTCTGCCGTCCGACAACGAGCGGGCAGCACGCAGGCAAGCGGCGACGATGCTTTACCACGACGTGAAGCAGCGGTGTATCAGTGCTCAGGTCCTGGGGGCACGCCAGGCGTTCTTCGCCTACTGGAGGTTGCCCGATGGGCGCACAGCAAGCGAGATGTCGGCGCCGGAGCTGATGGAAGTAGTACCGAGGCTCCTTGGGGGCAGGGCGCTGCCAGACGGAAGGTGAGCAAAGGAGAGTTTGCGATGGACAGGGCAATCCTGGAGGAAATTGCGGATCAGCTGGACGGTACCGACGACAGCCTGACTGAGCTCCTTGAGGAAATGGAGCTCTCCACGCCCGCGTTTGAGGTTGAGGCTGAGTTAGAGACCCATCTTGGGTTCGGCTACTGCCAGGGATGTGCGCTGTGGAGCGACGACGTGCGGAATGGCACGTGCGACCTCTGCGGTGAGAGTGAGGGCCTCTGGTAGCGATTTCCTGGCATTGGCGGGCGAGCGTGTGGCGAATGGCCATCGTGTCCGAAATGTCCGCTAAGGTCGGTTGAAACTGGACCCTTCGATGGCGTATACTGGGCTCACAGCTCACAGCTCGCAGTTCAGGTGAGCGATGCGAGAGGAACAAGAAGCGGTACTTTCGTACTAATTGGCGTAGAGACCGCGCCAAAACGTCTACATGAAACGGTGAAAGACACGGAAAATCATTAGTATCCACTCTGGGCGGGGTGGACCACAAGGTGATCTTGAGTATCCTACTACCTCTGGCAGCTTGTACGATACGATGGTCATGGCTCCACACCAGACTTCTGGCGGCGCCAAGGGTCTCTACTACTCACCGTTCACATCAATGCAGACAAGGGTAGAGCAATGACACCGACAAGTGGAGAAGAGGACACTGGCATTCCGCAACGCCCGGGAATGCTCATCACTGCACTGGCAGAGGAAGGTGTGCCTGCCAAGGACATACGCCGCGTAGCGGCCTGCGTGAATGTTCTGGCTCGATACGGACTGGAGCGAGCGAACCTATGGGAGATCGCCAAGTCGTGGAAGGCCAGGCGAATAGAGGCCGTAGGCTACAAGAGCTACATTTACGAGATCCTGGGCAGCGCCGCGAACTGTCGGCTTGCCGATTGCCGACTGTGGAGGTACGAGGAAGAGCTCGATTTGAAGGGTCTGAGCTATTGGCCGGGGCGCCCTCTCGTGGACTATTTGTGTTTCCTCGAAGCGCAGTTCGATGGCAACCTTGCTGACTTGCCGACCCGAGTGGAGGTGAACGGAAACGGATCAAAGCTGACAACTCGCATATAAAACTTTGGCTTACCGCTAAAGCCTGGGATAACCGCTAAAGCCTATCAGCCGTGTCGCAGAGAATAGGATAACCGCTAAAGCCCGGGATAACCGCTACGGCCTAGTCACGTGGAAAGAGGGGGAGACTTCCCTCCCTTCTCTCATTCCAGTGTGGTTAGGCTTTTTTGTTGTCAGGAGCTGGCCATGGAGAAAGCCCTCTTCCACGTGATGGACGACGATGAGCGCATTGTGATCTTCTCGATGGATCACGATGGGAACCGCACGGTGTTCTGCCCGGGCGGCCAAGCAGTCGATGAGATCTGGCCGCGCTACGCTGAGTGCAAAGCCCTGCTGGCGTCGTGGTTCGATCATCACGTCGGCAAGGTCGCAGCTTCCCCGTATGCCGAGTACATCCCCAGCACTCCTGCCTATCCTCGCGGACTGGCTTGTGCGCTGACGCACGACTCCATTCTCTCCCTCTGGGCGTATGTGACTGCCCCCGACATCCTGGTTTCTGTGGCGCAGGCAACGAGGGCCCTTGGGGGGAGCCGTGTGGCAGCTGAGAGATGCCTGGAGGAAGCGGGCGTGTCGCCGAAGGGGAACGGAACGGGGCATCGGAAGCTGGGGGTCGGGGACATTCAGGAAGCGTTTGGGAGAGACACGGCGGGGCGGATCATGCTGTACTCCGGTCAGGTGGCGGATTTCCTGGGCGTCCTGCCGGATAGTGTCCCGGACATCGTGAAACGGCTGGATATGGGTTTACCGGACCGCTCTCGGGTGCGAGTGCCATGGAGCAAGCTACGGCGGGTCAGGCGCACGGGCCCTAGATCATTCGAGCTGGCGAGGTGACACATGCGAGATAACGCGGCATTGGTGATTGCCGGCCTTGTTGCACTGGGGGCTGGCTTAGGAGGCACAACGGGTTGCCTGGAGGCTGACGCAGCCATGGGAGCGATGGCGGCAGCGGAAGCAGAGGCAGAGAGCTACGATGGGCCGTGCATCCCGTATGGGATGGAGCCGGATGACTCATCGGTGCTCGACCCGGCTTTTCATTGGACGCCGACACCTACGCCTGAGACGTTGGCTGCGCCGCTCCCGACCTGTACGCCGGGACCTCCTCCGCCGGCGAACACACCCGGTCCATCCCCGACGCCGATAGCGACGAGCGTCTCGGCGCGTGGCGGTGGCCCGGCGGTGCGTGTGTCGTCGTCGCCCCAGAATATCACCCTGTCGCCCTACAACGAGACGCTGGGGCGGGTGGCGATGGCCCCGCGGATCAGGGCCGTGACGTGGGATCAGTCCATCACGTTCTTTACCGGCGGTGGGGCCAAAGCGGTCAATACGTCGGAGGTGCTGGGGACGAACACCAGGGCCGGCGTCGGGATCTCGCCCCGGGGCCGCATTCACGTGGTGGGCGGGGGGCGCTACAGCTACTCGGATGACGGCGGCGTGACGTGGGCGGAGCCAAGCGCGTCACCCGTCGGGGACGACCCGTTTGTGGTGGTGGGGCCAGACGGCTACGCCTGGGCGCTGTGGGACAGCGGCGGTCTGAGAGCCTCCAGGCAGCGCACAGACGGCGACTGGGATGCACCGATCTCCCTGGGCGCGAGCGGTGGTGATTATGATGCGGTGCGCACGGATGACGCCGTGGTGGTCATAACCGCAGCCGGTCACGTACACCGACTGCCTGGCGGCCCAGCAGGATCGGTGGGGGCGGCGACTCGCGTAGACCTGATCTATGGAGACGGAGAGCTCATCGCCGGGCTTGCGCGCGACGGCGGCAGGGCCGTGATCGCCCGGTCATTGGACGGGGGGCACAGCTGGTCGGAGTGTCTGGTGCAGAAGACCAACGCCTCGGTGCGCGATGTTGCAGCGGTGCCCACGACGCAAGGGCCATACGCGGTTGTCTGGGTGCGAGCCGACGGCAACTTCCCCTCCGTGATGTTGTCGAAGGCTCATTGGATGTCGGGGGAGGCATGCGGTGTGTGGCCTGAGACGCACCAGGTGGATCAGCTCGAGGTCCCATACGTTGGAGCCCCTCGGATGTTCGACGTCGCCTGCCCACAGACGAGCTTCCGAGTGGACAGTGACGGGCGGATGGTGTTCATGGCGTTCTCCTGCATCGACGATGGTGGGGCCTCCGACATATTCGTAGCGACGATGTCATCGGATGGGTTCTTCTCCGGGCCGGCGCTGGGTGGATCGCAAGCTGGCGAGAGCGCCTATGAGGACTACTACGAGTAGGACAGGGGGGGGCGTGAAAGACAGAAGGCGTAGCATTCTTGCTGCACTGGTCATGCTGGTCTTGGCCTCCCTGGCCTGCTATGGCAGCGGTATGGGCGGTGGCGGCTACGAACCCTACGGGCTCGACGCGCACCAGCCGTACTGGGTGTGTGCATCAGCGACGCCCAGGCCGTCACCGACGCCGGATTGTGAGTGCGTGTGCATCAATGGGCCAGGGGCGGATGAGTGCTCCGGGCCTTCGGCGTCCTGGTGCAGTTTGCCCAGCCAGCACAGGGAGAAGCAATGCACGCAGGGCGAGCCCGACCCGACGCCGACGATGTTTTCGATGGTGGGAGGCCCCTTCTACTGGCACCAGCGTGTCTGGATTCCCGTCCGGCCTACGGCGATGCCGGTGGACACGGGTGGAGGCACCCCTCTACCGCCTCAGCCGGGCAAGATCGCCGTAATGCTGGAGAGCCGGCACGAGCACGGCACGTGCGTCCGCCTCGACTTTGAGGTCAAGAACAGCACGATGTCCCCTCTTGATTTTGACCTTCCCGCCCAGACCTTCGTGCGCTGTAAGGGCAACTCCGCGATTTACACCATCAGGCCCGAGGACTACAGCGGGGACCCCGCGGAGATGCGCTACGAACCTGGGGAGATCAAGCATTTCTCCGTCCCAATATGTCATCAGTGCTCCAACGATGATCTCCTGGTGGGCGTGATGACATCTGGCTACCAGTCCCACGCTGGCACTGCGGGGTTAAGCGCGAACGTACCGACGGGTGGCGACACGGCCATCTACTTCGACTGGGACAACCTGGTCGACGGAGAGTGCAGCGCCACGCAGGAGCCCACGGGCTACTACCCCGAGATCGAGGATCCCCCAGCCCAGCCCAGCGGCTACTCGGGCTACATGGGGGCGATGGGGCTGTACGGGGAGGCATACGC
>CAZIWL010000180.1:4881-8134 GCA_964542755.1 uncultured Anaerolineales bacterium
CCGCACCTCCACTGGGAGATCAGAGTCAACGGCGTGCCTGTCGATCCATTCCAGTATTGGTCGGGGCTGCCCGAGGGCGGCGCGCGGGATCCGGTGGCCGGCATACGGGGCCTGGAGACCCCCAGCGGGCTTGGTGCATTGGCGGAGCCCAGTGGAATCGGTGTATTGGCAGCGCCCCCGTTGCTTCCCGAGCTTCAGATGACGCCGATCATCACCGGCACGCCCCCGCCGCCGGCGCGCTACCCCCTGCGCCTTCGGGTGCGCAAGGCGGACGGGGCACCCATTGCTGGCGTCGAGGTGACGCTGGGGGACAGTGAAGGCGAGACGGTCAAGGGGAGCTGCACGACGGGAGACTCCGGGATCTGCGAGATCGAGCTCCCCATGGGTGTCTATCAGGTCCGGCTGGGAGGCACGGTTGACGGTCACCCGATTGATCCCGTGGGCACCGTCAACGTCGAGGCACTGGAGAGCGGCATCGAGGAGTTCTACTTCGGCCCCCTGGCCGTATGGCACGACCCGCCCCACTCGACCGCGGGCTTCGTGCTGGAGATGGACGATGGAGGTGTACTACAGCCGCTGATGGACGCCGACCCCACCAGCGACGTTCCTCAGCCGCTGAACCCGATGGAGGACATGCGAGAGGAGGAGACCGCGGTACCTGAGATGATGAGCACGGATCTCCCGAGCACAGTGGCGCCGGAGCAGACGGTGGCGCTGGAGCAGACAGTGGAGCCCTCGGCTACGCCTTCGCCGACGCCCACGCCGGTTCCTCGCGGGGGGCCCTCGGACAGGACGGCGAGGATCGTGGGTATGCTGCTGTTCGTCGGCGGCCTTGGACTCGTCGTGGCATCCGGCTACGTCATTTCCTGGTTGCGGAAGGAGAAGGAGGCTTGATGAAGCTAAGGCATCGCGGCGTTCTGGCCGGGTTGGCGGTTCCCCTGGCAGGACTGATCCCCACCCCGCCGTTCCCGTGGCAGATCGGGCCGGCGATAGACAACGCCCTGTACCAGATGGAGTGGAGCATCGCGTTCTATACCTGGCAGCCGCACACGACGATGATGGCGATAGCCAACGTCTTCTCCAAAGTGGCTAATGCGCTGACGACGAGCATCCTCCCCACGGTGGCGACGTTCATCATCACGTTCATCCAGGACAGCAACATATACGGCGTAGCCGTGGGCTTGGCGCTGATCCTGGCGGCCCTGTCGCTCTTGGGTTCGTTCCTGGACCTGAGACTGGTCGATCTGAAGGAGGTCTTCAAGTACGCCATCCTGATTAGCCTGGTGCTGACGTATGGGGCTAACGCGATGAGCTCGGTGGAGTCCTTCCGGGGGAGCTTGGCCAGCACGCTGTACGAGAGTGCCTACTCGGCCGTCGACAGCGGGGGCGGCATGGGAGGCGTCTTTGCGGCCCCGGCCCCGACTGAGCCTTGGGCCCACTTCACGTTGGAGGACAGGGCCCCGCCCTCCGGGCGGATCACGTCTTACGATGCCGCGCTGAGCGCGCTTGGCGCCAGCGCGAGCGAGGCGATGATGCCCTCGCTGCCGGCCGGGTTCGTGTCTCAGTTCTTCCCCCACGACTCGATCACATCCCTCAGTGACGGCCAGCGGTCCGACGCCATTCAGACGGGATGGCAGGGCATCGTGCGCCTACTTCTGTCAGTCCCGCTGTCCTGGGCCTCCGTCGTGGAGTCGGCGATGGAGGTCCTTTTCTCCATCGCGGGGATGATCCTCTTGATCTCCATGCCGTTCGTGTTGGTGTTCGGGTTGTTCCGCCCGACGCAGCCTATCGTCGCGCAGCTGCTACAGCAGTATCTGGCGCTGTTCATCAACTACGTGGTGGTGAGCATGCTGACGGCCATTGGCGTGTCGGGTCTGGTCACTGCGGCCACGACGCACTCGCTGACGATGATGGTGGCTGCGAGCTTGCTCTCCTACATCTTCTACTGGTTCGGGATCAGGGCTGCCTGGAATGCGGCGAAGTCATCGGTCACTGCCGCGACGGGCTCCATAGCTCAGGCCGTCGGGGTCGAAGAGCCCATCGGGAAGGCCGTGGACACCGTGAAGGGCGGCATAGGCATGGCGGTGGGCGGCGCCGGCGCCGTTGCGGCGGTGGCAGCGGGGATGCCTCAGTTGGCTCCCGCGGTCCTGGAGGCCGGACAGTCCTTCAGCAGTCTGGGGGCAGACGAGCAGAGATCAGAGAGACGCAAAGGGTTTATCAGGGCCGGACTCGGGATCGCGGGCGGGATGGCGATGCAGGGCACGCCGTTGCAGGGCCCAGCGACCGCTGCGGCGGCTCTGGGCACACTGGGAGGCGAAGAGGGGGTGGGCGAGATGGTTGCGGGGATGAAGGGGGCCGATGCCACGATGGTCGGGCTCTCCTCTCGCTCGCCTTTCGGAGCTGTGTACGCACTGGACCGCGCTCGGCGTCGTCGGGAGCGGTTTGAGCGCAAGTATGGAGGATCTCAAGAGGAAGGATCAAGCAATGAAGAACAGAGCAGTGAGAATCAGCAAAGTACCACTCAAGTGCAAAGCAGCGGGGGGGGCGTAGGGAGGCACAGCAGTGGGCAGGCTCCGGACAGAGGGCCGGCCCAGGCACCAGCGGCGGCTCACGCCACTGCAGGTGCGACGATTCAGTTGTTCCAGCCGGACAAGGATTCCCCTTGGAAGCAAGAGATTCAACAAGGGATTGCCCGGTTCGGCAAAGAGTGGGCGAACGAGGTCGCTGAGGCCGTGAGAGAGCTCGCCGATGATCTCCGGGTTCAGAGCGTGGACGAGGAGGACGTGGCGCGGCACTTCGTCGATGACCAGGGCCAGGTCTCCTTCAACAGCGACCTCGGGCGCGACATATTCGATAACCTGGAGGACGCGACACAGAAGCTGCTGGTCACGGAGGAGGCCGCGCGTAAGGCGGCTCTGGGCGTGATCGGCGAGGAGGTGATGCCCGAGCGAACAATCACGAAAGAGGACCTGGCTGAGGCGGTGGCTTACGCGGTCGATCACGGTGGCAACGAGAAGGGCGCCGGGGCGCAAGCCGTGGCCAAGAATCTCAACCTGGACACCTCACAACTTGGATCGAGCTACGGGGCCTACAACTCCCTGGTGTCCGCGGTCCGCAAGATGGGACACAGCGGGGCGGACGTGAGACAGCAGATCCTCGATCCAGAAGGGGATTACCTCCCCGACAACGCCAAGAAGCTAACCAACTTCATGCCGTCGGAGATCAGATTCAAGAAAGCCAAGCTGAACTAGAG
>CAZIWL010000181.1:0-7870 GCA_964542755.1 uncultured Anaerolineales bacterium
ACTGCGGTCTTCGTGGGCGCGGCCGGGCCGATGGGCCAGATGCACGTTCAGCGTGCCGTCGAGTTGAGCCAAGGTCCAAGCGTGCTCATAGCGACGGACATCAATGCGGATCGTCTGGAGGTGCTGAGACACAGCTTCGTGGGTCTGGCGGAGGAGCGAGGCAAGCGTCTCTTGCTCTTCAATCCTGCCGACTCCGAGGAGTCTCTGAAGGATCTCGTCATGCGTGAGACCGATGGTCACGGCGCTGATGACGTGGTGGTCTGCGTGCCGTCAGCGCCACTGATGGCCAGCTCAGCCGAAATCATGGCGCCCAACGGTATGCTGGTTCTCTTCGCAGGCGTGCCCAACGGGACGATGGCGCCGCTGGACATGAGTGACGTCTACCTGAGCAATGCCCAGTACACCGGGACCTCCGGCTCGACTCTGGATGATCAGCGCATGGTGATTCGGAAGACTGTGGAGGGAGAGCTGTCACCCAGCCGCTCGGTCGGCGCAATCGGAGGCATCGAGGCCGCCCAGGACGGGGTCCGGGCGATGATGGAGGGAGACTATGCGGGAAAGGTGGTCATCTTCCCTCAGATCACGGGGGTGCCGCTGACCGGCGTCTCCGAGCTCAAGGAAACCCTACCCGCGGTGGCTGAGCAATTGGGGTCCGGCGGTGTCTGGACCTCTGAGGCTGAACGGGTCTTGATCGAGGAGTACTGGAGCCCATGATCTACACCGTGACCCTTAATCCTGCTCTCGACCGTGAGCTGACCGTGCCCAATCTGGTCTTCGATGAGGTTCTGCGGGCGAATGCGCTTAGGATTGACTACGGGGGCAAGGGATTCAACGTCTCCCGCGCTCTGGCGGCGCTGGGTGCGGACAGTGTGGCGCTGGGCTTCGTCGGCGGGAAGACCGGGGAGAAGCTCGAAGCGGGTCTGGGGGATCTGGGGATTGAGACGGATTTCACCTGGCTGGGTCAGGAGACCCGGACGAACGTGAGTGTCGTGTCGGAAGAGGAGCCACACTATCTCAAGGTGAACGAATCCGGACCCACTGTCACAACGGCCGAGCAGGACGCACTGGTGGGCAAGGTCGAGGAGTTGAGACGGCCCGGCGATTGGTGGGTGCTGGCTGGAAGCCTCCCACCCGGGGCGGCGGAGACGATCTACGCGGACGTGATCAGCAGTCTCAACGCCGTCAATGCGCGCGCCATCCTGGACACCAGCGGAATCCCTCTGCGGCACGGCTGTGAAAGCGGCCCTTACCTGGTCAAACCGAACGCGCAGGAGGCCGGGGAGCTGACCGGCCAGCCAGTGGAGACGAAGGATGAGGCCTGCGCCGCAGTGGAGGCGATCCATGCTATGGGGGTAGAGCTGATTCTTGTCTCCATGGGGGAGTCGGGCGCCATTCTTTCCGGTGGGAGCAAGGCGTATCGGGCTCGACCGCCCAGGGTCGAGGAGAAGAACCCCATCGGGGCAGGGGACGCCGCTGTCGCTGGACTGGTCTGGGGACTGAGCCGGGGGCTGCCGCTTCCGGATGTCCTTCGATGGAGTATGGCGGCAGGAGCCGCTGCCGCCAGCCTGGAAGGCACGGCGGTCGGATCGTATGAGCACGTGGCGTCCCTCGTCGAGCAAGTGACGATCCTTGACTGACCAAGAATGCCGCTTTCAGGGCGGAAGGCCCTGACTCAACGATCACCTCAATGAACATCGTCATGGCGCTCTGGGGAGAGCTGTGGGATGACGGTCCTGTCCTGCAGCTCTCTGCGTTCACATACCGGAGATGTCTAGCTCCGGCGAGCAACTGCTGGTTGAAGGTGTGCGACTCCCAGGACTGCCGTCCCTCCGTGCCGGAAGGAGGTCAAAGTTGACATCGAGCGCCAGCGTCTCCAGCTATTTGCAGCTCCTCTCTGAGCGCTATCCATCCATTGAAGCGGCGTCGACGGCGATCATTGACCTGACGGCGCAGCTCAGTTTGCCGAAAGGGACGGAGCATTTCGTGTCCGATCTGCACGGTGAGTACGAGGTCTTCAATCACGTGCTCAGAAGCGGCTCGGGCTCGATACGGCGGAGGATCGATGAGGTTTTTGCGGACACGCTGTCAGAGGGTGAAAGGCGAGACCTGGCTGCACTGATCACCTACCCGGAACGGGAGTTCTCTCAAGTTCTGCCCTCGATTGAGAACCAGGAGGGCTGGTACCGAACGACTCTGCGGCGGCTGATTAGAGTTGGCAGGTCCGTGATCTCCAAATATCCGAGAGACTACGTCCAAGGGGCGCTGCCCGAGCTGCAGGCGGATGTCGTCGAGGAACTGCTGTATGCCCAGGAGGACATCGCCGACAAAGCGCTCTACTATGAGAGCATGATCGAGACGGTCGCCGCCGTGGGGAGTGGGAGGACGTTCGTTGTGGCCATCGCAGGCCTCATCCAGCGCCTGGTCATCGCCCGGCTTCACGTTGTCGGCGATGTCTACGACCGGGGGGCCGGAGCCCACCGCATCCTGGATGCACTGATGGCGTGCGACCACGTGGACGTGCAGTGGGGGAATCATGACATTCTGTGGATGGGAGCTGCAGCGGGCAGCGCTGCCTGCATCGCCAATGTGATCCGGATCTGCCTGCGGTACGCCAATATGGAGACGTTGGAACGCGGCTACGCTATCAGCCTACTGCCCCTGGCCTCGTTCGCGATCGAGGCCTACGGCGGCGAGCCCTGCGGCCCGTTTGTTCCGCGGCCCTCGGGGCAGGAGGATTTCACCGCTGACGAGCTGAGGCTGATGGCTCAGATGCACAAGGCGATCACTATCATCCAGCTCAAGCTGGAAGCGCAGATCATCCGGCGCCGACCTCACTATGGGATGGAGGACCGCCTGCTCCTGGACAAGATCGATCAGGGTGAGGGAACCGTCACGATTGACGGGACGGCCTACCCGATGCTGGACACGCACCTGCCGACGGTGGATCCAGCCGATCCCTACAAGCTGACGGATCGGGAGCAGAGCGTGGTGGACAGACTGACCCTCTCCTTCGCCGGCAGCCGCCGGCTTCAGCAACACGCGCGGTTCTTGTTCTCCAAAGGGAGCATCTATCTCGTGTGGAACGGGAACGTACTCTACCATGGGTGCATCTCGATGAACGAGGACGGCACATTCAGGCCCTTCCGCGTCGATGGGGAGACGTACTCGGCTCGCCGGTTCATGGATCGGGTCGATCGACTCTCGCGTCAGGGGTATTTCTCCACGGAAGACCGGGAGGAGAAGGAATATGGGATGGACGCGATGTGGTACCTGTGGAGTGGGGCCCAATCACCGCTCTTTGGCAAGCGGAAGATGGCCACTTTCGAGCGGTATTTCATCGCCGACCCGTCGACGCATGAGGAGCGGCGTGATCCGTACTACGGCTTGAGAGAACGTGAGGACGTTGCTCGTCGGATCCTTGAGTCGTTCGGCGTGGATCCTGATCGCGGGCATATCATCAACGGTCACGTCCCGGTTAGGGCGAAACAGGGCGAGAGCCCGGTCAAGGCGGGCGGTCGGTTAATCGTAATCGACGGCGGCTTCAGCAAGGCCTACCAGGGACAGACTGGCATCGCCGGGTATACCCTGGTCTTCAACTCCTGGGGCTTGCTCCTTGCGACGCACCAGGCCGGTTCTTCGGGCGATGGGACGCACGATCAGAGGGCGCGCACGGATCCCAGGATGGACATCGTGGAGAGCAACGATGTCAGGATCCGAGTGGGCGATACAGACCGAGGCCGGAGGATTCAACGTCAGATCATAGATCTGGAAAGCCTGGTGCGCGCCTATCGAACGGGTCTGATCAAAGAGAAGTAAGACGGGGCGCTTCAACCATCGCTGGGAGCCCAACGAGGTTGCTGACCTGCGTTCTGCCACGCCGTTCGCCCCCTCGTTGAGGTAGTCCTTGCACACAGACCTGGTGCGCCGCCGGTGAGGCGGCGCATGCCACCATGCTTGGTTGAGTGGCATCTCCATCGTATCCGATTGTGGGTGGCAGCACGGACGAGACACCCGTCCCCTCAAGGGCCGAGTGGCCCGCACGCGGTTCTATCAGCTGACTCTGCCTCCCAGACGAGATGGCGTTCATGGGGACGCGGCCCCGCATCGACCACGGTCAGAGGCCGCGTGGTGGCCCCTGGTTTAGGGGGGCCTTGACTGTGTCTCATTCGCACGTCGGTCTGCAAACGGCCTTGCCGAGACTGCGGCCCTGAGGTATCCACTGCAGCTTGACCAGAGATTCGTCCCAACTCACGCTCCAGAGGGGCCTTTTCTCTACGGACGCATGGCGGGCCGGGCTGCTGCGTCGCGGGTGAATCGATCGGAAAACGGCCCACGCCCGGTGCCCATGGGGTGCCCGGGGCGGACACTGGCACTTGATGAAAGGCCGAGATGACGTATACTTGCGTTGGGGAGCAGAGATCGAGATAGGGCGCGGTGCTTGCGGCAGCGATTGGCGGGGCGCTGTGAGCGCGGCTTGGAAAGGGGGACGGGTGAGCGGACACGAGTTGGCGGGGAAGAAGGCTCCACCGGAGTTGCTGATCAACGTTCCACGGTTGGTGTCGGCCTACTACACGCACAAGCCGGACGCGGGGATCCCGGCGCAGCGGGTATCGTTCGGCACGTCGGGTCACCGGGGCTCGTCGCTAGAACGGAGCTTCAACGAGGACCACGTGCTGGCGATGTGTCAGGCGGTGTGCCAGGTGCGAGAGGGTGTGGGGGCGAGCGGCCCACTGTACGTCGGGATGGATACGCACGCGCTCTCAGAACCGGCCCTGCGAACGTCCATCGAGGTGTTTGCGGCGAACGGGGTGGACATCTTCATCCAGGATGGGTTCGGGTATACGCCGACGCCGGTGATATCCCACGCGATTCTGACGTACAATCGCGGTCGTTCGACTGGTCTGGCGGACGGCGTGGTGGTCACTCCTTCCCACAACCCACCGAGCGACGGAGGCTTTAAGTACAATCCCCCCGAAGGCGGGCCGGCGGCGCCGGAGACGACCCGGGAGATCGAGCGGCGAGCCAATGAGATGCTGAAGGCGGGCCTGGAAGGGGTGCGCCGGATTCCGCTGAGCCAGGCCCTGGATTCGGAGTGGGTCCATCGACATGACTACGTGATGCCCTACGTCGAGGACCTGAAGAACGCTGTTGACATGAAGGCCGTTGCCGGAGCGGGACTGAAGATCGGCGTGGATCCGATGGGTGGTTCGGGCGTGGCGTACTGGGAGCCGATCGCAGAGGTCTACGGGCTGGACCTGGAGGTGGTCAACCCGCGTGTGGATCCGACGTTCTCTTTCATGACGGTGGATCACGATGGGCAGATCCGGATGGATCCCTCGTCGCATCACGCGATGGCAAGCCTGCTGGCGCTGAAAAACCAGTTCGACGTCGCCTTCGGAAACGACCCCGACTACGATCGCCACGGGATCGTCACCCGCGAGGGGGGACTGATGAACCCAAACCACTACCTGGCCGTGGCCGTGTGGTACCTCTTCCAGAACAGGGCGGCGTGGGGCAATGACGTGGCGGTGGGGAAGACGTTGGTCTCCAGCTCGATGATCGATCGGGTTGCCGCGGACCTGGGACGGGAGCTGTGTGAGGTCCCGGTGGGGTTCAAGTGGTTCGTGGACGGGCTGCTCTCGGGGCAACTCGGTTTCGCCGGCGAGGAAAGTGCGGGTGCGTCGTTCCTCCGCCAGGACGGGAGCGTCTGGACGACGGACAAGGATGGGCTGCTCTTGGATCTGCTGGCGGCCGAGATGCTGGCCGTGACCGGACGGGATCCGAGCGAGCATTATGACGCGTTGGAGGAGCAGTTCGGCAGCCCGGTATACGAGCGTATCCAGAGCCCGGCGACGACGGCCCAGAAGCAGGCGTTGAAGGAGCTGTCGCCAGAGATGGTGGAGCGAGACATGCTGGCAGGCGAGACGATCGTGAGCAGGCAGACGCGGGCCTCCTGCAACGATGCACGTATTGGTGGTCTGAAGGTCGTGGCCGAGAATGGCTGGTTTGCCGCCCGACCCTCCGGCACCGAGGATATCTACAAGATCTACACGGAGAGCTTTAGGGGGCCTGAGCACCTGAAAAGGATTCAGGAGGAGGCGCGGGAGATCGTCACGGCGGCCTTCGAGGCAGCCGGAGTGGAGGGCGCTTGATCGTTGGGGGCATTGCGCCTGGGGGATGTGGGGTCATCCTGGACAGAGAGTTGAGGGGTCCAGTCTGCTTTCGCTGAGCTGGTTTTTCATCATGTGCTGAAAGGAGTATGCAACCATGTCGTTTCCCAAACCGTTCTACCGCTGGAGACCGCACCCCTGGCACGGCCTGGAGCTGGGGCCGAATCCGCCGCACGTGGTGCACGCTTACATCGAGATCACGCCGTTTGACCTGATCAAGTACGAGATCGACAAGGAGACGGGCTATATGTGGGTCGACCGTCCTCAGCGGACCTCGTCCCAGCCGCCGACGCTCTACGGCTTCATCCCCCGGACGTATTGCGGTCAGCGGGTCAAGGAGCTTTCCCCGAAGTCCGAACGCGGCGACGGCGACCCCCTGGATATCTGTGTGATCAGCGAGCGCCCGATGAACCGCTCGGAGGTGATTCTGAGCGCTCGGGTGGTGGGTCTGCTGCAGGCCATCGACGGAGGTGAGGCGGACGACAAGGTCATCGCGGTACTGGAGAACGATCCTTTTTGGCGGGACACCGAGGACATCTCACAACTGCCGGACGTATTGGTGAATCGGCTGGAGCACTATTTCAGCACGTACAAACTGATTCCCGGCGGGCCTTCGCAGATGTCCATAGAGCGGGTGTGCGACCGGGAGTATGCGCTGGAGGTGGTCCGGGCAGCGATCCAGGACTACGAGGAGACGTACGGCGGGTAGGGGGGAGAAGGCCGCTCGTCGGGTGTGCAGATTGGGATGGTGGTCGGCTGGTGAGTGAAGGACGTGGTGTGACGGTTTACGGGGGCATTGAGGCGGGGGGGACGAAGTTCGTCTGCGCGGTCGGCAGCGGGCCCGAGACGATACGCGACGAGACTACGTTCTCGACAACGACGCCGGATGAAACAATCGGGCGGGCCATTCGGTTTTTTCGGGATCAACGCGGTCCCATCGCCGCGCTCGGGATCGGGTCGTTCGGGCCTGTCGATCCTGATCCCGGCTCAAGTACGTACGGGACGATCACATCGACCCCGAAGCCGGGCTGGCAGAATGTCGACATCCGGGGACGGTTGGCATCGGTCCTCGGAGTGCCGGTGGGTTTCGACACGGACGTGAACGCGGCTGCGCTGGGGGAGCATCGCTGGGGCGCGGCGCAGGACACGGAGACCTTTGTCTACGTCACGGTTGGCACGGGCATCGGCGGCGGCGCGATGGTGGAGGGAAGGCTGCTTCATGGTCTGGTGCACCCGGAGATGGGGCACTTCCACGTGCCGCACGATCGCGAGGGGGATCCTTTCGAGGGGACGTGTCCGTTTCACGGGGATTGCCTGGAGGGCCTGGCGGCCGGTCCAGCCCTGGAGGCGCGGTGGGGGAAGCGAGGGGAGGATCTACCGGAGGATCACCCGGCGTGGCCCCTGGAGGCGCGCTATCTCGCCCTGGGGCTGATGGCCGTGGTGTGCGTCCTGTCGCCTCAGCGGATTGTGCTGGGGGGCGGAGTGATGCGGCAGAGGTTTCTGTTCCCGATGATACGGATGGAGTTGCAGGAGCTGCTGGGGGGGTATATCCAGGCGGAGGCGATTACGGAGGGGATGGAGGCGTTTGTGGTGCCGCCGGCGCTGGGGGATCGGGCTGGGGTGCTGGGGGCGATTGCGCTGGCGGAGCGGGCGGGCGGTGTTGGGGATTAACCTTGCGAGAAAGTCCATGGCGCGCACGC
>CAZIWL010000182.1:0-2770 GCA_964542755.1 uncultured Anaerolineales bacterium
AACAGTACTCGGCGGTGCGATGCACGTTTCAAGTGTGTTGCACCTGGTGGGCGTATGCGTGATCCGTGTGTTCGTCATAGGTGGTTAGTGCCCTGGCGGCCGTTCTGGGCTCACGGTGGCCGACCGGCTGCCAAGTTTGGGATAGGTTTCTGGCGCGGTCAGAGGGCTGGGGCTTCGGCACCCCTCTCCCCAGGGGGGAGAGGGGCTGGGGGTGAGGGGGATACGAGCTCAACGCAGCCCGGTGGTCTCGTGCCGGAGGGGGGGACCGTCCCGTGGGGTTAGGCGTCCAGGACCTCGCGCACGGTTCGGGTGAGGGTCTCGATCGAGAAAGGCTTGCGGAGGGCTGCGGTGAAGCCAACGGCGTGGAGGTTGCTCACGTTGGTGTCGACTACGTGGCCCGTCATGGCGATGGTCTTCAGCTCCGGGTTTCCATCTCGCAGCCGACGGAGGAGCGCCTCGCCGCCCATCTCGGGCATCACCACGTCGGTGATGACGAGGTCGACGTCCTGGCGTGAGACAGCGCCCAGGGCTTCCACCCCGTTGCTCGCCGAGAGGACCCGATAGCCTGAGGACCGGAGGCTGGCACCGATGCCCTCGCGGAGCTGGTCCGCGTCCTCGACGACGAGGATGGTCTCCCCTCGGCCTTCGAGAGGCGAGTTCTCGTTTACCTGAGGACTCGACGCCATGTCCCCCTCGACCAGGGGGAGGTAGATGGTGAACGTGGATCCCTCACCCTCAGCGGCGTCGACGTGGATGAAGCCCTCGTGCTGTTTCACAATGCCGTACACCTGGGCCAGGCCCAGGCCCGTGCCCTTGCCTGGTTCTTTGGTGGTGAAGAATGGCTCGAAGAGGTGTTCCTTCACCTCCGCGTTCATACCCGTCCCGTTGTCCGAGACCGTCATTCGCGCCCAGGGCCCCGGGAGCATCTCGGGAAGCGGGGGGCTCACGTCCGGGGAGATTGTGACGGGCTCGACGGCGATGCGCAACTCGCCGCCGTCGGGC
The DNA here is from genome assembly GCA_964542755.1 of uncultured Anaerolineales bacterium. GTDB lineage: Bacteria > Chloroflexota > Anaerolineae > B4-G1 > B4-G1 > SKLM01. The sequence continues at coordinate 1,003 of CAZIWL010000182.1, forward strand.
ATGGCGTCCTTGGCGTTGAGTGCCAGATTCATAAGCGTCTGGTGGATCCGCGTGGCGTCGGCCCGGATCATGCACGGGGCCGCGGGAAGCTCGGCCTTCAGCGTGATGCTCTCGGGGATGGTGCGGCGTAGGAGCGTGAGGGCTTCCTCCACGAGTGACACCAAGCTGACGCACTCCGTCTCCATCATAGCGCTGCGGCTGAAGTCGAGGATCTGCTGAACCAGGTCGGCGGCACGGTTGGACTGCTCGAGGATCGTTTCCAGGGCCGCCTTGGTGGTGGAAGGGAGTGGGGTCTGCCTCAGGGTCATCTGGGCATAGAGGATGATGGAGGCCAGGATGTTGTTGAAGTCGTGGGCGATGCCGCCGGCAAGCTGGCCCACCGCCGCCAGCCGCTCCTGCTGCTTCAGCTCCTTCTCCATCCGCCGGCGCTCCGTGACGTCCCGGGCGACGGAGACGATGGCCTTGACCTCGCCGTCGCGGATCAGCGGGCCCCCGCTTACCTCGCCCCAGTGGGTGGTGCCGTCCTTGGCAATGAATTTGTAGACGGTGGAGGGGACACGCTGCCCGTCGAGGACTTGAAAGGCGTCGACAAAGGCTTGTTCCAGAGATTCCGGGGCCAGGATGCCCAGCTCCTGGATCGGCCTGCCGATGAGCTCCTCCGCTTCGTAGCCGAGCAGCCGTTTCGCGGACGGGGACACGTCAATCACGCAGAGCTCTCGGTCCAGGGCATAGAGCACGTCGGAGACGTTCTCGAAGCGAAGGCGGTAGCGCTCCTCGCTCTGGCGTAGCGCCTGGTTCGCCTTGCGCAGCTTCTCCAGGGTGCGCTCCAAGCTCCGGCTGGAGAGCCAGGAGAGGAGGGCGAGGAGGGAGAAGGCTGCAATCGCGGGGAGGTTGGGAACTGGGTCTCCGAGTACGGCCATCCCCATGGCGACGATCACCAGCGAGGAGATGCCGGCGGCTCCGAAGCTTGCCCAGGGCTGGAAGAGAACGCTGGCGCCAACGATTGGCAGGGCGAACACCAGGAGACCGCGGCCGTTGGCGACTTCATCTGGCACGTCGGAGAGGGTTGCAGTGGCGATGAGGGCGAGGATGAAGATCGCGCTGGCCAGCTCGGCGGAGACGTAGAGACTCAAGCCGTAGATGACCGTGCCGCCGGCGATACCGGCGATCGCCGCGAGGCGCAGGAGGCGGAGTTCTTGTGCGCTCCCCAGCGCCGTCGGCGAGAACACCGTCACGGCCACCAGTGCGATGATGCCGGAGGCGGTGATACCCAATAGGATGATGTGGAGGAGCCGTCGGCGACGGGCCTTGTCCGAGTCGGTGACGGCTGTACTGAACAGCGTTGAGAGCGTTCGCATAGTCTGCCTCAATTGAGCAGCGGCATCGGATAGCTGGTGAGGTGAGCGACCCTTATTTGGCGCCGCAGCCAACCCCGGATGAGCGTGCCCCGGGTCTGCGGCGAGGTCTTGATGGCCTCTGGGAATGTACTAGATTGTATCGCTCTTAGAGGTTTCCTGCAAGAGGGTGGTGTCGGGGTGGTGGGGGACCGGTCAACGAGTGAGCGATAGAGCGAGAAAGCGAGATAGCGAAAAGGCGAAAAAGCGATAGTGCGACGAAGCGGAAGAGCCTATTGGTGAATGGGAGAAGGCGCAGGCGCCGCGCGACCCCGCTCCTCAGTTCTGAAGGGATCGCGAGATCCCGTGTTTGGGGGCGAGGGTGTGGAGGGGCTTGCGGTGGGTGGTTGACCAGGTGGGTGACGGCGGGTGAG
>CAZIWL010000182.1:2870-7657 GCA_964542755.1 uncultured Anaerolineales bacterium
AGGGTGTGGAGGGGCTTGCGGTGGGTGGTTGACCAGGTGGGTGACGGCGGGTGAGGCTGTGAGGCACGGTGGACCGCGGATCTAGCGGTTCTCCTGGATTTCGGAGCATTTATTGCCGCGACCTTGAGTTTGGGCCGCGACGCGCCTGAGCGTGTACCTGATGCGGCTTACAACAGGCCGGACCCTCGGCAACCACGTCGGTCAGGCGTCGAGGACGGCGCGGAGCCGCTCCGCGAGCTCGTCGATGGAGAAGGGCTTGGGAAGGGCGTCGTCGAAACCGGCGGCCCGGAGTTCCTCCATCTGGGTGTCGACGACGTGCCCCGTCATCGCCACCACCCTGACGTGGGGATGGTCAGCCCGAAGCTGGCACAGCAACTCCTGACCGCCCATCCTGGGCATAACGATATCCGTGAGCACCAGGTCCACCTGGTACACCGACGCGGTGTCGAGGGCCTCACGACCGTCCGCCGCCGTGACGACGTTGTACCCGAAGGACCGCAGCCCGGCACTGATGGCCTGGCAGAGATGGCTAGCGTCATCGACGACCAGTAAGGTCTCACCCTGCGTCCCACCCGGGCCGCTTGCGTCGCCGACGTCACGATTGGGATGGGTGGCATTCCGGCAACGGCTGCCCAGGCAGATCCGGCCAGGGTCTCCGAAAGCGACGGCTGCCAGAAGGATCGGTGCAGCCGCCGGCGCGGCCGGTCGCCCAAGAGACGTCCCGCCGGAAAGGAAGGCCGGTGGGGCGAAGCCGATGAGGCAGAGCGAGACAGCCGCCAGGGCGACAGCCGCTACGGCTCTAATCAAGACAGGGGATTTTCGGCTCAGATCGGACTTCATGTCGGACTCCTCGTGGATAAGTGCTGCTCAGGATGTGCCGCTTCGTCACTCGGCGTCGTCGGCGCGCTGCGCCGGGGGTTCGGGCAGACGGTCGCTTTCCAGGAAGGATGCCAGGCGTCGGGGAGTGCTGAAGCCCCATTGGCGCCCCGTGCGCGGTTCCTCGAGGATGACACGCGGCGATGGATGTCGCGCCCCGGACCCTCCTTCCGACCAGACGCAGAGCAGATAGATCTTCTGGGTATCCACATCTCCCTCCTTTGACTTGTCCGCCGCCGTTCCATATAATGGCTGGGTGGGCCGCCTGCCGGCCTTCTGTACGATTGGACGGCAGTCGGTGGGGGCTCGCTCGCCGTGGCGAGCCATTCGATCCTTGCCTGCTACACCACCTATTCTACACGCCGGCCGTTGAAAAATCGTTGAAGACAGGGAGGTCTCGCATAGAGGATGAAAAGACCGAACGGGCTTGATCGCGATGATGCGCTTCTCCAGATCCAGCTCCTCGGAGCGCCGACAGTCCTGGTCCAGGATGAACCGGTTCGGCCGGAGACGAGCAAAACGATGGCGCTCCTGGCCTACCTGAGCATGGAGGACCGTGTCCACCGCCGTGACACCCTGGCCGACCTCTTCTGGGGTGAGAAGGACGACGCCCGGGCGGCACGGAACCTCCGGCGGGCCTTCTGGAACCTCCGACGTGTTCTCAACCCCGGTGGGGACGGCGATTGCCCGTACTTGAATGTGAACCGGCACGAGGCGGCCTTCAACCGAGAGAGCGCTTACTGGTTGGACGCGGATTCCTTCGAACGACTGGCGGATCCATCGGCCGCTGAAGCCCCGGCAGAGATGCAAGCGCGGCTTGAGCGAGCCATTTCTCTCTACCGGGGTGACTTCCTGGCTGGCCTGAACGTGGGCGGGAGCCCCACGTTCGAACGGTGGGTCTTGGGCCAGCGGGCGTACCTCAAGGAACAGGCTTTCCAGGCTTTTCACCGGCTGAGTGAGCTGTACGCTGGGCGGGGTGCGTATGCCGAGGCCGTGGACACGCTCCAGGTCTATCTGACGGTGGCACCCTGGCGGGAGGAGTCGCACCGTCAGCTGATGCTGATGCTCGCCTTGCAAGGCGAACGCGAACGGGCGCTCCGACAGTACGATTTCTGTGAAGAGGTCCTCCAGCGTGAGCTGGACGTGGCCCCCTCTGAGAAGACCCGTGCCCTCCGGCAGAGGATCCGGGACGGGAAGGTGACGGTCTCTGCAGCCGGTGAGGGCTGTGACGCGCCGTTGGAGCTGCCCTTCGTGGGGAGGGGTGACGCCTACGGATGGATGCTGCGGCGGAGGGCGCAGTCGGGCCTCACGCTGGTCGCTGGTGAGGCCGGCGTGGGCAAGACGCGGCTGGTCAGCGAGGTCCTCCGCCGGACAGGAGCCGACGGCGGGTCCGTATTGCGGGGGCGGTGCTATGAGTTCCAGGGTGCGCTGCCTTACCAGGCGGTGAACGAGGCGCTGGCGGGGTATGTGGAGCGGATTCCGTCGATGGAGTCCCTGGAGCTGCCCAATTCGGTCCTGGCGGAGCTGGCGCGATTGGTCCCTGCCATCCGCCGACGGTGCCCGGGCATCGAACCGACTCGACCGGCGTCCGGCGGTGGCGGGCGGGAGCGCTTCTTCGACAGCGTGGCGGCATTGCTGCGGGCGGTCCCCCGCCCAGTTCTCTTCCTCGACGATCTCCACTGGGCCGATGAGGGGACGCTCGATCTCCTTCACTATCTGGTGAGGGCATTCGACGATGGGCCATGCTGGTTCGTGGGCGCCTGCCGTCCAGAGGAGACGCCACTGGATCATCCGTTGACCCGGCTCGGGCAGGGGTTGAGCCGCGACGGGCTCGCCCACCGGCTGGACCTCTCGCCGCTGGCGGAGAGCGACATCTCGCAAGTGACTTCCGAACGGCTGGCGGAGGCCGAGGCCGAGGCTCTGGCGGCGTACCTCTTCCGGCAGAGCGGGGGCAACCCCTTCATCGTCACGGAGGTATTGGAGATGCTGGTCGAGGAGGGCCTCCTAGAGGTCGGCTCGGGCCGTTGGCATCTCTTGGACGCGCTGGACGGGCAGGAGATGCTCCCGGCGCGGGTACAGGATGTGATCCTCCAGCGCGTGGGGCGGTTATCCGAGGAGGGACGCTGGGCCCTGCACGTGGCTGCTGTGATTGGCCGTCCTTTCCAACCGGCCTTCCTCAGCTATGCTGCGGGCTTGGAGCCGGAGGTCGCCAAGGACTTCGTGGCGACCTGGGGGACGCGGAGGCTGATCCATAGGAGCCGGGAGGGGATGTGTGATTTCGCTCACGACAAGATCCGGGCCTCCGTCTATCACCACTTGTCGGAGCCCGTGCGACGTATGCTCCACGAGCGGGTGGCCCAGGCGCTGGTGGACGACGGCGGAGATCAGGCGGGCTCGCTGGAGCGCTCGGTCCGGGAGGTTGACGACGAGGTCGCGGGGCGGATCGCGTACCATCTTGAGCGATCTCTCGATCCCCATCGAGCTGCCCCCTTTCTCGTCCAGGCTGCGCGCGCGGCGATGGACGTCTATGCCCACGAGTCAGCCATTGACTACTATCAGCGTGCACTCGCACTGCTGAAGCGCGACCAGGACCGGGCGAGCGTGATGGTGGACCTGGCCCACGCCCAGCACGTCACCGGGCGATGGGCCGACGTGGAGGAGCTGTATCGACAGGGGATTGACCTGGCGAAGGAGGCAGGCGTCCCAAGGGTAGAGGCCCGGGCGTGGCATCTGGTGGCTGAGGCCCAGGAGAGTCGGGGCGCGTATCGGTTGGCACTGGCCAGTGCCGGAAAGGCCGAGGAGGCTGCGCGGGAGGCGGGCGAGCAGGGCCGGGAGGCGCTGGCTGGCGCTCTCCACCGCAAAGGCTGGGCCCTGTTCCGGCTGGGCGATCCGGAGAACGCGCTGTCCCACGGTGAGGAGGCGCTGGCCCTGGGTAGGGTGACTGGGGATTGGAAGGCCCAGGCCGACAGTCTTAACTTGCTGAGCGCCATCCACAACGACGCTGGTGAGCACGAGGAGGCCCGCTTCTGTATGGGGGAGGCGCTGGCACTCTTCCGCGAGGCCGGCTACCGGCGGGGCGAGGCGGTCATGCTCGGCAATTTGGGCAACACGGCCTATCTGCAGGGGGCGTACGCGCGGGCGGCTGAGCGGTATCGGGAGGGGCTTGCCCTGGCGCGGGAGATTGGCCACCGGTACACGGAGATGCTCTGCTTGAACAATCTGGGCGGTGCGCTGGTGGCGTTGGAGGCGCATGAGGAGGCAGCCGCGAGTCTGGAGCGAGTGCTTCAGATGCCCGAGTCAGAGGAATGGTTCTTGCTGCCAGACACGTGCTGCTACCTGGCTGAGGCGCGCCTGGCCCTGGGTGAGCCAGAGTCGGCGCTGGCGGCGGTGAGGAGGGTGCTTCGCGCGGTGCGCAGAAAGGAGGAGCCGGCGCCGGCGTATGAGGGCGCAGCGTGGAGGGTGCTCGGCCAGATTGCCCGGGCGCGGGGTGGGACGGTGGAGGTTGACGGAGAGCGGCACGGGGCAGCGTGGTGTTTCGGCGAAAGCTTGCGGATTCTCGAGGAGGCGGGTCTTGAAGAGGAGCAGGCGCGCACCCTGACGGCTCGTGACGGGCCGGGGGATGGACCTGGTTCGTGAGTCATGGACTGAAGTCGCCACTACGAACTCGCACTCAGGACCGACGTAGGGCAGGTTTCCATAGCCGCCGCCGTGCTGGCGTGCGGGCGCTCCCCGGAGCAGTCAAAATTGCTGAAGGGATGGGGTGCGCTACCGAGTTGTCGGGCGTGCTGCCAGGTGCGATGCACCTGACAAGCGTGTGCGCACGAGAACTGGTTGGGGCACCCGTGCCACAGGATCTCCTTGCGAGAAAGTCCATGGCGCGCACGCACGCCACTCTGGAATGGAAGAAACTT
>CAZIWL010000183.1:0-7653 GCA_964542755.1 uncultured Anaerolineales bacterium
GCCGCCACGCCGCCGCCGGTTCGAGGTCCCGTCGGTCCGGAGAGGGTTGCGGCGGCACCGGCTGCTTCAGCTCGGAAGCGCGGCGTTTCCAGGTGGCTGGTGCCGGGCCTGGTGGCGTTGGGCGTGATGGCCTGCGTGGGCGTCGTCGGGGGCGGCATCCTGCTGGCGCCCAGACTGGGGCTGGGAGAGATCGGGGAGCTGTCGTCGTTGATCCCGGGCCTTGGAGACGGTGAGGGCGGCGCGGGACTGTTGGAACCTGGGGCGACCCCGGAGGGCGGCCAGGAGGCGGGGGAGGACGTGGGCGAGCCCCTGCCGCCGGCCCTGGACCTGCCGGTGAAGGAGAAGCTGCTGGCGGACGACGGCGGTAGGGTGGCGGATGACGCTGGCGCGGCGCTCGAGGTGCCCAAGGGCACCGTCCCCGAGGACGGGAAGGCCCAGATGGTCGTCCACGACCCGCCGGCCGAGCTGCTCGAGGCGCTGGGCGAGGCGTACGTCGTGGAGACGTCGTTCTACGCCGCGAGCGCGGAGGGGGGCGACGACGGCGTAGGGCGGGCCACGTTGAGCCTCCCGGCGGCCGGGCCCGATTCGCGGATCTTGGCCCTCATCGACGGGCGGTATTTTGCCATTCTGGCGGTGGAGCCCGAGGGCGGCGTGCTGACGCTCAACCCCCGACTGGGTCCGTCTGAGAGCGGTGGGCGGGAGATGGTGGGCTCCCTGGATCCGGGCGGATCCCTCCAGTACGCCGTAATCCATCCGAAGGAGGGGGCGGATGCCGTGCGACCGGCTCCCGGGCTCCTGGCCCCGATGCTCCAGGGTGGCGACGTGCGGGCGTGCGGGCCGGCCGTGGACGACGCGGGTGCTTTGAAGAGCGGGGCGGCCTTTGTCATAGGCTGCCGCAGGAACGAGGCCGGGAGTGTCTTCGTCTCGTACCCCTCCTATCAGGGCGTGTCGAAGGATGTGGCTGATCAGGTGGTGGATGCCGTTGAGCGCATGATCGGCGAGTATGCCGGTCTGGGCTTCACCGCCGCGAAGATCTCCCGCAGCTCCCCCATGCACGTGGAGATCTTCAAGGGGAGCGGCGATCCGCGCTACCAGGTGCGCAGCGGCGTCATCGCCATCCCGCTGGACCAGGCTCAGAGCCTGGGCGGGCAGGGGGGTGACGCGCTCTATCACGAGATGGCCCACTGGGTCCAGGACGAGGAGTACACGATGACCTGGGCCTTCTACTGGGATGACAAGGTCTGGTGGCTGGAGACGGCGGCGGAGAACATGGTGATGCTGGTGAATCCCGGCTATCTGGGGACGAACCTGACCACCTACGGTCCGATCTCGCTGGATGACAATACGCTGGCCTTCCAGGCGTCCCCGTATGACTGGCCCACGGACTCCTACGTGCACGCCCAGCTGGTGAAGGTGAACATGTGCGACGACACCTCCGTCTGCCCCATCAGCCAGGCGACCTTCGTCAAGGCCATCAACGAGGGGACGTACCCCTTCGACGACTCGGGTGCCCGGTCGAAGTTGACGGCGAATCTGGGCGACTATGCCCGTTATCTGCTGGGAGGACGGCCGGAGCGGGCGAACACAGGGATTGGGCTCTCGGGGCCTGTCTCGTCCGGTGACGGCTACGGTGAATACGTCCAGGTGGCCAAGACGACGAGGGGCGACTTCACGCTGAACAAAAACGGCTACGATCCGCAGATGAGGACGGACACGGGTGGGGCTATGGAGGCCGTCGTCATCGACGCGGCGCTCCAGAAGGACGGCGTCTACCCGTTGAAGATCGAGAGCGGTATGCCGGGCGGCCGCCTGGCGGGGATCCCGGCGGCGCTGAGAATCTCGCCTGGGGTGCCCTTCTGGTACCAGGCCGGCGACGAAGAGATCGCGTATCACGACGGCGGCGAGGAGCTGGTGCTTCAGCCCATCCACGCCACCATGGGCCTTCCGAGCGTGCGCGTGGTCGCGCTGGGCCAGGAGGGCGGCGGGCGCTTCCAGGCGCGGGTGGAGATGGTCGATCTCTCTGGGGCCTGGCTCCTGGGTCCTCAGGAGAAGATCAGCAGCAGCGTGGTCTGTACCGGCGATGGGGACGACGAGGACGCGGACCGGGACGCTATCGGGCCAATCCTGGTCGCTCTGGAGAGTGTGGCCGGGGATTACGTAGCCGATTCAACCGGCAACGGGCTGACGTGGGTGGAGGTTCCGGGACGGCTGTCCGGTGAGATGGGGGAGAAGACGCTCACCTACGCCGGGAGCGCCCTGGTGGGGGCCGAGAACGTGCAGGTGCAGGCGAAGGTGAGTATCCCGCAGGCGCAGGAGGGAAGCCGCGCTCCCCTGCGCACCGTCGGGATGCTCCTCCCGCTGGGGGCTGCTGCACCGTTGGCGCTGGTGGTCGGGCGCCGCGCGGCCCGTAAGCAGCGCAGGGTCTGGCGCGTGCTGGCGAGCCTCGGCGTGCTCGCCCTGGGGGCGCTCCCACTCACGGGATGCGTGGGCTTCGATTTCTACGGGGACGTGACCGGAAACATCACGCTCGACAAGCTGGAGTACGTGGGCGGCGAGGATACGCTGGTGCTCAGCGGCGAGGAGATGCCTGAGACCGAGCCGCTGTGGAAGATGTCGGGCCAGGGCACGTACGACGTCGATCTGACCTTCATCGTGATCACGGAGGACGACGAGGGTGAGGAGGTCGAGCAGGTCAGCACCTGCACGGGCACGTCGGTCTACAAGATCGAGGGGATGATCGCGAAGGACGTGGTGATCAATTTCGAGGAGTAGGCAGTAGCCAGTGGTCAGTGATCAGTAGTGGGTGGGCAGTCAGCAGTGGGAGTTTGGGGGCGCGCCAGGGGGGTGGGTAGGGGGGCAGTCGCTCGCCGTATGCGAAGCTAAGCCGCGTGCGAAGCTAAGCCGCGTGCGAAGCTAAGCCGCGTGCGAGGCACCTGCGGTTGGGGGCGTGACGAGGTGCAACGCACCTGTTAGGTGCATCGCACCGATATGTGCCGCCAATCCGTGTCAATCCGTGAAATCCGTGGTGATCTGTGTCCCCGTCTCTTCTTCATCCTCGGGCTCCGCGGGCTCTTCCTCCTCCCGGAAGTCCTCCGGCCCCTTATCCGGATCCAGCAGCGCGCGGGCGGCGGCGGGGTGGACGTCGCGGGCTTTGCCGCCCGAGGGCTGCGGCCCCACCACGTTGTTCCGCTCCAGGATATCCATAATCCTCGCCGCCCGCGTGTAGCCGATCCGCAACCGCCGCTGCATCAGGGAGATCGACGCTCGGTTCTCCTTCAGCACCAGATCCACCACGTCCGGCAGCAGCTCGTCCTCGTACTCGATCTCCTGGCCCCCGTCGCCGAAGCCGGCCACGCCGCTCTCCCACAGCGGCTTCTGGACCACCTTTCCCGGCTCGATGGACTCCGGCTTCGTCTCCTCCCTCCAGTAGTGGACCAGGTCGCGGAGTTCCCGGTCGCTGACGTACACCCCCTGGAGCCGCATGGGCGCCGGGGCATCCGGCGGGAGGAAGAGCATATCGCCGCGGCTCAGGAGCTGCTCCGCGCCGGCCATGTCGAGGATGACGCGGGAGTCGACGGCGGAGGCCACGTTGAAGGCGATGCGGGCCGGGAAATTCGCCTTGATCAGCCCCGTGACCACGTCGACGGAGGGCCGCTGGGTGGCGACGACCATGTGGATCCCCGTGGCGCGGGCCATCTGGGCGATGCGGCAGATGGAGCGCTCCACCTGGTGGGGCGCCACCATCATCAGGTCCGCCAGCTCGTCGATGATCACCACGATGTACGGTAGCGGGTGTTTCCCCTCTTCCTTGGCCACGCGCTCGTTGTAGTCAATGATGTGGGAGGCTCGGGACTCCGCGAAGTGGCGGTACCGGCCGTCCATCTCGGCCAGGACCCAGTTGAGCACCTTGGTGACTCTCTCCATGTCGACGATCACGTCGGCCAGGAGATGGGGGATGCCGTCGTAGCCCGTCAGCTCCACCCGCTTGGGGTCGATCATCAGGAAGCGGAGCCGGTCCGGCGTGTTCTGGAGGAGGAGCGCCGCGATGATGGAGTTCAGGCAGACGGACTTGCCGGAGCCCGTGGCGCCGGCGACGAGCAGGTGCGGCATGCGGGCCAGGTTGGCGACGACCGGGTTCCCGGAGACGTCCTGCCCCAGGCAGAGCCGCAGGGAACTGTCGAGCCTGGCGAAGGCCTGCGTCTCGATCACGTCCCTCATGGCGACCAGGGCGGATTGCGGGTTGGGCACCTCGATGCCGATGAGGCGCTTCCCCGGAATCGGCGTCTGCATGCGGACGGTCTTCGCCTCCAGCGCGAGCGCCAGGTCGTCTGCTCGGGACGTTATGCGGCTGACTTTGACCCGGCGCTTCTGCCCGCCCTTGTCGATGACCAGGGGCTCGACACCGAACTGGGTAACGACGGGACCGTGGTTGATCTCCTGGACGCGGACCGGCGCCTCGAGGCTCTCCATGGTTTCTTCAATGATGCGCGCCTGCTCCCGGAGGATCGCGGCACTGATATCGTGATCGTTGGTCGGGTCGAGGATGTCGTCGATGGGCGGGAGGCGGTGGCGGCGGTCCTCGCCGATGACGTGGGGGTGGATCTCCGCGGCCTCGGAGCTGCCCGTGGCGATGACGGGGCCCTCATGCTTCCGATCCGCAGGTGAGGGTACGGGTTCCGCGGGCGGTTCAGGCTTCGTTTGCCGGGGCTTCTCTTTCTTCGGTTTTCCCGGCTTCCTGGTCTCCTCGTCCTCCTGCTTCGGCGGCTGAGGATCAGCCGCGGTGTCCCGCCCATAGGCCGCGGCACGGCGCGCTGCGCGCTGGGGCCACACTCGTCTCTCGAACCGTTTGACGGCCAGGATCACGTCCTCGATGGAGATGTGGAAGGTGGCGACGAGGACGATGAACCAGATGACGATGATCGCCACCACGACGCCGGCGACGCCGAGCCCGCGGAGGAGGAGCAGGGTGATGGCCGAACCGATCCTGCCGCCCCCCATGCCCGCTGCAGCGATGGCCTGGAGGTTGCCCCCCATCAAGAAGAGGGAGGCCATCAGGTGGAGGGTGGCCAGAAGCGCCACGTAGCCCATGAGGACGCCCCCAACCTGGACCGGCGTGACTGGCGGCAGCTTCTCCTTGAAGCGCCTCAGGATCAGCCAGAGACCGAGGGCAGCGATAAGGAGGGGGGTCAGGTACGCGCCCCACCCAAATGCCTGCCGGAGCTGCCGCAGCCACCAGGCCGGCACGGTACCGCGATTCGCCGAGGGGAAGCTGAGGAGTGTCAGAGCCGCTGCGGCGAGGAGCACGTAGCCCAGGATGTCGAGCCAGCGGTCGAGATCGAGGTCGAGCTTGATCTCGGGCAGGCGGTCTCGGAGTCCTCGTTTCTTCTTGCGGCGTTTAGCCATATCGGGGGGATGAAACGGTCTGTCTCTGGAACGGAATGCTTGAGGCTGGCAGCACCGACGGACGACTAGTAGTCGATGGCGCGCGGCAGTTCTTTGGCCTGCGCCACCCAATCGGACACTTGATTCTGGCCCGGCACTTGTCGAACGAGTTCTTTCTCTTTGTTCACCTCGACGAGCTTCTGGTGGAGGTTCTCCGGGTTCCGTTGAGCCAACTCCGGCACGGTGTCCACGCCCGCCCACTCGAGGAGGTCTGAATACTCCTCCCCGATTCCCTTCACGCGGAAGAGGTCCACCCGGTTGACCCAATCCAGGATGCGCTCGTCGCCGACGCCTGTCTTCTCGGCGAGTTCTTTCCGCCCTTGAGGCGTGCGGCCGGCCTCCAGGAGGGCCTGGGTGGTTGGAATACCGGCGTCGATCAGTTTCTGTGCCTGAATCTCGCCAATGCCTTCGACGGTGGTCAGTTTTGCCATAGACGTCTGCTCCCTTGTTGGTTAGTATGCCCGGTGCTGCCAGCGCCAGGTCTTCACCAGCCCGTCCGCCGTGTGGGCGCCCCGCCCACGCACCGCGCTGTCGGGCTACGTCCCGCTAGCGGGACGACCGAGACCGGTTATGCCCATCTCATGACACCCGATCTCCAGTTGGCCGATTATACCACGCGAACGGCTCCTATGCTACAGCAGGGCCCTCTGTATCGCATCCGCCACCGAGCGGACTGGGACGATTTTGATGTCGTCGGAGGGGAGGTCGGGGGCGTCTCGGAGGGAGCGCGGGAGGACGCAGCGTTTGAAGCCCAGGCGCGCCGCCTCCTTCAGACGGGACGAGGTGTGGCTCACGGTGCGGACCTCGCCGGAGAGGCCTACCTCACCGATGACGGCCAGATCGGCCACCACGGGGCGGTCTTTGACGCTGGAGGCGATGGCGACGGCCACGGCCAGATCCGCCGCGGGCTCCTGCACCTGGAGGCCGCCGACGACGCTGGCGAAGATGTCCTGTTCGAAGAGGCGCAGGCCGACGCGCCGGGAGAGGACGGCGCTGATGAGGAGCAACCGGTTGTAGTCGACGCCGTTGGCCGTGCGGCGCGGGTGCCCGAAGGTGGAGTGGCTGGCCAGCGCCTGAATCTCCACCAGGAGCGGTCGGGTACCCTCCATGGTGACGGCAATGGCGGAGCCGGGTGCGTTCACCATGCGCTCGGCGAGGAACATCTCCGAGGGGTTGGTGACCTCGACGAGGCCCCGTTCGCGCATTTCGAAGACGCCGACCTCCGACGTGGCGCCGAAGCGGTTCTTGACGGAGCGGAGGAGGCGGTAGGCGTGGAAGCGCTCGCCCTCCAGGTAGAGGACGGTGTCCACGATGTGCTCCAGCGTCTTGGGCCCGGCGATGGAGCCTTTCTTGGTGACGTGGCCCACGAGGAAGACGGCCACCCCGCTGGCCTTCGCCCAGCCCTGGAAGCGGGAGGCGGCGTGGCGCACCTGGCTGATGGATCCGGCCGAGGAGGTGAGATCCTCGCTGGTGACGGTCTGGATGGAATCGACCACGACGACCCAGGGCGCGATCTCCTGCGCGTGGAGGAGGATGGTGTCCAGGTCGGTCTCGGTGACGACGTAGAGCTGGTCGGTGGTGATGTCCAGCCGGTCGGCCCGCATGCGGATCTGGCGTGCCGACTCCTCGCCCGAGACGTAGAGGACGGGTTGACCCGTGCTCTCGGCCATCAGGGCGCTGGCCTGGAGGAGGAGGGTGGACTTGCCGATGCCCGGGTCGCCGCCGACGAGGGTGAGGGAGCCCGGCACGAGCCCTCCGCCCAACACCCGGGCGAACTCCTCAATGGGGACGGGGAAGCGGTCCAGGCCCTCGGTCTCGATGTCGGGCAGGGCGATGGGGGTGCTGCGCGGCGCGCCGGAGGCTTGCCGGGCCGGTTTGGCCTGCGACTCCACGGATTCGACCATGGTGTTCCACTCGCCGCAGCTGGGGCAGCGGCCCATGTAGCGAGGCGTGGTCCGTCCGCAGTTCTGGCAGGTCCACTGGGTGCGTTTCTTGGCCATGGGTTCTCCTGTGGTGTCTCGGTCGGTGGGTGTTGATTGTACTAGAACATTTGTTTGTGGGCAAGCGTTACCCCTTGCGAGGGTTCCGCCGGGCGGCAGGCGCGAAAGAGCCCTGGGCCAGGGAGGGCAAGGTCGGCGGTAGATCGACCAGGTACCCTCGCAAGGTTGGTTTGCTGTGCGACGGCAACCTTGCGAAGGTAGGGCGTTGAGT
>CAZIWL010000184.1:0-7604 GCA_964542755.1 uncultured Anaerolineales bacterium
GTGCTCTATCCATCTGAGCTACAGGGACACAGAGCAAATAGAATAGTAGCAGAGCTGTAAAATCTTGTCAAAATAATTCGGGTAGTACAAAACTATTTATTCCAGGGCCATCTTAACTATCTTATCTACCAGTTCTTCAAATGAAATCCCGGCTTCCTGGGCTGCCATGGGCAGCAGACTGGTATCAGTCATTCCCGGTGAAGTATTAAGCTCAAGCACATAGGGAACCCTGTCATTTTCACCCAGCATAATATCCACCCTGGAGAGGTCCGTACAGTTAAGGGCTTTATGTACTGCAAGTGCAGTATCTGAGACTTCTTTCATCTCCTTTTCTGAAATCCTTGCCGGTATGAAATACTCAGTATCCCCTATCTTTGACCTTGATTCAAAATCAAAGAAATTATTCTCAGGGACGATTTCCACCACCGGTAAAACATCAGGCTTATCTTTTCCTATTATGCTCACTGCAAGCTCGACCCCATTGATATATTTTTCCAGGATTACTTTCTTGCTGTATCCCAGTGCCGATATTATGGCATCTGTGAGGTCTTCTTCCTTCTCTACAAGTTTTATCCCAAGTGCAGAACCCTGTGCTGAGGGCTTGACCACCAGCGGCAGTCCCAGCTTCTTTACTATCTGGGGAAGTATCTTTGAAGCTCCCAGCTCCCTGAAAGAACTAGCATTTAAAAAATAGAATTCAGGTGTTGGGATATCAAGCTTATTAAAGATCTGCTTGGAGACTATCTTGTCAAAGCCAAATACATTGGCATAGACCCCGGGTCCGGTATAAGGGATCTCTAAAACCTCCAGCATCTCCTGTATGGTACCATCCTCGCCGTCCTTGCCGTGAAGGGCAATATATGCAAGGTCATATCTTTCTGCCTTAAGATTATCTATTATTGACTGGTCAATATCCAGCTTGGCAACCTCATAGCCAAGGTTCCTAAGTGCATTGGATATCCTCTGGCCGCTCTTTATGGAGATCTCCCTTTCCAGGGACCTTCCTCCCATCAATACTGCAATGCTTTTTTTCATTTTTATCACTCTCTAATAAGATGATTATTTAAAACTCTTATAAAGCTTTATCTTGTCTTTTATGATCTTTGCAAGTATTTTCATACCCTTTTGTATATTTTCCCTGGTCTCAGTACAGAATGCCAGCCGGGCAGTATCAGTTCCCCTGCCGTCAGCATAGAAACCTGTTCCAGGCACAAAGGCCACTTTTTTCCTTACTGCATCTGCGAGTATCTCCTTCATATTAAGATAGTCAGGGACTTTTAGCCAGATAAAGAAACCCCCTTCAGGCCTGGACCAGTCAGCTATTCCTGAAAAGTTTTCTTCCAGGGATGAAAGCATGGTATCCCTTCTTTTCTTATATATCTTTATGAATTCGGTTATATTTTCTTTCCAGGCCGGATCAGAAAAATACTCATATGCTATCCTCTGGGAAAAAGTGCTATTGCATAGGACTGCAGACTGCACGCCCAGTGTAAGCTTCTCCAGGATGGGATGGGGCGCCACAATCCAGCCGATCCTGAAGCCAGGGGCCAGCATCTTTGATACAGTGCTTATATATATAACATTCCTGCCATCTTTTTTTGCATCCAGTTCCTTTATGCTGGGTATGGCTTTTCCTTCATATCTTAACATCCCATAGGGATTGTCCTCTATTATCATAGTATTATACTTCTTGGCCAGTTCCAGGAGCTTTTTTCTTCGTTCCAGGCTGATGGTAAAGCCGGAAGGATTCGAGAAATTAGAGACCACATATATGAATTTTACCTGGGTCTTTTTAGCTGCAAGGTCTTCCAGGGTCTTTTCCACTTTTTTAGTGTCAATACCCTTATCGCCTACCGGTATGCCGATAATATTAGCTTCATATGCCTTAAAGGCATTAAGGGCGCCGGTATAGCTGGGGGCTTCTGTTATTACAGTGTCCCCTGAATTTATAAAGATCTTTGCCAGGAGATCCAGTGCCTGCTGTCCTCCAGTAGTTGTCACCATATCCTCTTCATCGGCCTTGATCCCCTCAAGCCTCATAACATCTATTAGCTTAGTCCGGAGAGGATAATAACCTGTGGAGTCGCCATACTGAAGGCTTATATCCCCATCAGTCTTTAATGACCTCTTTATATATCTTTCCAACTTCTGGTAGTTAAGCGCCCTTACCTCGGGAAGGCCGCCGGCAAATGATATGATGTCAGGACGCGCAGATAGGGAGAGAAGGTCCCTTATCTCAGAGGATACCATACCTGCAGTGCGGCTGGAATACAGGTGTTTCCAATAATCAAATGTTATTTTTCTACTCATAAATATTTCAAAAGGACTATGTGGTCAAAGTGACGGGATCTAAGCCCTATGGTAAATGATAAAGTATAAATATATATTAAAACCGGTAAAACTTCAAAATGGATTTTTGAAGTAATAAACCAGGGTATTAAGTGGTATAATAAACCGGGAATATTAAAGGGGGAATGGTTTAAGGATTATGATTTCAAAAGTTGTTATACGGGATCTATCCGCCTCCAGGTTTGATCGTATAAATATCAAGTGTGTCAGGTGCAGCTTCTGGTTTGACTACCCCAGCCGGAGCTTCCTGGATGACCTGATGGGTATAAAGAGCTTTAATGACCTTAAATATTTTCTTCATAAAAGACTCGCCGGAAATAGCTATCCAGAAGATAATTGTGTGAAACTGGTAAATTTTACCGGGAATGGAGGTATAGTTAAAGGTGCCTTTAAGGGGAAAAAATGTATAGGCATCCTTACTGCAGGGGACCCAGAACTATTTCCCAAATTGCAGTCTTTCAGGGTATTCCCCCCGGATCCGGACAGCATCTTCCTGGGGTGCATATATGTAGAACCGGATATGAAGGGTATGGGAGTGGAAAAAAGGCTTCTTATGGAGTTGGAAAAGGACCTCTTGAAGAAAAACATCAAAGCTATTGAAGCCATTGGCAAGAGGCCGGATGATGATATTGATGAGGATGAATTCGAGAATAGCCCCCTGGTATCTTTTAAGTTCCTAATAAATAATGGCTTCTATCTTAAGAAAAATGACGACCAGTATCCGCTGCTCAGGCTGGACTTAAAAAGTATTGCCAGGGAGTTTTCCAGGGAGGAGATTTCACTGAAAAAGCTGGCTTATAAGAAAGCTGTAAGACAGCCTGTAATTATCAGGGAAAAATAATAAATTGCCTATTTTAATAAAGAATACACAGTCATATAATGCTGTATTTGGAAAGATTGATTTATTAAATTTATGATCCGGCAGGCTGCTGGCTAGCACAAGGAAAATCAAATGGATATTTATAAAGAATCTCTGATACTGCATAAAAAAAACAAAGGCAAGATAGATGTGGTCTCAAAAGTAGCGGTAAATGATGAAAAGGACCTCTCCCTTGCTTATTCCCCGGGGGTAGCCCAGCCATGCCGGGAAATATTTAAAGACCCTTCAACCCTTAATACATATACTTCCCGCGGAAATATGATCGCCGTGGTGTCGGATGGGTCTGCAGTACTGGGCCTGGGAAATATCGGTGCCAGGGCGGCCCTTCCCGTAATGGAGGGAAAATGTGTGCTGTTTAAGGAATTTGGCGGGGTATCGGCATTTCCCATTTGTATAGAAAGCCAGGATGCTGAGACCATCATAAAAACGGTAAAGCTCCTGGAGCCTAACTTCTCCGGCATAAATCTGGAAGATATAGCAGCTCCCCGGTGTTTTGATATAGAGGCCAGGCTTAAGAAAGAAACGGGAATGCTTACTTTTCACGATGACCAGCACGGAACAGCCATAGTAGCCCTGGCCGGGCTTTTTAATGCCTGCAGGCTATATGATAAGGATATTAGGGATACCAAAATAGTAATAAACGGCGCAGGGGCAGCCGGTACTTCCATAGCCAATCTTTTAAACTATATTGATGTAAATGATGTCACTATGTGCGACTCCAAGGGAATAATCTACCAGGGAAGATGGGACCTCAATGTCTATAAGCAGGAATTGGCGGAGATAACCAATATCCACAATAGGGAAGGAAGCCTGGCAGATGCTGTTGCCGGTGCCGATATATTTATAGGAGTGTCAGTGGCAGATGTCCTTATCCCCGATATGGTAGGTAATATGGCAGATAAGCCTATTATCTTTGCCCTGGCAAATCCCGAGCCTGAAATAAAGCCGGACCTGGCAAAGGAAGAAGGGGTTGAAGTGATGGCTACAGGCAGGAGCGATTATCCCAACCAGGTAAATAATGTGCTTGCCTTTCCGGGGATATTCAGGGGCGCTTTAGATGCCGGAGCAGATGAGATAAATATAGAGATGAAGCTGGCTGCGGCCAGGGCTATCTCAGAGATAATAGCCGATGAGGCAAGGCCAGATTATATAATCCCTAAGCCATTTGACCCAAGGGTCATGCCGGCAGTGGCAGCAGCGGTAGCAGAGTCTGCAGTGGCTACAGGTTATGCAGATCCCGGAATAGATGTGGAAGGAATAAGGAAGAAAGCGGGAAAGATCGCAGGTATAAAAAAGTAGTATACCTATAAGAATACAGCGGTTTTATTTAAGTTAAAAATCCATGATCATAATACTGTCTTTTATATCGTAGATATGCGGACTGTGATTAATCTTTGATACAAAATAGTTCTCATACTGGTATTCAAATATATTGATGCAGCACGGGTCCTGCTTTATTTGCCAGAATTTTGACTCATCCAATCCCAGGATGCTGTTTATTATAAGCTTATTAATGACCCTGTGCGAGACCACAGCAAATACCTGCAGGCCTTCCTTTCCCTTATATGCTTCCACAATCCCTGCCAATGCTTTCCAGGACCTTGCCTTGGCCTGGGCAAGGGTCTCTCCTCCGGGTATACTGGTAAGGTGGGGAGTGCGCACCCAGGTATTATATATTTCGGGGTATTCCTCCCGGGCCTTTTCAAAACTTTTCCCCTCCCAATCACCGAAGCTCAGGTCAAGGAATCCTTTTTCCTCTATTATTCCTACCGGCTGTTTTTGATGGCCTGCTATTTTTTCGGCTGTCTGAACTGCCCGGGAAAGGGGGCTGCAAATTATGCTATCTATTTTTATGTCCTGTAATATTTTCCCGGTCTTTTCAGCCTGGTCAAATCCAGCATCATCCAGGGGGATATCGGTATGTCCCCTGAAGATCTTTTCCTTATTGAATCTGGTATTTCCATGTCTTATAAGAAGTATAACGATCTTATTATTATCCATTGTTTCACGCGCCTCCTGATCCAGTTGCTTCTTCTGAATATTATGGATAAGACTGCTATATTTGCAAGGGAATATCTTAATTGACTTACTATGCTTTAAAGGAAGATAACTATTGGGGTGTGCAGTTTAAAACATAGATCAAAAAGAAAAGCGTTCACTTTTAAATTAGAGGTGAAACAGGTTTCTACATAATCTGTACAAACATCGGCATATATGCTAATATCTTCCCTTGATCTGTACATTTGAAAAATAAATATTTATAAAAAACCGTTGAGCAGGAATAGTAGGTACTGATGCAGCATGAAGAGAGCCGCTGGCGCTGGGAATGCGGCTGCAACGCTGGTGCTGAATGGGCCTGTGAGGTGGCTGTCCCAAATCCAAAAAGGAGAGTATGGCAGTCCGGCTTCCTCCGTTACCAGAGGGTAGGATATTTAAGTATCTGAAAGATTAAGCGTACAAAAGGTTCCATTAAGGAAGCCTGATGTGAAGTAGGGTGGCACCGCGGGAAATTCAAACCTCTCGTCTCTACAATTGGTAGAGATATGGGAGGTTTTTTTATTTATAAAGCAAAAAAAAGAAGAAAGGAAGTGAAAAATGGCTAAAGACTATGAAAAGAAGATATTTTTAACTGAAGAGGAGATGCCAAGGCAGTGGTATAATATTAATCCTGACCTGCCTAAACCTCTTGCCCCTCCGCTGAATCCAAGGACCAATGAACCCCTTACTCCGGAGGACCTGTCTGTGCTGTTCCCCATGGAACTCATAAAACAGGAAGTAAGCATGGAAAGGTTTATTGATATTCCTGAAGAGCTGGTTGAGATCTATAGGATATGGAGGCCTTCTCCCCTGGTAAGGGCAAAGGAGCTGGAAGAATTCCTGGGCACTCCGGCAAGGATATACTACAAAAATGAGAGCGTCAGCCCTCCGGGAAGCCATAAGCCAAATACTGCTGTGGCACAGGCATACTATAATAAAAAAGAAGGCATAAATAAGCTTACCACTGAAACCGGAGCCGGACAGTGGGGGAGCGCTCTGTCATTTGCCTGCAGTCTCCTGGATATCGAGCTTACCGTATATATGGTAAGGTGCAGCTATGACCAGAAGCCATACCGAAAATTCATGATGAAAGTATGGGGTGCAGAATGTATCGCTTCTCCTTCAAAGACAACAGAGTCCGGCAAGGCTATACTGAAAGACGATCCGGACTGCAGCGGCAGCCTGGGAATTGCCATAAGCGAGGCAGTTGAGGCAGCGGCAAAGAGCGGGGGAAGCATAAAATACTCCCTGGGCAGCGTCTTAAACCATGTTTTGATGCATCAGTCGATAATAGGCCTGGAGACAAAAAAACAGCTGGAAAAAATAGGCGAAGAACCTGATATCCTGATCGGCTGCGTAGGCGGAGGCAGTAACTTCGCCGGATTTGCCTTCCCATTCATACCTGACAAATTGGCAGGAAAGGACATGAGGATAATAGCAGTAGAGCCTATAGCCTGTCCTACACTGACAAAAGGTCCATTCCTGTATGATTACGGCGATACGGCAAAGATGGCTCCCATTGCAAAGATGTATACCCTGGGTCATGATTTTGTACCAAAGCCTATACATGCCGGCGGCCTGAGGTATCATGGAATGGCTCCCCAGGTAAGCCTGCTGGTAAATGAAGGGATAGTAGAGCCTATAGCTCTTCCCCAGAACCCGGTTTTCCAGGCTTCAGTTGACTTTGCCAATACTGAAGGAATAATCCCTGCGCCAGAGACTGCACATGCCATCAGGGCAGCTGTAGAGGAAGCATTAAAGTGCAAGGAAACAGGTGAAGAAAAAGTAATAGTGTTTAATTTCAGCGGACATGGACACTTTGATCTTGCGGCCTATGACAAATACCTGGACGGTAAGCTGGAAGATTATGAGTATCCTGAAGAAAAGATAAAAGAATCACTTAAAAACCTTCCAAAAGTCTAGCCGACTAAATAATAAACGGGGGTCCCTCAGGGGACTCCCGTCAAACCCCCGGACCTCCTTATAAAAATATACTTGCTTTTTTTTATTTTACTTTATATATTATACAGGAAGTTTTAGATAGTATCTGTAAAATAGGAGTTTCTTCAAAATAATCAGACCTTAAAGTCTCAAAACTAATTTATACAGGCACAGGTCCCTTAGGACAGAGCCGGCATAATTTACATAAATCCTTATTCCATATATTACAAGCAATTATTTATTTCTAATAAAATACTTTTTATAGGGAAATAGGGTCAAAAAGGTCTCAAGAAGAATAATGCAAATGATAATTAAGAACAATAGAGGTACTGATATATAGACGTACAAGCTAGAAAGACGATGAAAGGAGCACTTGAAAAATGCCTGGTATGGGAGA
>CAZIWL010000185.1:0-3672 GCA_964542755.1 uncultured Anaerolineales bacterium
CGCGCAGGGCCCATTGCCGCCTGCGCCCTGCCCAAGACAGTCAGCTGCTCACCGACCTCAACCGCGTCTGCTGATCGGCCGGCAGGCCGTAGTGTTCCGGATTGATGCGGAACAAGAGCCATCGTGCCGTCCAGGCGTTGTTAGGAGGGAAGGGGATTGGTTTAGTGTGCGGCACTTACTACACGAAGCACGCTGAGTCTTCTCCCCTCCGTCTCAGAGGTCGCGGATCACGCTGGCAGTTAAGACTTCTGTCTTAGCAGGCGCATGCCGTTCAACGTGACGATCAAGGATGCCCCCATGTCGGCGAAGACGGCCATCCACAGCGTCGCCAGGCCGGGAATGGCCAGGGCCATGAACGCGCCCTTGAGCATCAGGCTGAAGGCGATGTTCTGCCGCACGACGTTCAGGGTCCGACGGCTGAGCCGGATGGCGAAAGGAAGCTTGTCCAGGGCGTCGGCCATCAGCGCCACGTCCCCCGTCTCCAGCGCTTGATCCGTCCCTGCGCCGCCCATGGCGATGCCCACGGTGGCCCGGGCCAGCGCCGGAGCATCGTTGATCCCGTCGCCGACCATCGCAACCTGTCCGTGCTCTGCCAGCAGCTCCTCTATGGCCTCCACCTTCTCGCCGGGAAGCAGGTTCGCGCGGAAGTCGTCGACGCCGGCCTGTTTGGCGATGGCCGCCGCCGTCCGCTCGTTGTCACCCGTCAGCATCACGGTCTGCCGGATGCCGCTCCGCTTCAGAGCCGCTAGCGCCTCGCGGGCATCGGGCCGCACGGTATCCGCGACGGCGATGAGACCCTTGATCGACGTCCCACCCTCGGCCCCGGAGGCCACGAACATCACCGTCTTCCCCTGCTCCTCCTCCAGCGCCCTACCCTGCGCCGCCAATCCATCTGGCAAAGAGAAACCCAACTCCCGACATAGCGCGCGGTTGCCCACATAGAGCCACGTGTCATCCAACACCCCACGCACGCCGCGGCCGCTGACCGCCTCCACCTCGGTCGCCGTTGGGAAACTCAGACCGCGCTCCTGTGCCGCTCTCACGACGGCGCGCGCCAAGGGATGCTCAGATCGGTTTTCGACGGCTGCAGCCAACTGAAGAAGCTCCTCCTCTGTCCCCTCCTCGGCTACCACGTCGGTCACCTCCGGCTCGCCGTGGGTCAGTGTCCCTGTCTTGTCGAAGGCCACCACCCGCAGCCCCCCGACGGCCTCCAAATAGGCGCCGCCCTTGAAAAGCACGCCCTGTCGAGCCGCACTGCTGATAGCGCTCACGATGCTCACCGGCGTGGAGATGACCAGCGCACAGGGACACGCGATGATCAACAAGGACAAAGCGCGGTAGAGCCAACCGTGGCCCGCTCCGGGCCCCGGCTCCAGGAACGGCTCGCCGAAGAAGAGCGGCGGGACGGCAGCGACGAGCACGGCCAGTCCCACCACCGCCGGGGTGTAGATCCGTGCAAAGACGTCCACCCAGCGGTGTGAGGGCGCCTTCTGCGCCTGCGCCTCCTCGACCATATGGATGACCCGGCTGATCGTGTTCTCCTCAGCCCGGCGGGTCACCTCGATTTCCAGGGCCCCATGTCCGTTGACGGAGCCCGCGAAGATCTCGGCTCCCGGCTCCTTATGGACCGGCAGGCTTTCGCCGGTGATAGGCGCCTGGTTCACCGCCGACCTGCCCTGGCGGACCAAGCCATCCATCGGCACCCGCTCGCCGGGCCGTACCAGGATCACGTCGCCCATCTCCAGTTCATCCACCTCGACGCGCCGCTGCTCCGAGCCACGCATCAGCGTGGCCTCGGCCGGCGCCAACGCCATCAGGGAGCGGATCGCATTTCGCGCCCGGTCCATCGTGTAGCTCTCGAGCGTCTCGCCCAGGCTGAAGAGGAAGACGACCAGCGCCCCCTCTGCCCAGGCGCCGATGGCCACCGCTCCCAGCGCAGCCACCGTCATCAAGAAGTTGATGTCCAACTCACGATTCACCCACAACGCGGATATCCCTTTGCGGGCTACGAAGAACCCTCCAGCGACGACGGCCGCGCCGTAGGTGGCGTGGGTGATGGCCACCGGCACGCCGATTATCTCCAGTATAAGAGCCAGAAGGATCAAGCCTCCCGCGATCAAGGTCAGCATGTCGCGGCGTTTGCCCCTCATGAAGGTGAGCAGGCCGACGAGCCCGCCGGGCCTGGTCTCGTGAACCGGTTCTTCCTCGTCCTCGCCCGCGTCGTAGCCCATCTGGCGGACGCGCTCAAAGATGTCGGCTTGCTCCAGCTCTTCGACGTCATACTCCACGTGCATGGTGCCAGATACGAAGTCAACGGCAGCGTGCAACACACCGTCCAGCCGGCCCACGGCCCTCTCCAGCTTGAGCGCGCAGTCCGGGCAATCCATGCCCTCCACGCGCACGTCTCGGTGGCGGTAGCGCTGCTGGATCGTGACGCCCTCCTGGCGGCTGAGCCGTTCCACCTCAGCCAGGGAGATTGAGCGGGGGTCGTAGTGCAAGCAAAGACGTGGCCGATCGTTCTCCTGATCCACGTGCGCTTCCTCGATGCCGTCCTGGAGGCGCAACACGTCTTGGAGACGTCGCACGCAGTCCTCACATGCTCCGTTCTCGGGCAGCACCACAGGGATCTCTAGTTTCAGTTTCTCCACAATCAGCCTTCCTTTTTTTCTGGTCAATGGAGCCACGTCGTGGAGTCCTTCCGGATCCAATCCGCAGCCCTTCTCTCGACACGCCTGAATGCGAGTTCGTCCCCGCCTTTGGCAGACAGTCTCGCCTTGACAACCATCCGCACCTGCCGTCGTGTACTTGCCGTGCGACAGAATCCAAATATATGAACCACCGCTCATAGGTGAAGCCAAAAAAAGCCTACCACGTCGCCCGTCCTTCACGAACGTAACCCTACTCATCGTGCATGTTCACGAGTGTGAGACGTGCTCAGGTATGTGAGACATGCTCACGTATGTGACACGTGCTCACGTATGTGAGACGTGGTCCAATCCCTCCCGGAATAGCCCATAGATGTGATCGTCGTCCAGCGCGTAGAACACGTGCCGGCCCTCCCTGCGGAACCGCACCAACCGCATCTCCCTTAGCGTCCGCAGTTGATGCGAAACGGCGGACTGGCTGGCGCCCACCGTGTCCGCCAGCTCGTACACGCACAGTTCTCCGTGCAGGAGCGCCGACAGGATCCGCACCCGGGTGGGATCGCTCAGAGCCTTGAACGTCTCCGCCAGTCGGACTGCCCTATCCTGATCGATCAAGCACTCTTGAGCCTTGCACACGCGCTCTGCGTCTGTACGCCGATCGCTGCACATCTCCTCCGTCCCAGGATCACCCATCTTCACACCTCTGCTGCCAAGAATATATGACCAATTACTCATATATTACCCCAAGAGTGGACTTGAGTCAAGGAGAACGACCCCCCGCCAGGAGAATCGGGGATCTCGCTGGAGACTAATGTCGACGGAGGTAGATCAGGCACAGGGACATCCCCGCCCAATCGACGAGGGCCATCCCAAGGCCGCTCCCCCGACCCACTCACATGTTGGCAATTCCCTCTCGACCTGGACAGGGATCAAGGCCAGGGGTGAGCAGGGTTGAATGGAGTGGGTGGATTCCTGCAAGCCCTCAGCCAGCGCGGGTACGAACTCACCTACAGCCACCGGAGGTCGC
>CAZIWL010000185.1:3772-7587 GCA_964542755.1 uncultured Anaerolineales bacterium
TCGCGTCTACGCCGTCGACCCGTCCGCCGCCCTTCATGCCCGCTGGATCTAGCGATTGAGTTGAGACGTAGGCCATTCCCGTCCGAGCCCGAAAGCGTCGATGCCCGGCATCAAGTGGTACGAACCCGCGAATGCGTTTCAACTCGGCCGACCCCGGTGCAAGCCGGCACCCACGCTGAGGGGACTCACGAGCAGATCGTGGCGACCGGGACGACAAGCGCCGACACGTGTGCGCGGTCGAGGCAATCGAGGGGATGGTCTCCCCGTCGAGGGCGCTTGCCGACGCGTTGGATCGGTACTAGAATACCGTGTGATCAGCCGACGCCCTTTAGGCCGACGGCACTGAACGGTCCGTGAGGTCGCCGGGCTTAGGCTGCCGGTTCACTGTCTTCAGCGTCGATAGGCGTCTTCTTCCCCCTTGACAGCCAGTATGTCAGGGCCGTGACGGTCGAACGTCGGATCAACATCGCCTTGCGATTTCTCACCAGCCCCGGGAGCCGTCGAGCGTGACGAGAAACTAGTATGCATGACACCACCAGGCGTCCTGCGACCAGCGTCGACCTGCTGCCGGATACCACCTCACGACCGAAATGGCAAGGGGGCCGCTACCTCTCGACCATCCTGCTCGCCCTGACGGCGTTGATCCCGCTGCTCACCATCGAGAAGAAGCACGGACAGGGCGGACGGGCGGTCGCGGCACCCACGTTCTCTCCCCCGCAGGGGTACTACAGCCGCGACGTCCGCGTGAGACTCAGCGTCTCCGATCCGGAGCTGGACATCCTCTACACCCTGGACGGCCGAGTCCCCACCAAGGATAGCGGCAGCACGTATGCCAAACCGCTCCATCTCAGAGCATCCTCGCCAGCAGTCACCGTGATCAGAGCTCGCGCCGTGCTGGCGGACGGCGAGCTGGGTCCCGTGGCGAACGTCTGCTACGTGGTCGGTGTGCAGACCGAGCTCCCCATCCTCTCCCTCACCGTCGATCCTGCCGACTTCTGGGGCTCCGAAAGAGGGATTTACGCCAACCCGGAGGGCCGAGGGAGGCCCTGGGAGCGGCCCGTAGACGTGGTCTATCTGGAGGAGGCCGACGCCAGGGGGGCACGCCACATTGGATTCCACGTGCCGGCCGGCCTCAGAATCCATGGAGGTACGACCCGCGTGAACGCTGAGAAGAAGTCGCTTCGCCTCTACTTCCGCGACGAATACGGGTTCAACCGGCTGGAGTACCCGCTGTTCACCAGCGATGAGGAGCCCAATGCCGGCATCCTGCGACCATCGTCCTTCAAGCGGCTGGTTGTGCACAGCGGCGGCCAGGATTTCTCCGCCCGCAATTGGACGTTGATGCGCATCCCCCTGATGAACAGCCTGGCGGAACCGACGAAGAGCTACACGACGCTGAGCAGACCTGTCCTACTCTACCTCAACGGGAGGTGCGAGGGGATCTACCATCTCCGGACGTACGTGGACGACTGGCTCCTCGCCGATCAATACGGGATCAAGGAGGCGGATCTGCTGGACGCGCCCTTTGCCCCGACCTACGCGGGCGTCCCACTCGTAGCTCTGGACCCCATCCCTCCCCTCTCCGAGTTCAGCCGCGAGGAACAGGCGGGCGTCATCTGGGAGCGGATGATACGTTTCTTGCAGACCGCAGATCTCAGCCAACCGGAGAACTACGCCTACGTCCAGACCCAGATCGAGATCGACAACTTCGTGGACTACCACATTCTGCAGATCTACGCATCGAACAACGATTGGCTCCATCACAACGTCAAGCAGTTCCGGCCCAGGACCCACGGAGGGCGCTGGAACTGGATCCTTTGGGACGTCGATTGGAGCTTCGGCAAGGCCTGGCAGAGCTCGTACGAGTTCAACATGATCGACTGGCTGTACACGTGCGAGCGGGAGAACTTCGACCGAGGCTCGCTTCCTCTGCGCAAGTTGCTGGAGAACCCGGAGTTTCGGGCTCTCTTCATCTCGCGGGCCGCGGACCTCTTGAACACCGTGTTGAGACCTGAGGTCGTGGTGGGTCAGATCGATCGCCTGGCTGAAGGCTTGCGCGCCGATATGCCCTATGAGGTGGACAGGTGGCCTCACGAGGGCAGCTGGGAGGACCACGTCGACTACCTTCGGGAGTTCGCCAGACGCCGACCGGATGCCCTTCGCCAGAACATGGTGGACGGATTCGGGCTGGACGCCACCCAGGCACTCACCGTGAACCCTCCCTCCGCCGGCGAGGGCTCTGTCGCGGTCAATGGGACGCTGGTGCCCGCTCCCTGGCGCGGCATTTACTTCGGGGGAACAACGGTGGACCTGGTGGCAGCGCCGGAGCCGGGATACCGGTTCGCCGGCTGGGAACCGGAGGGCCTGCCCCAGGAACCTCATCTGACGATCGAGCTAAGCAGCTCCCGCTCGCTAGCACCCCGTTTCACCCCCGACCAACAGTCTCCGCAGCCTGGCGACCTCCTCATCACCGCTGTCCGCCTCGACGACACGGACGGCGCCATCGAAGGTGATTGGTTGGAGCTGCTCGTGGCGCGGCCGGGGGGTCTCGACCTACGCAACTGGCGGATCACTGACAACGACACCAAGATGGCGCGCGATGAGGGCTCCCTCATCTTCCGCGAACAGGACGGGCTGGCCAGGGTGCCCCGCGGAACGTCGATCCTCATCGCTGCCACCCGTACATCTGCCAACGACGTGCTCTTCACTGAGGACCGGCTGCCGCCTTGGTACGGGGGACAGATGGTCCTCTACGTCGGTAATGACCACCTGGATACGACGACCGATCCCGGGTTCGTCCTGGGCGTGAGGGACAACGTCGCCGTGCTAGCTCCTGGCGAATCTGCCGGGTTTGAAGACGATTTAGGGATTGCTTTCGCCACGACGGACTCAAGCACCCAACCGCGAGGCCTATGTCCGGTCACCCCGGCCTCATTCGGTATCCTCTCCGACGGGGTCACCACAGGTATGCCGCGCGTCGTTCCTTGATCCCATGCCGTTAGACTGCATAGCCTGGAGGCACTATGGACAACATTCTTGAGCTCGCCAACGCCGCCCCCCTGCCTTTGGACACCCTGGCGATCAACATGCTTCTGGGCATCGTCCTCACCAGCGCCGTCGCGTGGTTCTACACACGCTACGGGCAGTCCCTATCCAACCGATCGAAGTTTGCACTCAATCTGCCACCGCTCGCCCTGACGACAGTCCTCATCATCTCTATCATCAAGTCTTCGCTGGCCCTCTCCCTCGGTCTGGTAGGCGCCCTCTCAATCGTGCGCTTTCGAACGGCCATCAAGGAGCCGGAGGAGCTGGTCTACCTTTTCATCGCCATCTCCATTGGTCTCGGCTTGGGAGCTGACCAAAGGCTTCCCACGGTCCTGGCTCTCGTCGTGATCCTGGGGTACCTGTTCGCGCGCACGCTCTTCTCGCCCAAGGGCCGGAGGAACAACCTCTACTTCAGCGTGGTGGCTCCCAGCGACAACGCCACCTTCCTCGAGATCAACAACTTGCTCCTCAAAGAGGCGCGTTCGGTCGATCTGAGACGTCTCGACAACAGTTCAGATGACCTGCGGGCCACTTACCTCCTCCACGTGCCCGATGACGGGTCCCTCGCGCGCCTCATGGACAGCCTCCGTGCCAACCTGCCGGGCTGTGAGTTCAGCTTCGTGGAGCAGGACACCACCTTCGGCGGCTAGCCACGATGAAGATCGGTCAGAAACGGTCCGTCCCAAACCTCAGCGCCAATTGGTTCATCGCTCTGGCCCTGGCGTTCGTCCTCGGGGTCTTCCTCGGAGGGCAGGACCCTCTCAGTCCAG
>CAZIWL010000186.1:0-7499 GCA_964542755.1 uncultured Anaerolineales bacterium
CTATCAATCAGTGTACATCAAGCCCTTGCTTCATGCAACCCTGGGCCGATATTGGGGCCCAGGTGCATCGCACGCGAAACGTGCAACGCGCCGGGGGCGTTGCCATGACAACGCGTTGGTGCAAGGGCACAAGAGAAGGTGATTGCAGGCACACTTACAATCAGGTACAATGCGTTATCCGATTCGGACTCGCAGACTAGGAGGAAAGGGCGTGACAGCGATCAATTACCGTGAGGAAGCCTCAACACTTCGTGGACAACTCGTATCCTGGCGACGAGATTTCCACAGACATCCAGAATTGGCCCTCAACGAGCATCGCTCAGCCGGCATCATCGCCGAAGAGCTCGGCGCCCTGGGCTATGGCGTCGAGACGGGCGTGGCGGAGACGGGCGTCGTGGGCCTGCTCGAAGGGGACAAACCGGGGCCGGTGGTGATGGCACGCTTCGATATGGACGCTCTCCCCATCGACGAAGCGAATCAGACCGACTACGTCTCCGAGAATCCAGGCGTCATGCACGGGTGCGGACACGATGGGCATATGGCGATTGGCCTGGGCGTGGCCACGGTACTGGCTCGACATCGGGAGCGGCTCGCGGGCAGCGTCAAACTTGTCTTTCAACCCGGCGAAGAGGGCGGAGACGGCGCCAAGCGCATGGTGGAGGAAGGCGTTCTCGACAATCCGCGTCCAGACGTGGCCTTGACCACCCATCTGTGGAATGAGCAGCCTCTGGGTACGGTCAGCGCGACGGCGGGCCCCATTATGGCCGCTGCGGAGAGGTGGACGTGCAAGATTCAAGGCCGCGGCGGACACGGTGCCCTCCCGCATCAAGCGGTGGATCCCATCCTGACCGCGTCCCGCATTGTGACTTCTCTCCAGTCCGTCGTGAGCCGCAACGTCAGCCCCCTCGATGCGGCTGTGGTGACGGTGGGCTCCTTCCATGGTGGCGGGGCCTTCAACGTCATTCCCGATTCCGTCGAGCTGACGGGGACGATCAGGACCTTTGACCGTGACGTGCGAGACAAGGTCCTCGCTCGGGTACGTGAGATTGTCGAAGGCGTGGCTGCGGCGCACAACAGTTCCGCCGATCTTCACATTGCGCGTCTGACGCCAGCCGTCGTGAACGACCCCCAGGTCGTCGAGATCGTACGTGAGGCGGCGAAAGCCATCGTGGGGGAAGAGAAGGTCCTATCCGGCGAGCAGACCATGGGAAGTGAGGATGCCGCCTACTTCATGGAGCAGGTACCGGGCTGCTATTTCTTCGTGGGGTCCGCCAACGCCGAGCGGGGCCTCGACGCGTCACATCACAACCCACGTTTTGACTTCGACGAGGATGCCCTGCCCATAGGCGTTGCAGTGATGACCGCTTCGATCGTTCACTACCTGTGAATCGAGACAAGGACAACGCGGCACTGACACGGGCTGGCCCACTGGCCTGGCGCGCCGGGGCAGGCTGGCTGATTCTGGCGGGCGGGGGATCCTGGCGGGCGGGCGACTTGGACGACGTCAACGCCGCCGCTCTGGGGTGGGCGGATCTTGATCGGCCCGTGGCAGTGCTGCCGACAGCTGGGGGATCGACGCTGGAAGCCGAGGCGCTCCTTGAAGACTACGTCGATTTGGGCGCGCCGAGCGGCTATGTAGTGCCGCTCTTCGACCCGGTGGGCGCTCAACAGCCGGAGACCTGCGACTTGATCGAGGACGCAGGCCTGATCGTGATCGACGATGGGCCGGAGCTGATAACGCTGGTGCGCTCGCTCCGCGAGAGTCCCGCCATGGGAGCCATGATCCGGGCCTTTGAGGGGGGAACTACGATCCTCGGCATGGGAGCCGGTGCTTCCGCTCTGGGGGCGTGGGTGGCCGAAACGGACACCAAGGAAGTTGACGTGACTCGGGCTGAACCAGGCCTTGGTTGGTTAACCAACATTATCGTCGCCCCCCACTTTGAGGGAACAGAGGACGCTCATCGTCTGCAACAGCTCCTGAATCAGAAACGGGACTGTCTCGGTATCGGGATTCCCGAAGGCGTGGGATTAGGACTGGGTCCCTTCAGCGAGGTGGAGAACGTGGGATCCGGACAAGTCACGGTCGTCGTCAGCGGCCTGGAAATCGAGGTGTAGGGCATGGAGCATCAAGGTACTGCATCGTACCTGAGTCTCCTCAAGAACAAGATCGACATCACGCACGTCCCATTCAGCGATCGCGGTTCACGGCTGCTTGTCCACCAAGTCCCAGGTCAGAGCCGCTTGCTGGTGAAGTTGGCCGAGCGGCTTACCGAGCTCCAGCCGGGGCTCGATACCTACCGGCATCGTCCTCCTTTCATCCACAGCTTCTCGCTCGTCGATGAGGCAGGCGAGCAGCTCGATTTCGAGAAGGTCAATACCTACCCGCACGCTGTCTGCTTCCAGACGAGGCTCGGTGAGTTCCGGCTGGTCTTTGAGGAGGAGAAGGTGCTGGCGCTGGGGCTGCCGAGCGACGTGACCGCCGGCCTGCGCTTCCACGTCTCCCCGCAGTTCTGGGAGGAGACCGAGCGGGGCGGCGTCTTCAAAGCTGTGCGCAATCTTGGCTACGCCAGCAACCACCCGTGCGTTCGGAACAAAATCACGCCCAAGGGCGGCGGCTACATCGTGGACTTCGTGGTCGAGTCCGGAGATGATTGCGCGATCACGATCACCATCGGTGGCAGCCTCGATCTTCAGCAGACTGTGTCGCCCTTCTCGACATCTTACGCCAGAGCCGAGGAACGATGGCGACGATGGTTCTCGCAAGTCCCCCAGGTGGACGAGCCGTACCGCGCCACCTACGCCTATTCGTGGTGGGTCATGGCGAGCAACCTGATCAGCCCCCAGGGCAGCGTCACGTACGAGGCGATGACCCCCTCGAAGATGAACTACGTGGGGCTCTGGCTTTGGGACAGTGCTCTCCACGCGCTGGCCTATCGGCACGTCGATCCCGAGCTAGCTCGGGATCAGATCCGCGCCATGATTGCCCACCAGCTTTCCGACGGGATGATGCCCGACGCAGTCTACGACGAGGGTGTAATCGCGGAGATCGACCACCCCATCCGCGCGGAGGTCACCAAACCACCGATTCTAGCGTGGGCCGTACTCAAGCTCCACGAGAGCGACCCCAACCTGGATTTCCTCCGCGAGATCTACGTCCCCCTGGTGCGCTGGAATGCGTGGTGGTTCAGCATGAATGACGATGATGTGGATGGCCTGGCCCAGTACAACCACCCGTATTCGTCGGGTCTGGACGACAGCCCGCTGTGGGACTACGGGATGCCCGTAGAACCCCCCGACCTCAACACGTATCTGTGCGTCCAGATGGGGTCCCTGGCCATGATTGCAGAAGCACTAGGCATGGACGCCGAGGCGGGCATGTGGCGCCGGCGCGCTCAGGCCATCGTGCGCCGCATGATAGAGGATTTCTGGGATGAGGAGGCCGGCCTGTTCTGGGCGCTTCACGAAGAGGAACCTGTCCAAGTCGTGACGCCCTTCAATCTCTATCCACTGTGGACCGGCCAGCTCCCCGGGGAGATAGCCGATCGGTTGATCGATCACCTGACCAACCCGGAAGAGTTCTGGGGTGAGACCATCATCCCCACCGTGTCTCGGAGTGATCCGCACTACGATCCCACGACCATGTGGCGTGGGCCGGTATGGGTCAACATCAACTATTTCTTCGTCGAGGCACTCCAGCAGATGGGAAGGGAGAACCTGGCCCGAACCCTTCGCGACAAGACGCTGGAGCTGGTGATGAGCCATCCTAGCATTTATGAGTACTACGACGCGGAGACCGGCGAGCGTCCCGAAACCGCGGCCGACATCTTCGGCTGGACAGCGGCGGTCTTCATCGATCTGGCTATCCAGGCGAGTCGTGAGGAGGGGAGCGAAGGATGACCCAGGATGAGGCGACCCGTTTCGATAGAGGTGCGACAGAGATGCGCCACCGGTGCGCGAAACTGCAGTCGGAGTTCTTCGCCCATCGAGCGCTGATCATCGCGGCGAATCGCGGCCCGGTGACGTTCCGCCGCGATGAAGACGGCACCTTGACCTACGATCGCGGCGAGGGCGGGCTGGTGACAGCCTTGCTGGGGATGTGTCGTCATACGGAGGCGACGTGGATCTCCTGTGCGCAGACGGAGGCTGATGCCGAGTGGGGTTCTGGAGAGGTCCATCTCGGCGAGGACGACAGTCTGCTCAAGGTCGAGTTCCTGGCTCCAGAACCGGAGGCCTACGGGGACTACTACAGCGTCATCGCCAATCCTCTCCTCTGGTTCCTTCAGCATTCGATGTGGGACGTGGTCACGTCGCCCATCATCGATAGCGCCACCTGGCAGGCGTGGGAGCAGGGGTACGTTGCGGTCAATCAGCACTTTGCCGAGGCCATAATGCGGCAGGCTCAGGCTACCGAGCGCCCCACGCTGGTGATGCTCCAGGACTACCATCTCTATCTGGCACCCCGCTTCCTGCGTGACCGCTTCGATCACGCGATATGTCCAACGCTCCTCCATTTCGTGCACATTCCCTGGCCCGGCCCAGAATACTGGTCGATTCTTCCACCCGAGATGCGGAAGGCTATCTTGAGTGGTCTATGCGCCGTCGACGTGCTGGGGTTCCAGACAGAGCTGGACGCCCTCAACTTCATCCGCACGTGCGAGTCCTTCCTCCCGCGGGCGGAGGTGGAATACGGACGGGGACGGATCTGGTATGAGAACCATGCCACCTACATTCATGACTTCCCTATCTCTATCGACGTCGAATCGCTGCGGGAGTTGGCCTCATCGGACGAGGTTGCCGAATACCGAGACGAGATTGAGGCGTTTGTGGGTGACCGGCAGCTTATCCTGCGGGTGGACCGCATCGAGCCGAGCAAGAACATCGTGCGGGGCTTCTGGGCCTTCAACGAGATGCTGGAGCTCCATCCGGAGTACCACGACAAGGTGAAGCTCGTCGCGCTATTGGTGCCATCCCGGCTCGGCGTGGGGCAGTATCAGGACTACCTGGATGACCTGATGGCTGCCGCCGGGCAGGTCAACGCCAGACACGGTGACAGCGACTGGGAGCCAATTCGCGTCCTGGTGGGCGACAACTACCCGCGTGCCGTGGCAGCCATGCAGCTGTATGACGCGCTGCTGGTCAATTCCATCGCGGACGGCATGAATCTCGTGGCCAAGGAGGGCCCCACGGTCAACGAACGCGACGGTGTGCTGGTCCTATCCGAGCGGATCGGAGCCCGGCAGCAGCTGGAACCCGGCGCCATCGTGATCTCTCCGTGCGACGTCTATGCCACGGCGCAGGCCCTCCATCAGGCCCTCCAGATGGAGCCAGAGGCACGACGCGAAAGAGCGGAGCGCCTACGTTGGGTCGTCGAGCGTGAGGACATCACTGCCTGGCTATGCCACCAATTGGAGACTGTCCAAGAGTTGGGCCTGTGCGGGGAGGGGTAAGGATGACCGGCCCGGATCCACAAATGGCCATGAGGGAGGCAGGGGAGAGCCACGCAGGCATCCTCCACTACGCCGCGCCGCCCGTGGTGGGGGGCGTCGAGGGCGTGATCGAGGCCCACGTGCGGACTATGGTGGGAGTGGGATACCGCGTGAGCGTGGTGGCGGGCCGGGGCGATGCGGACGCCCTTCCACCGGAGGCGGCGTTTCTCCGCATCCCGGAGATCGACAGCCAACACCCTGAGATCGCAAGGATCACGTCCGGCCTCCAGGACGGCGAGGTCCCGCACGGCTTTGAGGCTATGACCGAGCATCTCGTCACAGCCCTGGGGTCCAGGTTAGGGCGCTTCACTGATCTGATCGTCCACAATGCCTTCACCAAGCGCTTCAACCTCCCTCTGACGGCCGCCCTCTTCAAGCTTCTCGACAAGGGCGCCATCTCCCACTGCATTGCCTGGTGCCACGACATCGGGTGGGCGAGCGACCACTCCCTGCCCAACCTTCATCCGGGGTATCCATGGGATCTCCTGCGCACCCGCCGGGACGACGTCACGTACGTCGTGGTGTCGGAGACGAGGCGGGAGGAACTGGCGGACGTGTTCGACTGCCCTCCCGAGGACATCCACGTGGTGTACAACGGCGTTGACCCGGCCTTCTTGATGGGTTGGACCGAGGCCGGGCGCGAGCTCATGGAGCGGCTCGGGCTGCTGTCCAGTGATCTGATCCTACTGATGCCCGTGCGGGTCACTGAGGCGAAGAACATCGAGCTGGCCCTGCGGGTCGTGGCCGCCCTCAAGCCGAAGGTGGGCAGCGTCAAGCTGGTGCTCACGGGCCCCCCGGATCCGCACGATGAGGCAAGTATGGCGTATTTCCGGGAGCTCCAAAGGCTGCGCAAGGACCTGGGCGTGGAGGATGCGATGCATTTCGTCTACGAATCGGGGCCAGGGATGGAGGAGGGATTCACCATCGACATGCGCGTCGTGGCTGATCTGTTTCGAGCAAGCGACGTGGTCTTCATGCCAAGCCACCGAGAGGGGTTCGGCATGCCGGTCCTGGAGGCAGGATTGCTGGGGAAGCCGATGATCTGCACCGAGGTGCCGGCTGCACGCGAGATAGGAGACGGGGATGTGGTCCTCATAGACAGCCAAGGAGACCCGGAGGACATCGCTGACCAAATCGTCTCCTTCGCGACGGAGACCCGCGTGCACCGTCTGAGGCGCCGCGTACGGGAGAGATACACGTGGGACGCCATCTTCGAGCGCAATATCCGTCCCCTGCTTCAAGACGGCAGGACCGAATGACCTTGGAGGCGTCTGACAATGTGAAGGCCCGGATCCGGGACGCGGGGCGTCTGCGGCTTTTCCTGGACTATGACGGCACGCTCGCAGACTTCGCGCCCACGCCGGAGCACGTGGAACCAGACCCGGATGTGATCGCACTCGTCTCCGAGCTGGCCCACCACCGAGGGATTCAGCCCGCGGTGATTAGCGGTCGACGGCTGGACCACGTCAAGAAGCTGCTGCCGGTGCCGGAGGTGTTGCTGGCGGGTACGTACGGGGTCGAGCTCCGGTTGCCCACGGGCGAGGACGTCGACCGGATTCCGTACGAGGAAGTCAGACCCGTCTTGGCTGTGATTAGGCCGCGCTGGGAAGCCTTGATTGCGGAGCGGGACGGATTCTTCCTGGAGGACAAGGGGTGGGCTCTGGCCATCCACGGTCGGTATGCCAAGGCTGCCGAGGCAGAGGGGGTTCTCGAAGAGGCAAAGTCCGAGGCAAGGGAGTTGTTGGCGGAGGCACCGTCCGGGCTCTTCCGCATCCTCGGCGGGCACAAGTTCCTCGAGGTTGGGCCCTCGCTGGCGCATAAGGGGAAGACCGTGGCCTACGTGCTCAAGCATCATCCGTGGCCCGGCGCGCTGCCGTTGTACGTGGGAGATGACGATAAGGACGAGGAGGCGTTCAGCGTGATTCACGCGCACGGAGGACTGGCCATCCGGGTGTGTGAGAGAGGTTGCGATACGATTGCTGATGGGCGCCTGGGGTCTCCAGAGGATGCGAG
>CAZIWL010000187.1:0-7324 GCA_964542755.1 uncultured Anaerolineales bacterium
CCATCAGCTACGCCGTCCCACGCTCTATGCACTACCTTCGCAAGGTTGTCGTTCTAGCAAGACAACCCTGCGAGGGTAGCCGATTGATCTTCAGCCAGCCCCCACTCGCTGCCCCAGCCTACGACGGGGCGTCATCAGCCTCGGAACCCTCGCAGGGGAACGCCTTGCGAAGGTTGCACAAGACGTCACGCTGGCTGGAGCCCTCGCCACCATCAGCTACGCCGTCCCACGCTCTATGCACTACCTTCGCAAGGTTGTCGTTCCGGCACGGCAACCCTAGCCCGTCGTTGACCGCCGAGACTGGCGCTCATCATTCGTCGACACAGTAACCCGCGACCCGCTTTTCGACCGACTCATCCACATCCCCCAAAACGAAAGCCTTGTAGTCCCCCACCAGCGGATAATGCACCTCCACGAACTCACGGTCGAACAATGTGCCGTCACGCTCGCCGATCCACTCTAGATAGTTGCTGTACCGCCAGTCACTGAGCTTCTTGACCAACCCAGCCTCCAGCGGATTCCGGTGGATGTACCGGCAGACGTGCAAGAGATACTCATCACTGTCCACCCGGACCTTCTTCGCCCTCCCCTCGAACAGGGTGCCCGAGCGGCGCTCTTGGACGTTGAATGCCTGCGTATAGCTGCTGAATAGGCGCTGGAGGAAGCGAGGCACCGCGTTCTCGTCGCCGGGGCACAGAAGAAAGTGATAGTGGTTCGGCATAAGGCAATAGGCGACGATCCGCAGGTCATAGTCTGGCAGGTAGCTCTTCGCACGCCGGAGAAGGAAGATGTAGTTCCGATCGTGATTGAAGATGGGCTGGTGGTTCACGCCACGGTTGTAGACGTGGTAGAACTCGTGGGGAGCATACATAGACCGTACCTCGCAGGATGAGCCATCGGTTGGCACAGAGACGAAGTGCAAGTCTACGTCAGCTGTCTGTACTCCGCAAGCTCTTCGCTTGCACGCAATGTCGTTCTAGAAAGGCAACCCTGCGAGGGTACCTGGTCGATCATCAGACAGGC
The DNA here is from genome assembly GCA_964542755.1 of uncultured Anaerolineales bacterium. GTDB lineage: Bacteria > Chloroflexota > Anaerolineae > B4-G1 > B4-G1 > SKLM01. The sequence goes on from CAZIWL010000187.1 coordinate 1,024, forward strand.
CCACTTTGCTGCCCCAGGCTATGACGGGCCGTGACGAGCCATCGGAACCCTCACAGGGGGACGCCTTGCGAAGGTTGCGTGAGGTGTCACGCAGGCTGGAGACATTGGCGCCTTCAGCTACGCCGTCGAATACTCAATGCCCTACCTTCGCAAGGTTGCCGTTTGTTTCCAAGGCAACCTTGCGAGGGTACCCGGTTGGTCTTCGTCAACCTCGACTTTGCTTCACCAGGCCATGATACGCCGTGCGAAGCCATCGGAACCCTCGCAAGGGGTGTGGGTCAGGCCGCGGGCATGTCCCGGCTGGCCAGGACGTCGACGTCGGTGTCCACGACCCTCTCCAGGACCACGTCCCCTACCCGCACGGGGGCCTCCATCTCAGCCTCCCGAATGAGGTCGAGTAGATCGAAGATACGCGCCTTCGGGATCGGCGCCGACGTGTACACGGGCACCAGCGGGTGGAGCCCTCCTACCACCCGCACCGTGGTGGTGACCATGCGCCTCGGATCCGTCAGCTCCTCCTCGGCGTACTGTTCGCCCCGCTTGCACGTGGCCCCGTCGACATCCACGATGGCCTCGCCCTCGTGCGTCACGTTCAGCGTGCAGCCCATGGGACACGTAATGCAAATCAGCTCTGTCTTTTCCGGACTCATCATCTCACCTACCTCTCCACCACGCGCACTTGGAGGCTTTCTGCCTTGTTGACCGCGTCGTACGCCTTCTGCGGCACATTCAAAGTCACCATCTCGCCGGGCCGAGCATAGCGCGCCCCCTGACGAGTCACCCTCTCGTGCCCGTCGAGCAGCTCCACCGAGACCGGCTTCTCAATTGGCCGCTTGACGCGCATCTGCAGCTGCACGTCCCGCTCCACCAGCGTATCCTTGCACAGACGGTGCGGGACGACGTGGCCCACGTTCTCGCCCGCCTCAATGGGCACCTCCCGGTCCACGTGCTTCCGCTGCTCGATGGCGAACTTGGCCGCCCCTCTCCCCGCGACGTAGCCCGCCGTGGTGACCCAATCGACCAGGTCGTAGACGTGGACCACATTGCCGGCCGCGAAGATGCCCGGCACATTCGTCTCCATGTCCTCATTGACGTACGGCCCACCCGTGATCGGATCGATGATCACGCCGGCCTGCCGCGAAAGCTCATTCTCGGGGATCAGGCCGACGGATAGAAGCAGCGTGTCGCAGGGGATGATCTCCTCCGAACCGGGGACTGGCTTCCAGTCCTTGTCCACCTGCACCGCCTCCACGGCCTCGACCCGCTCGTGCCCGATGATACGGCTCACCGTATGCTCCAACTGGAGCTCGATGTCGAAATCCAGCAGGCACTGCACGTAGTTCCGCATCAGGCCCGTGAGATAGGGCATAACCTCAAGCACCCGCTCCACCTTCGCACCCTCGAAGGTAAGCCGACGAGCCATGATCATCCCAATATCCCCGGAGCCGAGGATGACGAACCGCTCACCGGGCATCCAGCCCTCGATGTTCACGAATTGCTGGGCGAGGCCCGCCGTGTACACGCCGGCCGGACGCGTACCGGGAATCCGAATCTGCGGCCTCGTCCGCTCGCGGCAGCCCATCGCGAGAACGACAGCCCGCGCCTCGAGTTCCTCGAACCCGTCCCGCTTCGTCACCCAGACCGTGCGCATCGGCGTCACGTCCATCACCATCGTGTCGAGCCGCGTCTCCACGCCGAGCGCGAGTGTCTCGTCGATGAACTTCTGGGCGTACGTGGGGCCCGGCAGGTCATCCCCGAACAGCTCGACCCCGAACCCGTTATGGATACACTGGAGGAGAATCCCCCCCAGCTCTACATCGCGCTCCACGATCAAGACATCCTGAGCGCCGTTCTTCTTGGCCTCGATGGCCGCGGCCAGTCCTCCCGGCCCGCTGCCAATCACAATCACGTCCCACTTTTTCTTCCCGGCCGTCATGTCGACACCTCCTTCGTGGGGCGTTCCAGGAACTCCGAGCCCGATCCCTTCTTCGTCACCTCATTCGCTGGTATGCCGAGCTCCCTCGATAGGATCTCAATCACCCGAGGTATATCGAAGGCCCCCTGACAACGCCCGGTCCCACACCACGTGCGCCGCTTGATGGCATCGTACGTAGTCGCCGGAATGGGCGCGTGGATCTCGGCCACGATCTCTCCCTCCGTCACGCTCTCGCAGCGGCAGACGATGCGGCCGTACCGCGGATCCTTTTGCACCAGCAGGGTCCGCTCCTCGTGCGTCATATCGTGGAAGCGAGGCCGGGCAGGTCGGATGCGGTTCCAGTTCGGTTTCTCCTCCAGTTCCTCCCCCGCCTCCTCAAGTAGGTGGATCACCCGCCGGGCAATGGCCGGCGCACCGGTGAAGCCAGGGGACTCGATCCCTCCCAGGTTAACGAATCCACCAACCTCCTCCGGTATCTCGATGACGAAATCGCGGTCATAGTGGACGTCGGGATTCTCGCACGGCGCGTTGCCCCCCGCTCGCAGGCCGGCGAAGCTGGCGATCACGTGCCTCAGCTCCAGGGAGGGAATCAGCTTGAGCGCTCCCTGGGCGATCTCGTTCAGGCCCTCCTGGGTGACAGCCGTGTCCTCCTTGTCCCCGATGTTCTCGGCATTCGGCCCGATCATGGTATTCCCGTGGGTGGTCGTCGTCACCAGGATGCCCTTGCTGATCTTGCTGGGCACCGGGAAGAGGATCTCGCCCACCTGCACCATATTGGGGTCGAAGACGAAGTACTCACCCCTCCGGGGCGTGATCTTGAACTCGGGCCGAACCCCTGCCTTGTGCATGACCTCATCGGAGTAGAGACCGGCGCTGTTGACCGCCCAGCGGCACCCGAACTCGCCCCGGTTCGTCTCGATGCCGACGATGCGTGAGTCCTCCACGATGAAGTCCTGGAACTCCGTGTTCAGCTTGAGGGTCACGCCGTTCATCACTGCGTTCTCCGCAGCCGCGACCGTGGCCCCGAAGGGATCGATGACCCCGCCAGTGGGCGCCCAAAGGGCCCCGCTCACCTTCTCGTTGAGGGCCGGCTCGCGTAGCCGCATCTCCTCGCCAGAGATGATGTCCAGAGCTGGAACGCCATTCTTCCGACCGTTCTCGAGGAGCGGATCAAGCTTAGGTAACTCCTCGGGCCCGACGGCGACAACGTAAGCGCCGCAGCGCTTGAAGGCGATATTCAGCTCCTGGGCCACAGTCCCCCAGAGCCGATTCCCCTCCACGCTCATCTCTGACTTGAGCGTCCCATGGTGGGCGTCATAGCCGGCGTGGACGACGGCGCTGTTACCAGACGAGGTCTCCGTGCCTACGTCGGCGGCCTTTTCGATGAGCAGGATATCCAGCTCGTACTGGGACAGGAACCGCGCCGTCATCGCGCCCACCAGCCCCGCTCCGATGATGATGATGTCATACTGTTCTGTCACGTGCCCCTCCTTTTCCTGGGTTTTGGTCCGTGTGCCGGCCCGGCGGGCAGCGTTCGTCTCACGTACTCTGCCCGAGCGGGAACGATGGTGCTACGTCGGTACGGATCATGAGCTCTGCCGGCGTCTCGGTCAGCAGCGCCCGGCGAATGGTCAGTTGGAGCAGCTAGATCGATAGGGAGCTTATCGGGGGGTGAGCTCCCAGGGTGCCCGGGTCTCGGGTGCATCGTTGCGAGAGTTTCGACGACCGGCCCGTGGCACCGAATTGCGCAATCTTACCACGGGACGACCCGGCTGCCAACTACTCCGGAGCCTTGCACCTTGATGCCCACGCAGCCCGGGGGTCTTCCGGTGCCGGGAGCGTTCTTGCCATCCAGGTGCCTCGCACCTCTGAAGTGCAAGGCACCTTACGCTCTAGCCCGCCCAGAAGGAAAGGTTGACGAGGGAGTCGGCCGCCGGGCCATCGTCCGTGCCCGCCAGGACCATGCAGACCCTGGCCCGCTCCACCCGGAACCCAAGTCGCAGGAGCCGCTGGACGGCCCACGTGTGTCGGGCGTTCACGGGAACCAGCAACCTCCCTTTGTCTTGCTCACAGGCGAGAGCTTGGGCGGCAGCCAGTAGGTGAGCAAGTGCAGCGGCTGAGGTGTGGTGGGGGTCCAGAACCAAGATATCCACAGCGGCCTGGTCGGCCTCCTCTCCCTCCCGCTTACCGATCAGTGTGACAACGCACGCTCCTACCACGCGATCGCCATCCAACAGGAAGAGCGTCTCGCCGAGGTTGTGTCGGTGCGTCACCAACACCTCTTTGGAGTAGTCGAGGCCCCGGCGGATTCGGTTCGTGAGGGCCTGAAGCTCGGCAAGCCTCCGGTTCCGTCCCGTGAGATCGAGCCTTGACCACCTGACCAGCGACGGCCCCTGGTCGAGGGCATCCTCCACCGACCTCGTGAGTTGGAGGACGAGGAACCGGGACTCGAATCCCTGCTTGAGGTAGAATCCCAGGTTGTAGGCGCTCTCCGGCATCGTCTCGAGCCCGATCACCCGGTCCGGATCGCGTTTGAGGTGGTCGACGCTGGCGGCCACCAGCTGCTTGCCGATTCCCTGGCCCTGATGCTCGGGCAGGACGGCAAAGGTGCCGAACCACCCCACGCTGCCCCAGGTGCGAGAGAGGATAAAGCCCACCACCCGCCCGTCTCGTTCGGCGACGAAGCAGCCCTCCGGATCTCGCTCCACCAGGGAGAGGATGTTCGCGCGGGTCCTCAGGGGTAGGTCCTTCTCCCTCCCCTTCGCCTCGCGATGCCAGGCTCCGAAGCCAGCGGCCTCTATCGCCCGCACCGCGTCGACGTCCTCCGGTCTGATAAGTCGAATCACGGCCATCCCTTCTGTCTCCCGTTTTCTCTGGCGGACGCAGTGGGACCCCAATCAGGCAGGCACGAAAACCTGCCCTAGGGCCAAGTCGAGCCTCGTGCAAGTCGGGTCTCTGTACCCGGCACAAGGCGGAATCCGCAAAGCCGTCTCTGGTTCGACGACATCCGAGGGCAGGAGGCACGTTCTACGAATCAAGCCATGCGGCGCCAGCTACCCTCCTGTTCCCGTCCTCTTCGCCAGATCCTCGACCTTCGCTTCGTCTATCTCCCCCGCCTCGTCAAGGATGCCCAGTGCGCGAGTCCGGGCGTCCATGGCGGCGTCGCCCTTCTCGCCCCCCTCACCGTCGAGCAGATCTTGAAGCGCGCTGGCGGGTGGCCGGGTCGACCTGGGCCGAAAGACCCAGCCGGATGATCCCTCCGATGTTCAAACTGGACCGCCACCCAGGAGCGCTTCCACCGTCTCCTCCAGATCATCGGCCGCCTCTTTCGTCACCGGGCCAGCCCCGGCCCAATGGACCACGCCCGCTTGATCCACCAGCCGCAGGTGGATCGTCTCCTCACTGTCGATCTCCAGGGCCTCCTTCAGTGCGGCCTTGTCGGTGTAGAGGGTGATGGTCTTGTGTCTGGCAGTTGCCTCCGGAATGCCACCGCGCATACCCTGGTCGATGAAGCTTTGAAAGAGCGGATTGAGATGCCGAATGACGGGCAGTTCGTAGTAGACGAGCTGGGGATACGTTTCCTCCAGGTGCTCTGCAAGCGGGACCCAGCTGTTGATGAGCGCCTGCTGCCACCGCTGGAACGCGATGAGGCAAATATTGAACGCCCCCTCGAAGTCGCCCGGCAGATCGAAGATCTCCTGCGCCAGGTTCTGGCTGTTGATCTCTGGAAAATGCATCCGTCCCTCCTGAACTCGATACCTCCAGGTCTCGAAGTGCTGTATCGCCGGGCTACGTCACCACCTTCTGCACCGCGCCCTGGTTCAGCTTCAGGGCGGGACGGCCACGAATGATGCGCACGATGCCGATATCCTTCCCGCAACGAGGGCACGTGGGCCTCGCACGGAAGGGTGCATTGACGACGCCGACCTCGTCCTGGTCCACTTGATCCAGGAAGCATTTGATCAGCCGGCCCCGGCCACCCTTGGCGTAGCGGAAGAGGTACTGACCGCACTGGCATTCAACGTCGACGAGGAAGTATCGGGCCATAGGGACGGTGTCGTGCGTTCGCGGATCATGGGACAACAGACCAAACCGCTAGGCAGGAGATGGATCCCCTGATGCGCCCCCATTGTAGTCGCGGGGAAGCGACAGGTCAAGCGACAGTGCGGCATAGACCGTGAGGGTCCTCAACGGTGTCTGTGCGGACCCGGGTGCCTAGTCCAGATCGAGGCGCTTGTCCGGGCCAGGCCTCCGCTGAGATTATTAGGATCGGATAGGCGGCCTCGTGGAGACCTCTGGGGGTCGGGGGGAAGGGGTGCACTAACGAGTTGTCGCGGACCGACCGCGGATTGGCTAGAGATGATT
>CAZIWL010000188.1:0-7308 GCA_964542755.1 uncultured Anaerolineales bacterium
CATCCCGAGTCAGCCTCCAGAAGCAAACCAACCCAAACACCCGTTCCCGAGGCATCCCCAGATCCGGAGTCAGGTCCCAGAACCACACTCAGCGAAACACGCGTTCCCGAGGGATCGCTAGATCCCGAGTTCTCCAGCCAATCCCTGATCCGCCCCACCCAGCCCTGCCTCTGGCCTTTTGACGTCAACGCAGTTCTGTGATACCATCGGAGCCAGGCTCGAGCCCAAACACGCCCACGGTCACCCACAATACACAGCCGGTGGTCGAAGCCGGCGACACTGGCGGAGCTCGACAGGCGTAGACCTTCGTACCTCTCAACCATTGTGCGCAGCGCTCCGACGACCTCTCTGTCCCCCGGCCCTTTGGCGCGGCGCACTGTCTGGTCACGGGATGCCCGCCCCGCACCTGCGTCCACAGCAGACAGGACCTTGGCGTGCGAACGCATCCACGAGCAATCGACCGACCGGACCGGCACATACCGGCTCGACCCTCTACCGTGGCGATGGACCAGCCGCGTCGGCCTGCTTCTCTTCCTCGTCATCCTGATGGCTGCCTGTGGAAGGTCTCCTCCTGGCTCCGGACCCGTCGTCCTCTATCCATCGATCCCCGCCTCCATCATCAGCGAACTCGAGAACGCCTTCGAAACCGTCCATCCCCATGTCGATCTCCAGGTCTACCGCGCCGGCATCACCTTGGTCCACGAAAGCGCGCAGGAGGTGGTCATCTTCGCTGTGCACACGGAACGCCAGCTCCATTTGGCGCCCGGCGTGACCCGGCCCCTCGACGGCATCCTCGACGTCGAGGCTCTTCGCGGGGGTCAGGTCTTGGTCCAGCATCACCTCCGGCAAATCTCCCATCCGGCGTCAGCCGAGGAGGCCATGCAGCGCGGCGGCGTCCCATCCTACCTGGCCGCACCCCTCATCGTCCAAGACAAGCTCATCGGTGCCCTGGCCCTGGGATTCGAGACCCCGGACGGCCCCCTTGCCGAGCACCTGGACGTAGTCGCGGAGATAGCCGGCCAGATCGCGATGACGCTCCAACAGGCGCGCCTCAGGGCCAACTTGCAGAACGAGAGGACACGGCTGCGCACCACGGTCGAGCGCGTCCCGGAGGGTCTCGTGCTTCTCGACGCCGACCGGCGCATCCTGGTGGCGAACCCCGCCGCCCGGGACTGCCTCCCCGAGCTTGTCGACCGCCCCCGTGGGGACACCCTTGAGAGCCTCGGCTGCCACCCGCTGGACGATCTGTTGGAGGGCAACCGTGACGACATTCCGCGCGAGACCGAGCTGCCCGGCCCGACCCACCGGGTCCTTGAGCTGCTCGTACGCCCCGTGGGCGACGGCGACCATCAGGATCAGGGCTGGGTGCTTACTGCGCGTGACGTGACACAGGAGCGAGAGGCGCAGGAGTACGCCCACCGCCAGGAACGCCTGGCTGCCGTAGGCCAGCTTGCCGGGGGCATCGCCCACGACTTCACCAACTTTCTAACCTCGATGATGCTCTACAGCAACCTGATCCTGCGGGATCAGGATCTTCCGCTTCACCTCAAACCGGCCGCAGAGACCATCATCGCGGAGTGTGTGCGCGCCTCTGACTTGATCCGGCGGATCCTGGACGTCAGCCGGCGCTTCCCTATGGCGCTGCAGCGCGTTGACCTTGTCGAATTCCTCGGTGAGGTACTCCAGATTCTGGAGAGTACCTTTCCCGAGACCATCAACCTGGTCACGGAGATCGAACCATCTACCTGCCCCATCCAGGCCTACCCGACGCGTATCCAGCAGGTGGTTGCGAACCTGGCCACCAACGCTCGGGACGCTATGCCCGGCTGCGGCGAGTTGACCATCTCCCTCTCCAGCGAGACGACCTCGCCCGGCGACGAGAAGCTGGTCACGGGCATGCCGACCGGCGATTGGGTCCGCCTCGCCGTATCGGACACCGGCACCGGTATGACGGCGGATGTGAAGGACCGGATCTTCGAGCCCTTCTTCACCACCAAGGAACCTGGCGCGGGAACGGGCCTGGGTTTGGCACAGGTCTACGGCATCGTCACCCACCGTCACGGCCTCATCAACCCTGAGACCGAACCAGGCCAGGGGACCGCGGTCTACGTCTATCTGCCGGTCCCGGAGCCTACCGAGGCCGACCAGCCAGAAGCCCCACCGGCGGCGGCAACGGCCGGAAGCGGCGAAACCGTCCTCTTGGTGGAGGACCACGACGCTATCCGCGACGCAGGTCGGCGGGTGTTGGAGCACTTAGGCTACCGGGCGATTCTGGCGGCCAACGGCGAGGAGGCCCTCGATCTGCTCCGCACCACATCCGTAGATCTCGTCATCACGGACATCGTCACGCCGCGCATGGGCGGACAGGACCTGAGGCGCGCCCTGGCCGACACGCAGGCCGGCCTCCCCGTGGTGGCCATTACGGGCCGTGCCGTGGATAGAGATTACCAGGAGCTGGGGGACTTGGGCTCCTCCGACATCCTCATCAAGCCTCTCGACCCAACCGGTATGGCACGGACGATCCGACCACTGCTCGACGAATCGAGCGACGCTTCATGACCGCCGCCGCGATGGGCTGCCGATGTCGGAGGGCGGACATCGGCACCGCAGCAGATCCCCCCTTCCGGCTGCCTACACCGCGAAGGCACCAAGTTTCACGGGGCAGCCAGCCTTCCTCGATGCCTCCGACAACGCTTCCAGCTGCCGCCAACCCGTACTCCTGCCATGCCGTCCTTTCGCAGCTCTTCCTTAACGCCTCCGTAACGGAAGTGGCGCAAGCCCTGGTGTATACTGGGCTCATCGAGAATCCCAGGTCCCGGCGTCGCCGCGGGCAGCAGCGGTCCGGATGCCTTATTGGCGTCCTGACAGACAATCTGCTGCCTCCGACCAGCCCACCAGGAGCCGCAACGAGAGTCATCAACGCACTCACCGGGAGACATATGAAGATCTTCAAGACCCGTTTCGCGCAGGCTTCACGCGCCCTCGTAGCTGCGCGCGCCGCACTGGCCCTCTGCGCCGCCTTCACCGCCATATCCCTCGCAGGCTGCGCCCTCCTCTCACCCGCCACCCCTGCCCCGACCAGACAGCTTGAACCGATGACCGAGCCTGCCCCTACCGCCACGCACCAGGGGCGGTGCGGCGATGGAGACTGCGACGAAAACGAGAAAGAGAATCCCTCCCTGTGCCCGGAGGACTGCGGCGACGAAGCCGTCGCCGAGACCCCGCGGCCTACGCCCGCCGACCAGAGCGAGCACCGCTGCGGCGACGACGTCCGCGACGGGCCTGAGAATCCCGACACGTGCCCGGAGGACTGCGCCGGAGAACCAACGCCCCTCCCCACGGAGACACCGGGCTCCACAAACACTCGACCACTCGCGACCGCCGTCCCCACCCCATCCCCAGTCCCGGACGCTGACACCGAACTCGTCTCGCTGTCCGGCGGCGCGCTCGCCGTCCGAGGCGACCGGTCCGCCCTCCAACAGCAGGGTGGCGGCACGTCGGCTGCGAAGCAGATCAACGTCGCCTTCATCCTCGACGGCTCGGGCTCGATGAACGCCCAGCTCGACGGCGGGTCGGAGACGAAGCTCGCCGTGGCCAAAGACGTCCTCAGCGACTTGATCCAACAGGTCCCAGAGGAGATGCACGGCGCTCTGTGGATCTACGGGCACCGACACCCTCAGGAGCCCAAGGCCGAGTCCTGCCGGGACATTGAACAGGTCTTCACCCTGGGGCCCATCAGCGCACCGGCCTACGTGGAAGCCATTCAAAGCATCGACGCCCTGGGCTACACGCCCATCGCCGACAGCCTGAGACAAGCTGCTGAGACCCTCCCCGCCGGCGATGACCAGTCCAACACCATCGTCCTCGTCAGCGACGGTAAGGAGACTTGCGGCGGCGATCCCTGCGCGCTGGCGGCGGCCCTCAAGGAGAGCGGCGCCAGCATCACCATTCACGTCGTCGGCTACGCTGTCGACGAGGAGACCCGCGCTGAGCTCCAGTGCATCGCCGACGCGTCCGGCGGCACGTACAGCGACGCATCCAGCGCTCAGCGGCTCAAGGAGGCCCTCGAGGCTGCTCTTGAGCTCGCCGAGAGCGACACCACCCTCCGCGTGGAGGTCGCCGGTCCGGAGGACCGTGAGGTCGATGCACGCGTTCTCCTCTACGAGCCCGGTGCCGAGACCCTGGTCGCCGGCTTCAACGCGTGGCGGGACAACGTCGTGGCCCCGGGCACCTACGATGTCTGGATTGAGACGGTCCCGCCCGTCCTCTACCCTGAGCTCGATCTGCCGGAGGGCAGCCAGACGATCGTACGGCTCGGCGTCGGGTCCTTTGACTTTTCGGGCCTTGACGGTCAGTCCGTTGATCCCTATCAGGTCAACGTCAACCACCCCCCAGAGGGTGAGCAGCTCGGCTACCTCCTCGACCCCGGAGAGGAGCCTTACTACGTCCTGGGCGGGACCTACATGCTGGCCCTGTACCCCTCCATCTCCTCCAACGCCCCCCAGGCCGTCTTCCACACCGCCATCGCAGCCAGGCAGCACACGGAGCTCCAACTCGGCGCTCTCGACCTGCTCGGCGTGGACGGCGAGAAGCTCAGGCCCAGCACAGTTGAGTTCCGCCGCCCCGGCAGCCAGGAGGCCGTGACGCGTTTCACTCAGGCCGAGCCGTACTTCTACTACGTCGCGCCAGGCACGTACGACGTCTGGTACACGATGAGTTGGACGTGCGGATCCTGGAGCGGGTGGCTCGAGGACGTCGTCATCGAACCCAGCCAGATCACCGTCACGTCCCTGGGCAGTTACGTACTGCGCGACCCCGGCGGGGAACGCGTGGCCTACGCTCACACTCTCTATGACCGAGACTCAGGCCAGGAAGCCGGCTACTACTGCGGTCAGGTCGACAAGTACTATGCCGCCCCCGGGACGTATCACATTGAGGGACGGTACGTGGATTTCGTAGTTGACGACGTCGTGATTGAGGCTGGTCAGCAGGCCGCTTTGAGCATTTCGGAGTAGGGACCCCCGGGCACCGGGCGCGGGCCCGGCTTCGGACGCCCGGTCCCGTTTCGAAGGGGGCGGCGGCTCAACAGCCTGCGTAAGGGCGCACGTCGTAGGCTGCTCTGGCACATCAACTGGCGACAACGAATGGCAGATCGAGATAGAACAAAGGACGGGTTGACATGAGACGCTTCATCATTCCCACGCTTGCCTTCATCGCGTTGGCTCTGTCGAGCCTGGCGTGCAGCATCGGCTCGACGGCTGTCGAACCCACTGCCCCGCCCCCGACGGTTGCCGGACGGCCAACCCCCTCCCCCATTCCTCCGCCCACCGAGCCGCCCCTCCAGAGCGAGCACCGCTGCGGCGACTCCGTCTGTGACGGACCAGAGAACAGCCAGAACTGCCCCGAGGATTGTTCCGCCGAGCCCATTGACGACGCCGAGGGCCCGAACCCGACGAGGCCGTCCGAGGAACAACCCGCCGACGGCGGAACGGAACTCCGCGACGCGTACCGCATCCTCTACCATCTCACGGAGCACACCGTCACCACCAACGATATGAGCGGCGAGACCTGCTACCTCTTCAACTTCCGCCGCTTCCTGGACGGAGGCCACCTCCGCGCCGACGGCACCGAGAACCAAATCCTGGAACTCCGGGACCATCCCACGAGCAAGGTGACAGCCAAGGCAGCGGACACGTACTACGCCATCAGCTCGCCTAACGACCCGGTGGCGGAGACCTTCGGCATGGCCATGTTCAACTGGGACGTCGAGGACCAGACGCTCTGGGCAGCCGGTTTCGACGGCGGGCCGCCCCGGGAGATCACCGGCTCTTCCGACGACCACTTTCCTGGTGGCGTGGGAACAAGCCCGGGCAACGCTCACCTCCTACACCTCGAGACGCGTCGCCCCGCGCAGGAGCCGAACCAGATGGTGGGTGCCATCGCCGGAAAGATGAACCCCTTCGTGGCGGACTCATCCCTGGTGCTGACGGCGGTGGAGTCGGGAGAGACCGCGGTCGTCCTGAACGAGCGGTACAACCGGCAGCTCTTCTCCAGCTTCTCCGACGTCTCCCCGGATGGCCGATTCCTGTACACCATCGCGCGAGGGACCGGCACGTTCGAGTTCGTGAGGCTCACCCTGGACACTGGTGAGGAGACGGCGTTCGCCGTGCACTTCCCCGGCTTCGACTGGGCCGCGTTGGACTGGGACCAGTTCTTCCCGCCCGCAAGTGACTTCTCCTACGCCGCGTTCATGATGTCGCCCGACGAGACCCGTCTCGCAGCCTACAAGAACGTCTTCACAGCCAACATGGACAACCCCTGCTTCTCTGAGGCTCGCCACCACCTCTGGATCTTCGATCTCGAGAAGAATACGTTGGAACGCTTCGAGAATCGTCGAGGTTACGTGGTCGATGGTGCCTGGCGTCCGGACGCCAGGCGTCCGGACGCCTCATCCTTCGCCCTGGCCGTCGTCGGAAACAGTGGCTGCTACCCGGACTACCTGGACAGCTGGATCAGCACCTTCGACCCTGACGGCAACGAGATCACCAAACTGGTCGAAGAGCCGGAGAGCAAGATCACGACCATGGGCTGGTCGCCCGGCGGCGAGATGATCGCCTACGACGTCTACAGCACCGACTTCGTCGGTCGGTTGAAGTTGATCGACGTCGCCCGTCAGGAGGTACGGGAGATCCTCACCACGCGGGATCTTGGCTACGACGTCGACCGTTCCGCTCCCGTTACGTTCCTCTTCGCCGATTGGATCGTCACGGACCGACCCTGAAAGTCCACGTAGGACCCTATGGGTTCCATCCGCCTTCAATCAGCGCAACAGCCCTTGGCCGACCGCAGACCTGTGACAGACGGCTTAAAGGGGAAACCCTCGAAGCGACGCCGATCGAGTGCCCAGCGCCGTTGGCTGGGTGTATCGAGATCAAGGAGCGGGTTGCGCGGTGGAATTGGCCAAGATGCGTTGCTCGCCAGGTTTCGATACGACGTCTCGCTTCGCTCAACGTCTGCTCAACCGGCGAAAGCAGGCGCTTGCTTTGCAGGCGTCTGCCCGCAGGTGTGGTTCAGGCGCATCCATGGCGAGAATCGGAGGCGTTCAGAATGTCTGCACCTGTGAAGACCTGTACGGTATATCGTCATCCAGGAGGCACTCACGCGTGATGACAAGTAAACACCGCCTCTGCGCCGCCCTCTCGCTCCTGATGGCCGGCACATCGCTGGGCTGCCAGATCGCCGGAGGGCTCACCGCGGCGCAGCCAACGCCAACCGCCGTCCCCCTCTCCACTGCCACCGATCCGCCCC
>CAZIWL010000189.1:0-7265 GCA_964542755.1 uncultured Anaerolineales bacterium
TCCCGTCATCCCTCTCCAGCACCACGCCCATGTCATCCAGGTACCGATCCTGGACCAGTTCGCCGTCCTCGAGCATCCGGTGATGCGGGCTGACCCCCTCCATCTCGGGCCGGTCCTCAATCTCCCCCGTCGTCCACAAACCCGGCATAACCTCTTGGGCATCCCTTTGCAGCCGCAGGGACAGCCTGGCCGCCAACATCTCCCGTCCTAGGGATGTGCCCACATCCTCCATCTCGCCGTCGTGGATCGCATACCGCTTGCGGAAGACGTCCGGGCTCGCGTAGAGGCTTGTTCTGGGCTGCAAAAACTCCATCAAGGCCTCCAGCCCCCCGGTATGGTCGTAATGCCCGTGACTGATGATCACTCCCTCCAGTGAACTGGGGTCTACCTCCAGAAGCTTGAGATTCCTGAGCAGGACCGTGCCGCTCTGACCCGTGTCGAAGAGGTGTCGGACACCGCCTGACTCAATCAAGAACGCCACGCCGTGCTCACCCCAGTACGGCGAGCTGCGCTGCACAGCGTCGTCCACGACGCACGTTACACGCATCATCCTTCCCTCCTCGTCCTGCCCACGCTCTATCCCGTCGCCTCCACGCCAGCGAGATCCCAGATCGCCCAGCCCCTTCACGAATCGGCGGCGGTCCAAGGGAACCAACCACGATCCCTCGAACCGCCGCCTTACGATACGTGAGCTACTTGCGCACCATCTTCGTACCGCACTCCGGGCACGCCCTCTGATAGCAAGGCTGTCCGGCCACGTGCCGCACCGTCTTCCCGCAATTCGGGCACTCACAGACGCCGTTCGGCCCAGCCGCCTGGGGTCCGCCCATGCGACCTCGTCCGCCACCACGGCCTCCGCCCGCGCCTCCGCCTCCTCGACCTCGGAACATGCTGTGTCACCTCCTTATCGTTCGCACTCTCCGGCTCAAGATTCATCAGACTCTAACCGTCTTCGTGGTCGTCCTCCTAACTCTCGTGCTCTGCGCTGGCTTCCCACCCACTGCTGCGACCGTGAGTCTCCCCGTTGGAAGCGCTTTCGACGCTCAGACGCCCCAGTCAGTCCACGTCCAACACAAACTGGGACGACCAGCCAACCCCTGCCAGCACGCAGTCCTCGCCAAATGCTTGGGAGAACATCCTTCGGGCCTCGTCACCCGTGCAGTGGCAGGGCGCCGCGCGCCGCACCCCGAGATCTCGGAGTTCGGCGATAATGCCCTCGATCCGGGCCCGGCTGGCCCCTCCCAGATGGAAGCCGCCCACCACCAGCGCGACCTTGTCTCCCTCACTCTTGTCTGCCGCCCGCACCATCTCCACCACACCCGGATGCGCACAGCCCGTCACCACCACAAGGCCATCCGACGTGTCCACGACCAGGGCCTGTTCGATGATCCCCGCCCCAATCTCCCCGGTACTCCGTAGGCCTGGAGCAATGGCCGAACCGTCCGTCACCTCAAACAACTCCGTCCGGATCCTCACGGATTCTTTGAAGGATCGGGAGAACGACGCTGGCGCGTAGACCGCCGGCGCATAGCCCGCCGCCAGTAGTTCCTCCAGGCCTCCGGTGTGATCCCGGTGGGCGTGGGAAAGCACCACCGCGTCAAGCCTCTCAGGATCCAGGTCCAGTTCCTGCAGGTTGTGCATGAGCGTGGCGCCGTCGCCCCCTGTGTCGAAGAGCACCGTCGCTTCCTCAGTCTCCACCCAACAGGCGAAACCCCACGCCGTGCGCAGTTTCTCAGTCTCTGGCATACCGTACGTGTTGTTGTCGTACACGATCGTCAGGGTCACCGTGCGCACCTCCCTGGTAGGTTCCAAACTCGCTGTGAGACCCTCCGTCGGCGTGACCGTGGGCGCAGGCAATGGCGTGTCTGAGGGCCCGCGGGCCGTTCCTGCTTTCACTACAGTCTCCGTCGCCACCACCCCGGTTGGCGTCGGTGTCGGTTCAGCCATCCGTGAGGCTGCGACTGACGTCTCGCTGTCATCCACCGAAGATGACGGGATCCTCCCGGCCTGGTCACACGCCACCAGCGATAGAACGAGCGCCGCTCCGGTCCCGATCAAGACCACCCCTCTCCTCAGGTCAAGGCTCATCTCCGCCGCAGCCCTCCGCCCCAGTGGACGCGCCCATTCGCCTCCCTCGCCTAGCGTAGGAAGGGTTCTCCCTCGTACGCAAAGATGTCCCGCGCCTTCGCAACGCAGCACGGACGCATCCTGGGCAGCTCGTCCGGCCCGAAGAAGCGGGCGCCCAGCGCCTCCTCGCGATCTGGCTCGAGCTTCCCTCCCGTGACCCGACAATCGAAGAGGACGCTCACTGGCTGCACCCGGTCCCCATTGGGGTACTGAAAGGCGTAGTCCGCCGACGAGTAGACGCCGATCAAGCCTATCGGCTCAACCTCTAGGCCGATCTCCTCGCGCACCTCACGCCTTACAGCCTCCACCGCGCTCTCCCCCGGCTCTATCGCGCCGCCAGGGAAGCCCCACAGGCTTCCACCGTCGCCCCGTTCCAGGAGCAGCACCCGCCCATCCTCGTCGACCACGCTGGCCACGGCCGCGGGGACCAGCAACATCTCCTTGCCGACTCTCTCCCGCAGCCACGCCATATAGTCGCTCATACCCATCGATGCGCCTCAGTCCTCGAGCACGTCCATCAGCACCAGCGCCGCTTCCGCGACCAGCGCGCCGCACGTGCCCAGCCCCCCGGCTACCTTCACGACCTCTTCCCGCAGCTCCCGACACCGGGTGCATCCAAAGGCCTCCACGAAGCGCACCCGATAAGCCTCCGCGCGCTCCACGGCTGGTTTGTCGTCTTCATCGCGGCTGCTGCGCCCGTAGAGCGCCCCGATGACCATCGCACCGCCGCTCAACGCGCCGCACAGTTCCTCCTGGGTATCTCCCAGCCCGCCGGAAAAGCCCGTCGCCATCCGTGTACACTGAGGGTTGAAGTTCTCCAAGTATTGCCCGCCGACGGCGTGCAGCATGCCCTCCGATCAGTGAAACCCCGCATCTACGAGTTCGCCGGCCTGTCTAGCCGTCCGGCGCCGTGTCGCCTCATCAAGCCTCACTCATCCGCCTCCTCGTCCGCCATCTGACTCACACGCCAGTTGAAGAGCGCGTTCTGCAGTGTGCTGATCGCCAACCCGGCGCAGTGCTCGTGCTCCTCCGGCAGCCCCTGCAGCGCGTTGATCAAGTCCTTGGGCAGCACCCACTCGGCCTTTTCCAGCCGCATCCCCGTCACCATCTGCGTAAGCATGCTGCCGCAAGCCAACGTCGCCCCGCAGCCGTCCGTTACGAACGTCGCCTCCTCAATCGTCTCGTCCTCAACCCGCAGGAAGATCTCCATCGTGTCACCGCACCAACCATGCACCATGCCGTGAAGATCTGGCTCCTCGATCCGCCCCATGTTCTTGGGATTGCGGGCCTCCCGGAGGACGATGTCGGAGTAGAGCGCCTCCTCGCGATCCGCAATCTCCTGTCGCAGGTCTTCGACCATGCGCTCGAAACTGGTCGCTGAGTTCTGATCCATGCGGCTTACCCCTGCTCCCCCTCGTCCTGGAGGTCGCCCAGTCGGCCCATCACCTCGTCCAGCTGCTTCTGCAGCATCTCCGCCTCCTCGCGCAGCCGACCGACGGCGTCCTCCTCATACTCGGCCTCCGCAGCCGCGCTGTCAACGGCGTCGTGATCGTGTCCCTCACCGTGCGCGTGCTCCACGCTCTCGCGGCAGGGCTTCGCTCCCTCCAGCCCACCGCCCAGATACCTCTCCAGCGCGTGCCGGACTGTTCCAGCAGCCCCCGTCACGGCCTCAATCCCAAACTGGCCGAAGAAATCGATCGCCCGCCGCCCCATTCCACCCGTCAGCATCACGTTCGCACCCTGCTGATTGATGAACTTCGGCACCTGTCCAGGCTGATGGCTGGCGTAGTAGGGGTTCTCCACCACGCTCACCTCGTGAACCTCACAGCCGTCAACGTCCACCAAGACAAAGCACGGGCATCTTCCGAAGTGGGGACTCACGACGCTGTCCAGCCCCCGCGGATCGTCCGCGGACACAGCAATGCGTGTCAGATGTGCCATTCCCTATGCCTCCTCCTCTAGCCGATCCAATCGATCCATCACCTCGGCGAGCTGCCGGCGTAGCCCAGCGGCCATACCTTTCAGCTCGGCGATCTCGTCTTCGCGCGTGACCGCTGGGCCTCGTCGGGACTGGGTGCTGGGGGCCGGGGTCGTCGATTGCACGCTTCCAGGCATCCCGCGCCCCCTCCCCATGCCCCGTCCGGTCCCGCGGCCACCCCCCACGCCAGCATGGGCCGGTCCCGTCGCGCCGCCCACCTCCGCCAGCTGGTCCTCCTTGAAGGCCTCCACCACCTCGCCCACGGTGCCACCCTTCAGGAGGTAGACCGGGACGCCCGAGGCCTCGAGCACACTGAAGGCGTTCGGCCCTACGTTCCCGGTAACCACCGTCTCTGCACCCTGCTCCACCACGAACTGCGCCGCCTCGATGCCCGCCCCGCTGGGCGAGTCGATCGCCGGGTTCTCCACGCTCTCGACATCCATCGATTCCGTCTCCACAAACACGTAGGTCTGGCACCTTCCGAAAACCCTGCTCGCCGGCGCATCCAGGCCGGTTCCATCCGCCGTTACCACGATCTTCATCCTATTCTCCTTTGCTTGTGGCCCGACTCTCAGGACCACGCTCTCCAAGACCACAGACATCACCCATCTATGGCTCATCCACCCCACGAGCGGGTGACCGCCGTGAGTCATCGCTTGTGAGCCTGCAGATTCCCCTGCTCGCTCGCGTAGTTGCCACCTTGACTATCGGGCCCGCGGACCCGCAGGCCGTCCTTGCTGGGCCATCATCGGTTCCTTCGCCTCCTCAGGCACCCGCTCCTCGATGGCCTTCGCAATCGGCTCGAATGCCTCGCCCCCGTACGCCTCGATCTCGCCGGCGTCGCACCGCTCTGCAAGCTCTGGATCCAGTGGCAGACGGCCCAAGAAGGGGGCACCGACCTGCGCCGCCACCGCCTCCGCCTTGCTGGGCCCGAACACCTCGATCCGCTCGCCACAGTTCGGACAGGTGGCATAGCTCATGTTCTCCACAACCCCGATCAGCGGCACATTGAGCTGCTCCGCCATCCGCGCCGCCTTCCGCACCACCATCCCGGCCAGCCCCTGCGGGGACGTCACCAACACGACGCCGTTCAGCGGCATCGACTGCATCACCGTGAGGGAGGCGTCCGACGTGCCCGGCGGCAGATCGACGATCAGATAGTCGAGATCCGCCCAAAGCACGTCGCCCCAGAACTGTCGGATCGCCCCGCTGATCAGCGGCCCGCGCCAGATGACGGCCTCGTCCTCGTTTGGCAGCAAGAGGTTGATCGACATCACCCGGATCTTCTCCTCCGTCTCCGGGGGAATGATCCCCACCGGCCCCATCGGCGGAGGCTCGTGGAGGCCAAACATCTTGGGGATGCTGGGTCCGGTGATGTCGGCATCCAGGACTCCCACCCGCTTCCCCTGCCGCCTGAGGGCCACGGCCAGAAGCGCCGCTACTGACGACTTCCCCACGCCGCCCTTCCCGCTCATCACCGCCACCACGTGTTCGATGTTGTTCAAGCCCTCCGCCACACCGCCTTCTTGCTGTTTCTGCTTCGGCCAGATCTTCTCCTTTTCCTCATTCGTCATCTCTCGCAGCTCGACCTCAACGGCCTCAACGCCCGGCACGCCCAGCACAGCCTCCCGCGCATCCTCGACGATCGACTCACGCAGCGGGCACGCCAACGTGGTCAACGCCAGCGTGAACGTCACATCTGAACCGTCAATCTCGACGTCGTGGACCATGCCCAACTCCACGATGGTACGTCCTAGCTCGGGATCCTCGACAGATCTCAGCGCATCAACGACTTGAGGTTCATCTACCATGCCTACTCTCCTTTGATCACCTTGATGAAGGAAGCGAGCGCCCCGGCCGTCGCCGTACGTCCCCGCCAGGCCTCGTCTCCGCTTCCTGTTCCCACGCACCTTCGTTCAAAGATTCCGTCTGCCTGAAAGCTACACAGGCTCGCCTCACTTCTCGTACGCCATCGACACCAAACGCAACCCTCCCCGCCTCTTGATCTGCCGGAACGTCGCCCCCTCCATGATCGACCGCCTCACTCGTCCCACGTCATCGACGATCGTGCCGCTCAAAACGTCCACACCCTCCGAGAGGAGCGCCGGTGTCAGCGGCGTGCTCGGCCCCAGCATCACTACGAATGCGTCGTCTTGGCAGAGATCCATCAACTCGTCATACGTGTGGTTGAGGAGCGAAGTGCTCGTGATCGCCACCACGTCCGCCTGCGGCAGAAGCTCATCGGCCCGCTCCGCCGGTAGATCGCCGGGCCGAGGCCGCAGCTCAAGCACCCAACACCTCTCGACCGCTTGCCGGACTTCCTCTACGAAGGGAAAGTGACCGATAATCGCCACGTTACCGCCGATCCCCTGGTCGATGATCACCTCGGACGCATTCAACTCCACGAAGGAAGCTTCATCCGGCTCCAGCAAGGCGTTGAACGCCGCCAGCCCCACACTCGCCCTCAATGCCTCCTTCGAGTCCATCCACGTGACCAACTCGCGCGCGCGCCGCCCCAGCAAGCTCCCCGCCTCGGGAATGGGCGGACCGTCTTGGGAGGTCTCCCCCCGCAGCGTCGAAGCCAACCCGCACCGCACCGGCTCCGTGTCCAGGACCACCAGCGTCCAGAACGCCCCGATCAGAACTTCCCGCACGAGCGCGTCGGCTTGGAGATCCCTGAGCAGGGCCTCAGTGATAGTCACCCTCGCCCTCCTCCATATGCTGTGTATGGATCTCTAGCACGCGGTCGATCATCGCCCGTGTCTCACGCAGGTCGTTCGTCCACCAGGCGAGCACCTCGTCCCCCAGCGCCGTCAACTCATAGACCCGGCGTGGTGGGCCCTTCGTCTCCTCCTCGTCCCAGCTCGAGGCCACCCAGCTCTTCTCCTCCATGTCCCTCAGCACCCGATAGACCACGCTCGGGTTGACGTCACCCAACCCATAGACCTCCAACTCCTCGATGAGCGTGTACCCGTGGGAGGGCCTTTGGTGGAGGAGCAGCAACAGGACCGGCTTCAGGATTCGCACTGCGCGCCGTGAGCACCCCTGCTGTCGCCACCGTCGTCCGCCTCCCGGCATCGTCAGCCTCCATTGAAACGCTATCTCCCAAACGGACGTACTTATACCACCCTATATGCTAAATGTCAATAGATCGCGTGTA
>CAZIWL010000190.1:0-7226 GCA_964542755.1 uncultured Anaerolineales bacterium
ACATGAAAATGGGCCTCTACAGGCTGTCTGCTGTCACGAATCATCTCTAGCCAATTCGCGGTCGGTCCGCGACAACTCGTTAGCGCACCTCCCTGCTTCCGTCCCGTTGACGCTCCGTATGCGCCTGGTACAATAGCTTCTACACGTGCAGACAAGCGGCTTGATACGCCTTGATTCGGAACACGCCCGCTAGCCGATGACCGAGCCATACGAGGATCACAAGTGACTCATAACCCCACGACCGCCCCAGAATCCTTTGCCCATCTCTCTGCTCGAAGGCACTTTCCCCGTTCCCCTTTCTCTTGTAGAATCGAAGCCGTTGAGGCAGCCGGCATTGGGCAGACGCACCGGGCGCAGAGAGCGGGATCCCGCCCACGGTAGGTGCCATCGGCCCGTCAACCACCCCCGAGACAGTCATCGAAGATGAGCGATAAGCACCCATTCGGGCGTCAGATCGCGTTCGTCACACGGCTCCTCACCCAGCCGGTGCGTGTGGTGCGGACCTACGACCGCACGGACTTGCGTCCAGATCTCCTGGCCGGTCTCACGGTGGCCGTGGTGATGCTCCCCCAGGCGATGGGCTACGCCCTGATTGCCGGCCTGCCGGTCCGGACGGGCCTGTACACAGCCATCGTCGCCTCTGTTGTCAGCGCCCTTTGGGGCTCATCCAATCAGCTGCAAACGGGGCCGACAAACACCATCTCCCTCCTCGTCCTTTCTACGCTGCTTGGCGTGGCAGAGCCCGGATCGCCCGAGTATCTTGCCGCCGCCGGACTCTTGGCCGTGATGGTGGGCGCGTTCCATCTGATGATGGGATTCGCGCGCCTCGGCGTCCTCGTCAACTTCGTCTCCCATTCGATGGTCGTGGGCTTCTCGGCCGGGGCCGGCATCCTCATCGCCTTCCACCAGGCCAAAGATCTGCTTCGCATCTCAATCCCGCCCTCGCCGAACCTGTGGGACACTATCCCGAGCCTCATCTCCCGTCTGCCTGAGACACACGTACCGAGCTTGGCTCTTGGAATCGGTACACTGCTCACGATTCTCGTAGCGCGGCGCCTCAACCCGCGGATCCCCAGTCTTCTGGTCGGCATGGTGGGCGCAGCCGGCGTTGTCGGGCTGCTGGGCCTTGAGGCACGCGGGATAGAGGTTGTAGGAGAACTCCCGCGTCGCCTGCCACCACTGACCGACTTCTCCCCGATTGACCCTCAGTTCGCCTTGAACCTGCTTGCCGGCTCTCTTGCCGTCGCCGCTATCGGGCTTGTCGAGGCCGTCTCCATCGCTCGTACCGTCTCCACCCAGACCGGACAGCGACTGGACAGCAACCAGGAGTTCATTGGTCAGGGGCTCGCGAACATCGCGTCGGGCCTCTTCTCCGGTTACGTCTGTGCCGGCTCCTTCACCCGCTCGGCCCTGAACCACAGGGCCGGAGCCAGGACACGGCTTTCCAGCATCTTCGCGGCAGTCTTTGTGCTCGCCGGCGTCGTGTTGCTCGCCCCGCTCGCAGCTTACGTGCCGCTGGCCGCATTGGCTGGGGCACTGATCTTCACTGGTCTGAACCTGATTGACCGGAAGGAGGTTGCCAGAATCTGGCAGGCGAACAAGAGCGACCGAACGATCATGACGTTGACGATGGCGGCCACCCTGCTCACACCCCTGCGCATCGCCGTCGTCGTGGGTATCGGCACCTCCCTGCTGTACTACCTCCTGAAGACCACGACGCCGCGCGTTCGGGAGGTGAAGATGGACGATGACTATCGCTATTTCACCCCCCGGCCTGATCAGCCGGCCTGTCCGCAGCTCGGCGTGGTGGAGATACTCGGCGATCTCTACTTCGGCGCGGTGAGTCACATCGAGGACCGTATCGAAGCGCTCCGCACCGAGCACCCGCGGCAGCGCTTCCTCCTCCTGCGTATGTACACAGTCGAGAACTGCGACATCAGCGGGATCCACGCATTGGAGAGCATCGTCCAGACCTACCGTGACGGCGGAGGCGATGTTCACTTCGTGCACGTGCAGAAGCCGGTCCTTGAGCTGATGAAGACGTCAAACTTCTATGACTTTGTGGGCGAGGATCATTTCCTTCACCCGGATCACGACATCGACTATCTCTTCCACAGAGTCATTGACCCAGCGATCTGCATCTACGAATGCCCCGTCCGGGCCTTCGGCCCCTGTCAGAACCTTCCCAAGCAGATGTATGAGGCCGAGGTCGACTGGCCCGACGACATAGACCCTGAACACGTCCCCACCGTTGAACCCGCGGAACTCTGGCAAGATCTACGCCGGGAAGAGCCCGCCGTAGTCGTCGACGTGAGAGAGCCGCGGGAGTACGAGCGAGCCCACATTCCTGGAGCACGCCTCGTTCGCCTTCCAGAGCTGTTGAACGATACTCAAGTTCCCCGGGACCGGCCAGTGGTGCTGGTCTGTCGAGGCGGGCGGCGGAGCACCCGGGCAGCGGCCGTGCTCCTGCAGAGGGGATATGATAACGTCCGGGTGCTCCACCGAGGTCTACAAGGCTGGGAGCAAGAGAATCTGCTGGAGGCTGTGGAATATGGACAACCAAAGGACTGACATGCCCTCCCACAACCTCGGTCTCGACCTGGTGCGAGCCACCGAGGCCGCGGCACTGGCCGCCGGACGTTGGGTGGGCCTCGGACAGCCCGAAGAAGCCGACCGGGAGGCCACGGACAGAATGCATGCCGTGCTCAACCTGGTCGACATTGAGGCCGACGTCGCAATCGGCGAGGAGGTACGCATCTACACCTGTGACCGGTTCGAGTCCGGCCAATGCGTCGGCACAGGGGAAGGGCCCGCGGTCGATGTGGTGGTCGATCCCATCGACGGTCGAAAGCTCGTGGCCGAGGGCCACCCCGGGGCTGTCGCCGTGATGGCCGTCGCCCCACGGGGCACCCTCTGGCGGCCGAGGCCCGCGGCCTATATGGACAAGGTGGTGGTCGACGCCGAGGCCGCCGCTGACCTCGTGCCCGAGTGCCTGGATGCACCCGCAGCCTGGACCCTGGCGCTGGTCGCGCGGGCCAAGAACAAAGACGTCGAGGATCTGACCGTCTTCGTCCTCAACCGGAAGCGACACGAACACCTCATCGCGGAGATCCGCGAGGCTGGCGCCCACGTCATGCTGCGAAACGAGGGCGACGTGACCGGCGCGCTCCTGGCGGGATGTCCAGGCAACCACGTCGACCTCCTCATGGGTGTGGGCGGCGTCCCCGAGGGGCTCATCGCTGCTTGCGCCATGAGGGCCACGGATGGCGCCATGGTCGCCCGTCTGAGCCCGCAGAGCGAGGAAGAACGAGCGGGGGCATTGGACGCCGGCCTCGACCTGGAGCGTATCCTGGTGACGGAGGAGATCGTGACCACCGATCAGGTCTTCTTCGCTGCGACCGGGATCACCGACGGGGCGCTTCTTTCCGGCGTCCGGTATCGCGGGAAGCAAGCCGAGTCCAGCTCCCTCATCATGCGCGGCCAGACGAAGACCCGGCGCATGATCCGCACGGAGCATCTCCTCACGGAAGAGACTGAGGCGTGGCGACGATACGTCCCGGGCCGACCCTTCCGCTAGCTGAGTCCCGCCTCACGTGCCACTCTGGGGCCAACGCCGATCGTCATTGACTCGCTGTTGGGCACTTCGGCCCTGCTCAAGACCCACCCCGCCCCTGGTACTTCTCGACGCACCTCTAACCGTTCGCTAAGGGGCGTAGTGACCATCTATGAGCATTCTGCGTCGAGAGGCGAGACCTTGTCCCCGACGCCTTGCTCGGGACGCGCAGGGCTTCCAACCCTCCTGTAACCCCCTTCTGTGCGCCGCAGCGGCTCAAGCGACACGCCGCCGGAGCCCACCCGAATCGGCCATGGGATGATGTCGAGCCGCGCATCCACGAACCCCGGGTCCAGCACCACGCGGCTCACCCGATCCTGCATACGGGACAAGTCGCCAATGGGAGTGGCAGGTGGAAACCCGGTGGAGTGCCAAGGCCTCCAGACGCGTGCGTGCCGCCGCCCTCGGCTCCGTCCGCAACGAGGCCGCGCGGACAGCATCCCAGGGCAGTGGAGGCTTCCTGATACCAGTGACGGGTGAGGGCCGCCCAGAGCCTCACGGGCGCTTGAAGGCTTGGAGGTCAACGTCGACGACCTCATTCAAGTCCTCAGCGCTGTCGTAGAGCAGCTGCATGACGTACCGGGCATTGTGGATATGGGCCCCGCCGTCGGACCAGCTGTAATCATAGTTGTAGGCGGCCTTGACCAGGCGAGGCGTCCAGGACTCGTAGCCGTCACCGGCCGTCAGATCCTGGTCCTCAGAGCCGGCGAAGTAGTACGGGAATTGATCCGCCCGGTAGGTGATGGGCTCCCCGATGACCTCAGCCGCGTAAGCCTGTATCGCCGCATAGAGTGTCTCGCGGAAGGACGCTACTTCCCGTCGAATGGGCTCGTCCGTGTTCCCGTCGCCGTCGTAATCGACAACGCTGCTTCGGATCTGGCCCAGATCAGCTTCGTTGACGACGCTCAGATGGCAGGGACTGCACTGATCCGGGTTGCGGAACGTGCTGTGGGGGTCGTGGCACTCGATGCAGGTGTCGTAGTCTACCACATGCTCAAAACGTCCCACGTAGGTCCTCCCAGCGTACTGGTACCCCACCCGGGCGTCTCCGCCCAGAAGGGTCCCCGCCGCCACGCCGTAGTGCACGTTGATGAACCCAAGATCATCAGACACGGCGTCAGCTTCCAGTCCGGCCACCGCCGCTTCCACATCCTCCGTGGAGCTCCGCCCCTGGTGGCATGCCATGCAGTTCGTCGACTGGGTGGGCTCCTCCACTACGACCGTGGAGGGGAAGCTCACACGCGTCAGCTCCTGCGCCGGTTCGTTATGACACGTGCGGCACCCCACGACCGACACGCCCAACACGCCCTCGTCCACCTGCTCGCTCGCTGACCCATCAGCGCCCAGGTAGTCGAGGTATCCATCCATGCTATGACATTTGGCACACGCACGCGGGATCTCTGGAGGATCGTCGTCAGCCCAACGCGCGAATGACACGGATCCTGCTGCCGCGTGTCCAGAGCGGGCCCACTTCTGGGTGACCGCTACCACGGACTCCGGGGCCCAGAAGAAACCGTATGCCCAGATGGCCAGACCACCGATCACGATGAAGATCATTCCCCAGACCACAGTCTTTTGCCAGTCCACTGTCTTGATAGTCTCCCTCCACCTGGATACACGCTGTCCCAGGCCCTCCTACGCCGGGTCTCCCCGTTCTCGGGTCCCACCTTCCACGCAGCGCCCACCCCACACAGCCGTGGCCCTCGCGCTGCGACAACTTGCTCAGCTTCACGAAGTAGTATATACTGACCTCAGCGAAAGCTCAAGTCGCCTGATCGGTGGGCACATACCAGCATTCGCAGCCAACCAGATCGAGTTGGCACCCGCAGGGGGCGACGCAGGGCTTGCCCGCATAGGCCGCCGTGAGGGACGTCGGGCTTAAGGTATCGACCGGCGCAGAAAGGTGGTCCGCTGCGAAAGCACGCAGTCACAGCCCCTTCCGTCCACGGCCCAAACCAAGACCAGGGAGTTAGGAAACAGATAGCTATGAGGCACCAGACCAAGCAGACCCTTTGGATCGCGATCTTCGCGGTGCTCGTTCTAGCACCTCTGGCCATCTTCATCCCCACCCTCGGCCCCGAGAGTCGCACGATTTGGCGTGAGCTCTCCGTGGGGTTGGGCTTCCTCGGGCTGACCATGATGGGCATTCAGTTCATCCCAACCGCCCGACTCCCGTTTCTCGGGGAAGTGTTCCCCCCCGACGAACTCTATCGAAAGCACCACCTCCTCTCCATTCTGGCCTTTTCCTTGACGTTGGCCCACCCGGTGGTTCTGTTTATCCAGAATCCCTACACGTTGACACTCCTCAACGTGTGGACCGCCCCCTGGCGCGCACGGGCCGGTGTTGCCTCGGTGGCCTTCCTCCTAGTGCTGGTGGTCACCTCCGTCCGGCGCGTTGCGCTCCAGTTGAGCTACGAGACGTGGCGCTTGCTCCACGACGTCCTCGCGGTGGCCGTTATCGGGTTGGGCGTGTACCACATCTTGAACGTCAACTACTACACCTCTGTCCCCTTCCAGCGGGGCCTGATCATCGGGCTCGCGCTCCTCTGGGCTCTCATGATCGTCTACATACGCGTGGTCAAGCCGTGGTCCATGCTCCAGCGCCCCTACGAGATAGCCGAGCTGATCGAGGAGCGCGCCGACACGTGGAGCGTTGTCCTGGAACCGGTGGGGCACGAGGGACTCACGTTCAAGGCCGGTCAGGTTGCGTGGCTCTCTATGGGCCACTCCCCTTTCCGCATTGAGGAGCACCCCTTTTCCTTCGCCTCCAGCGCCGAACATCCGGAGCGTCCGGGCTTTGCCATCAAGGAACTGGGTGATTTCACATCCACCGTGGGCCATATGCCCCTGGGAACGAAAGTCTACGTTGACGGCCCCTACGGTACCTTTGACCTCGACGCTCACCCGGATGCTGAGTTCGTCCTCATCGCCGGAGGCATTGGTTCAGCGCCCATCATGAGTATGCTTCGCACCATGGCTGACCGAAAGGACGAGCGCTCTGTCCAGTTCTTCTACGGCAATCCCACCTGGGAGACCGTCGCCTTCCGAGAGGAGCTTGCGGACCTGGAGGAGCGGTTGGATCTGGACGTCATCCACGTCCTGGAGAAACCCCCGGAGGACTGGGAGGGTGAGAGCGGGTTCGTGACCAAACACATGCTCGAAGGTCGACTCTGCGAGGACTATCGAGACTGTCAGTTCTTCCTGTGCGGACCACCCCCGATGCTGGAAGCCGTTGAGGCAGCCCTCACGGACCTGGGAGTCGCCCGCGGTCGGATGCGCCACGAGATACGAGCACAGATCCACACCGAATTCTACAAGATGGCGTAGTACACGTAGGCGTAGATGCCTTCCCAGCCAAGGGTTGGTGGAGAGCGCCGGCTGAGTAGGAGCGAAGCGACGTATGCTTCGCCAAACTCAGCACGGCGTCGAAGCCAATCAGCTTGCGGAACTGCTGATTCTTTGTGTAGAAGACGCTTGGTTTCGATACACTTTTCCGCTGGCGCTGCAAAGTTACTCAACCGGCGCTCGTTCCGCAACCGGCGGAGGGTTTCCGTCGAGGAGTACTAGGCACCGGGCAACCCGGCACGGTCAGCGTCCAAACAGGCGAAGACCA
>CAZIWL010000191.1:0-7181 GCA_964542755.1 uncultured Anaerolineales bacterium
TCGCCGATCCAATGCAGATGCGCGCCCCCGCCAACTGTGTACGTGGAGATGTCACGCCAGATGACCTCGCCCTGTGGACGGCTGCAGCAGTCCAGAGGAGGCACCACCTTGTAGATCCGCGGTTCTGAATGGACCTCCTCATCGTCAGGATCGTAGAAACCGCCAGGACGGTAGACGGCGACGGTGTAGGAGTAGACGACACCGACCTCCACCGAATCGTCTACGTAGAGTTGAGTCTCCGCGTTGGTCTCCACGTCCTTCGTCGGGTCCACTCGCTCCGCCGGGGCATCGCTGCCGTACACTTTGCGGTAGACTCGGAATCCCGACACACCTGGCGCCGGTTCCGCCTCCCACTGCAGCACAGCCGCCCAGCCGTCCTCTTCATTCCCGGACGTGCTGATATCCCTGATGATGGGCGCGGGTGGCGGCGGCGCTGATGGGCCGTAGGAGAACCCTTTTTCGCCAGGGAGTTCCGATCGATTGCCACTGGCGTCCACCGACTGGAATGTGCACGTCACCCAGGAACGAATCGCGGGTGAGTACTCGGTCTGCGGATGGAACTCCGCCTCGTCGTCCTCCGGCTCTAACGCAGTCCACAGACGCGACGGCCCTCCGTTGACCGAGCAGAAGGCCAACACTTCCTCCACGTCTGGTGCGACGTCGATAGCAAACCAATCTCTCATCACCTGGACGTCCGGGGCGTTGGGCGGCACGCGATCCCGCAGCGCGGCGAAGACCGGTTCCGATGGAGCGCTCAAGTTGCCCGCCTCGTCGAACGCGCGAATCCGGTACCAGTATGTCCGATCCTCCTCCAGCGGCCCCAAGGCACCCGTGTCCGTGTAGACCGCCATCGTGGGCGAATCGATGTCGACCAGCGTCATCCAGTGCCGCTCCGGATCGACGGCTGGGCTCACGATGACACTGGCTGTCGGATGGTAGGACCAATAGATCCTGTACCCGGTAGTGTCCGTCGTCTGCGCCGTCCAGGTCAGGACAGTCTTCTGATCCAGATGATAGGTTACGGCCGACAGGTCGCGTGGGGTGCGGGGTGGCATGGTGTCTCGCGGCTTCGCTGTGACAGGCTCACTGAACAGGGCCTCTGTCTCAGGTCCCCACGCCAGGGGACGACCGAGAAGATCGCGAGGCGCTACGCTGTACGTGTACATCTCCCCATAGTCCAGCGAATCGTCCTCGTCCTTGAAGTAGTAGTCATGCAGCTCCAGAGGCAGGGTGATGGGGTCCGATACAGGACGCGTCGCGGGCATCGGAACGATGGGCTCGTCGTTGATCCGCTCGGTGTCCCCCTCGGGACCGGCGCGGTAGATGTCGTAGCCGACCAGGATTGGCGGGGTCACGGGCCGCGCCACGGCGGACTCCGTCTCCGTGGTAGTCGCATCCCAGCGTAAGAAGATCCAGCGATCTCCCTTGCGGTTCTTCTGTCCCTCCGCCCAGTCCGTGGTCCCTGTCAGATCCTCGCTGATGACCTCGGTCACAGTCAGACCCGTGGGCGCCAGGAAGGGCGTCGTATCGCCGGCCTGAGCCACCACCGGCGTGATCGCCTGCGTAGGCTTGCACACCCCTGGGACGGCCTCTACCTCGTACGTGTAGATCGCTCCAGACGTCACCTCCGTGTCCGAATAGCCCCACCCATAGACCAGGGCCACTCGGTAGTTATTCCTCGCAAGGTAAATGGACTGCATCGGGTTCTCATCGCGGAGAGCCAGCAGGTCATCGAGGTCCTCGATCCCCATAGTCTCAGACATGGCTGCCCAATCCCATGTGGACCCCAAGATCTCGTCGGCCTTAGCCGGGTCAGTGATCGCCGACACAGTGCCAGTGAGAAGCAAACGGGTGCCGGATCCGCCAGTCCGATAGACGCGGAAGGATTCGCCGCCGGCACAGCTCGCGGGCCAGCGCCATCTCAGAAGGATGCCGCCAGCGTCGGTCGCCCAGAACAAGGGCGGGATTTCGCAAGCCGGGAAGTTCTTGCCCACCAGCGGCAGGTACACCGTGTGGGTGACCTGAGAGGTCGCCGTCCCCTGCACAGGCTCCAGCATCGCTGCCTCGGGAGCTGCCAGGGATTCTGAGCTGAGATCCACACACAGCCAGAGAACCCCCAACAGAACCACAGCGGACGCCGCCGAGATCAAGCATCGAGACACATCCCTTCCCTTCATCGCTGCCTCCTCGCTCTCCGTCCTTCACGAACCACAGGCTGTGGACTAAGGTAGGAGCACATTCAACCACGGCCACACCGTCGACTGCGCTTCCACCATCGGCCCATTCCTCATACCTCGGGGACAACACCTTGAGGCGAAAGGCCGGACTTCCAGGAACGCACCAGGTTGATGCTCAGCTCGTCCTTGGGGCAGAAGTCCTCAGCCCCCACCGCCACTGCAGCGGCGCGCAGGGTCTCGCACTGATTGCTGAGGACGCTCATCAAGATAACGCGAAGGCGAGGACACCGCGCGAGAAGGCGCGGTGTCCCCTCAAGGCCGTCGACGTCAGGGAGCACAAGGTCCACCAGGGCCAAGTCCGGGCAGTGCGCAGTCACCGCCGTTTCCGCGCCACCAATGGTATCGGCCTCAGCGATGATCTCGTACCCCGCACGGCACAGTAGGCGTGATAGATGGCGGCGGAAATCAGGCTGATCGTCCACGATCAAGACCCTTGTCAATGGCAGCTCCTGGGTAAGAGGGAACCGGCGGTTGGGGTGGCGTGTCTGTCCGAGGAAGCCGGTGTCCCGGGGTGGTATCCATCATAAGGATACCATGCGGGGAGCCGGACGTCATCGGGACACGGTACTGTCTTAGAAGGATACCATCTGGTACCCGGGTACCAGGTCGACGCGAGGTCAAGCAGAAAGGGACTCAGATGCTCGAGACGAGATCTTCACAGAGTGCGTCGCCCGATGTGAGGCAAGAGCAAGTTGCCCGGTGTGCCCTCGTCCGCCTCTACGGCGGAAATGTGGTAGATCGTTTACGCCAGGTCACGCGCAGTGCGGTCCCCCCACCCGGCTTCGCCGAGATTGCCCAGGAACCGCCGATGAGGTCGACCCGCTCGCCGACCCCGGCGAGACCGAAATGCCCGTCCTCGACCAGTCGGTCGAAATCGTCCGGCACGGTGAACCCGCACCCGTCGTCCTTGATCTCCAGAAACACACCGCCCTGCTCCGCCCTCAAGCAGACGTCTACCTCACTCGCCGCCGCATGGCGTGCCACGTTGGACAGCCCCTCCTGAACGATGCGGTAGAGATTGACGGCCACGTGCTCGTCCAGGGAGCGAAAGACGGAGTCGGAAGGCAGCGCATACGTCACACGAGTCCCTGTCTGCGCGGACCACTCGTCTCCGAGCGCTCGTATTGCGGCTGCCAGCCCGAGGGTGTCCAGGATCGGCGGCCGAAGCTCCACACAGACCTGACGTACATCGGCCAGTAGCTTCTGCACGTCGCGGCGCAGCCTCGTCAGCTCGTCCGCCGTCGCCCTCGGCCCCTCGTCAACCGCGTCCAAGAGGAGCCCTATCTCCAGCTTCAAGCCCACGAGGGCCTGGATGGGCCCGTCGTGCAGTTCCCGCGCCAGGCGGCCGCGCTCCTCCTCGCGCGAACGGAGGAGACGCCGTCTGGCCCGCGCAAGCTGCTCACGGCTGGCTTCGATCTCCTCCAGACGCCGCTCGAGAGCCTCGACCAGAAGGACGTTGCTCAGGGCAATCTCCGCCTGCCGGGCCAGCGTCTCCAGGATACGTTCGTCGCCGGCCGACAGGGGGTCGCCGTCCTTCCTCGGGCCGACCGTCCACAGGCCGCGCATCTCGCCGCGGAACCGAAGCGGAAATCGGCGCACCCCTAGCCTCACCTCGCTCCGCGGCAGCCCATCCTCAGCATCCAGCGAGAGCTGGGCGCTCCTGAGGTGCATCTGATTGGGCACCTGCTCCGTCAGGACGGACATCAGCTGGCCCCGCGTGAGGCTCCCTGTCAGGGCATCGCTCACGCTCCCCACCACCGCCGGGTAGTCATACCATCCACCGTAGAACAGTCGATCCACCCATCGCTGCACGTTTGACCGAGCCCAGTCAAAAGACAGACCAACGATCAAAGCCATCGACGCCACGACGCTCGTGCGCACGACAGGACTGCTGCCCAGAAGCCGATCGACGACGAGTAAGGGGCCCAGATACAGCCCGAAGACGGCCACCGAGAGGACAGCGTAGACCAGAGCCCGGTTTAGCAGACGGTCGATACTGAACAATCCGTGACGTGCCGTGGCGATCGCATACCCCAGCAGCGGCAGGAGCAGAAGAGGACGTACGGCCCACTCCGGCGCCAGGCTCACGCCCTTCATAGCGGCCGGCAGCCAATAGAGGAATGCTGATCCGATGAATGCCAGCGTCACGCTAGCCACGACCACACGCAGGCGTCTCCTCTGATCGGCGTCTGCGCGCCATAGATACACGTAGCACCCAGCAACCACGGAGACCAGCAACTCGAGAACGAACCACCCAACGACGAGTGGGGCGACCACGACAGGGTCGACCAGCCATTGGAGCGCCGCGGCAACATAGACCACATCGGCGAGGACGACAGCGCCGTAGGCTGCCGCCAAGCCCCAGCGCCTCTGGGTTCGAGTTCCAAGGGGCACAGGATAGGTTACGTGATAGTGCAGCAGAACGGGAGCCGTCAGACTGACAGCCAGGATGGACACCAGCACTGGAAACTGGGAGACGTGAATCCAGTTCAGATACCCGAGCGGTGGCAGGTGGACGGCGACCGCAATCACCTGGGCCAGGCAGAAGAGAAGGCGCACGTCGGGCCGGTAACTCCGCCGGTAGAGCAGGATCGTACTGCTACTCCAGAAGACCAGCCCAACGATCAAGGAGCTGACCAGCGTCGGGAGAGCGGCTTCCGCCAAGGGGACGAACCTCACACGCAAGGCCAGCAGGCTGCCATCGCGGTGGACAACGAAGCTCGCTTGCTCACCAGGTCCCACAAGCTTGCTGCGCGGCGCCACATCGTACGATTCGAAGGGAATGCCGTTGACCGTACGAACAACGTCACCCTCTCGCAGGCCCCCGACCTCGGCCGTGGCGCCCGCCGTCACGCGTCCCAGCTTCAACGCATCGACGCGTGCCTCGGGCACGCCGATGCGTCGATACGAGAGAACCGACACCAGGATCTGGAGGAGCGTGAGCAGAGAGAGCAGCGTAAAGGGCCAGCGGATCGGCTTTCGGCAGCGGTCGTCACGAGAGGTCATTGCCCCCGCCGCCAGGCTCCGGAATCTCAGCCAATCCGTGGCCGATGGCCCACAGGGCCGCCTGCGTCCGGCTCTTCACCCGCAGCTTGCCGTAGATGCTGCTGACGTGATTCTGAACCGTGCGCTTCGTCACCGTGAGGGCTTCGGCAATGGCCGAGTTGTCCAATCCGCGGGCGAGGAGCCCCAGCACCTCGGTCTCCCGGGGCGTCAGCAGTTCGGGGAGAGACGCCGCTGGATCGTGGTCGGAGTCGCCGAGAGCGCGGTCGACGACCTTAGAGGCTACGGCGGGACTCAGCCATGTCTCACCCGCGGCCGCGGCGCGCACAGCCTCCGCCAACGTCTCCAAGGCCTCGTCCTTAAGGACATATCCAGCCGCCCCCCGCTCCAGCAGGCCAAAGACCGTCGGGGGATCCTTGTAGGCCGTCAGGATCAGGACGGCGGTCTGAGCCCCTCTCTCTCGCAGCGTCTGCGCAACATGAAGTCCGCTCAGCTCGGGTAGACGGACGTCGAGGAGGAGCACGTCGGGGTGATGGGTCTCCACGAGCTCAAGGGCCTGCGTCCCGGTCTCGCCCTCCGCCAGGACAGAGACATCGGCGGCGGCATCCAGCACCTTCCGCATGCCGGCGCGCACGACGGGGTGATCATCTACAATGACGACCGTGATCATTGCCGTCGATCCTCACCTATGGCCACCCGCATAGAAATCGGGCAGACCTCGTGGTTCGTCAGCAGGCTATTCGGTTGGAGGTGTCGTTGGTTCTGCTGGCGCTAAAGGATGCCGACCTGACTATGATCGGCCAGCGTCAGCTTGTAGGCTTTCGGCTTGATGGGCGAACGGGTCAGATTCACATTCCGACCGATGAGGCTGTCTTGGATCCGCGCCGGGATGTCCCGAATGACGCTCTCCTCCAGCACGATGGCCCGCTCGATCTCGCTGTCCTCGATCTCCACGTCGTGGTAGATGGACGTGAAGGGCCCCACGTAGGAGTTGATGACCCGCGTGCGCGCCCCGATGATCGCCGGACCGCGAATCACGCTGTTAATGATCTCGGCCCCCTCCTCGACGATCACTCGGCTGTCGACCTCCGAATCTCGGTCAACGTACCCTCTGACCGCTGGGGTCAACTCTTCCAGCACCAGACTGTTCGCCTTCAACAGCTCATTGGGCTCCCCCGTGTCGATCCACCAACCCCGGTGGACATAGGGGTAGACCTGGTACTCATTCTCCACCAGCCACTGAATCGCATCCGTAATCTCCAGCTCGCCGCGCCATGAGGGCGTGATACTGTTCACCGCCTCGTGGACGTGGTGGTCGAACATATAGATCCCAACCAATGCAAGGTCAGACGGTGGCTCAGAGGGCTTCTCCACCAAGTGGACCACCCTTCCCTCCCCATTCAGTTCCGCAACCCCGTAGCGCTCCGGGTGCTCAACGCGGGTAAGAACGATCTGGGAATTCCATTCCGATGCGCGGAACTGTTCTACCAGCTCTCCGATCCCTCCCTGTATGACGTTATCGCCCAGGAACATAACAAAGGGATCATCACCCAGGTAGTCCTGACTGACTTTCACGGCATGGGCCAGACCCAGAGGCTTATCCTGGTGGATGAAGGTCACGTCGATGCCCCAACGACCGCCTCGTCCCACAGCCGTTCTAATCTCCTCGCCAGTATCGCCGACGACAATGCCCATATCGTGGATACCCGCGTCGCGGATCGACTCGATCACGCGGAAGAGGATCGGCTTGTTCGCCACCGGGATCAACTGCTTGGCGCTGGTGTACGTCAGGGGGTAAAGACGCGTGCCGCTGCCGCCGCTGAGAATCAGAGCCTTCACGTACCCTCTCCTTTCGTGGTCATCGCTCGTTGTCGGGTCCCTGTGTGAACCCGGTCTTCAATCGCTTAGCTCTCCCGAAAAAAGGTGCTCACGGTGCCTGGC
>CAZIWL010000192.1:0-7084 GCA_964542755.1 uncultured Anaerolineales bacterium
GGCGGGGGCCGCCCGGGCGCGGGATACACCATTTGGTGTATGCACGGTACGACGCTCGTCCAGGGTCCTTCGCGGCCTCCAGTCCTTTCCTCGTATGGTGGGTACCTGATTCCTCTGATGACAGGTCGCTCAAGCTGGTGTACACTGTGGCTATGAACGGTCAGGCGTTCACGGTGGGGAGCCCGGCTACGGGATGATCGGAGGCTCGATCACCGTTCTTGGGAACACTGGACGCCGACCGCGAAGCAGCAAGGGAGACTCCGAAGGAGGGCCGTTGAATTCAGGTGCCAACGACAACAACAAACCACGGGACGAGGATAGGCGGAGGCCACCGGGTATGGCTATGGGATCGAGCATCGGCATCGGCGTCGCGATAGGCGTCGCTCTGGGACTCGCCATGGACAACCTTGCCCTCGGCATCGCCATCGGCGTGGCCATCGGTTCGGGCATCGGCGCGGGCCTGGAGCAGCAGAGCGGGACCGACGGTCTGGTCTCTGACAGTCTGGGCCGCCGAACCTGGACGCTAATACTCCTGGGCACGCTTCTGCTCGGCGTAGTTGCAGCGGTGGCGGTGATCCTTGTGTCACGTAACGTCTGAGCTGCCTGGGCTCCACGCGGGGTCCTGTAGCTCGTCTTTCAGTTCCGACGGGTCAGCCTGAACTAGCGAGGCGGGTACGGGAAGCCCGCCCTGCGCGTAGGGTCAGGCAGGCCGGCTGTCCATCGCCGGCGAATCCGTTGGGCTCAGCGGATCGAGCCCAACAGACCCGGTTCAACCCGTTCTACTCCGTAGAACGGCCTTATCGTCTTCGGCCTGGCACTCTGCGGAGTCGTCGTGGGAAGTGCGATCATCCTGACCCGCCGGCAGAGCGACATCCGCCGATACTCGAAGGATGTGGATATGGCTTATCGCGTGCATCGGTTCAGAATCAAGATGACCCATGATCAAGCCAGGTTGGAGCAGTTCCTGAACGGCCTGGAAGGCGAGATCGTCGCCATCATTCCCAACGTCCGAACGGTCATCTGGTTCACCTATGTGGACTTTCTCATGATCGTGGAGTTGATTCGCGACAGCTAGCATACGTGGACCCCGAGAGACACGCGCACTGGGCCCTCTTGGAGGAAGGTGATGCCACGCGGATAGTCCAGGGGATCCTACCTCGCCAGCCCAGGAGTCACGACCAGCGCGCGGCCGTGTAAGTGGGCATGCCAAACCCGACGAATCAGTCCAGAACATGTGCGGCGCGTACGGCAACCCGCCCCACGCATCAGCAACGTCTGGCTTGCACACGAAGGCGCTGTTGGCGCACGGGGTGTACGCGAGACTCAGCCGATCGGTAGACGGACGACCTCCGACGGTGTCGGACAGGCGACGGCATTCGACGCCGAGAAGGCCGTTCGCGAGAGGATGGTGAAGCATGGAATGCAGGCTCGAGGGCATGACGCTCCACTATCACGAGCGGGGCGAGGGCCGGCCCATCCTCATACTTCACGGCTGGCCCCTCGATCATCGGCACGTGATGAGCGAGATGGAGCCCCTCTTCGAAGCGCGCAGGGGCTGGAACCGCATCTACCCTGACCTGCCGGGCATGGGGAGGACGGCGGGCGCAGACTGGATCACGCACCAGGATCAGATGCTGGAGGTGACGCTCGACTTCATCGACCAGGTGACCGAGGGCCAGCGCTTCGTCGTGGCAGGCGAGTCCTATGGCGCCTACCTGGCGCGGGGCGTCCTCCGGGCTCGATCGGCCTCGATCGACGGGCTTCTCTTGATCGTGCCCGTCATCCGGGCGCTCGACGCGGAACGGCATCTGCCTCCGAGGACGACGGTCAAGGAAGACCCCGATCTCTTGGCCGAACTGGGCCCAGAAGAGGCGGAAACCATCAAGCAGATCGCCGCCGTTCAGGACCGAGCCTTCCTCGAATGGCTGCGGAGCGACATCTTCCCGGCGGTGGCACGCGCCGACCAGGAGTTCCTGTCCCAGGTGCGAGAGAACTACGCCTTCTCCTTTGACGTCGATGCCCTCGATGAGTCCTCCGGTGCACCAACCTTGCTGCTGATGGGGAGACAGGACAGCGTGTGCGGGTACCGTGACGCCTGGGACCTGATCGAGGCCTACCCGCGGGCGACCTTCGCAGTGCTGGACCGGGCCGGTCACGGCCTCTCCATCGAGCAGCGGGGTCTGTTCACCGCCCTGGTAGACGAGTGGCTCGACCGGGTCGAGGAGTACGCGAGCGATCGGCCATAGGGACGTCGGGCCAGGCTCATCGCCATGGCGAACCGGACCTCGAACCGACGATCAAGGAACCAGGTAGTCACTTTGTAGAGGGGACGTACCCGATTTTTCTGCGGGCACGGGGTCGGTGGATGGTGACCGTCATCGTCCGCATCCCCTATCGGTTCCGCCTGCCCCTCTCGGCGCTCAACGTGTGCGGTGTCATACGCTAGACGGGAGCATCCGCCCGATCTCACCAGGAGGCGACCTTGATCTCCGGGACCCACAGCATCAGAGCCTGGCTTGCCCTAGCCCTGCTGACCGCTTCGCTGTCCGCATGCAGAGCAGTTCCGTCCGGCTCGACGCCCGAAGCAAGCGAACCCAGGCTGCCGACGCAGACTCCCACAGAAGCGGGCCGCGTGGCCCCCAGCCCCTCTCCCGCACCAACGGTCGCGCGCCCGGCGACAGCCGAACCGACGGTGGAGGAGGACGGCGACTGCTCGTCGCCGTCCCGCTGCGGAACCAGAGACGACGACCTCTTCCGAGCTGGCCTCATCGCGCCAGCACAGGACGTCCTCGAGGCCATGCCCGGAGCGACGACCTATGAGATTGACCTCCACATCGCCGATGACCTCCTGTCGCTCGAAGGTCACCAGCACGTGTGCTACACGAATCACGAGGAGACATCGCTGAACGAGGTCGTATTCCGTCTCTTCCCCAATCTACTCGGCGGCTCCCTGACAGTCTCCCGGGTGAGCCTCGGGGGGAGGGACGCGAGTCCGAGGTTGGGGCTGGCGGACAGCGCCCTATGGCTGGACCTGGAGGACCCGCTTCGTCCCGGAGAAAGCGTCCCGATCGACATGGACTTCCACGTGGAGGTGCCAGCGCAGATGTCGGGTAACTACGGTCTCTTCGGCCTCCACGACGACATCCTATCCCTGCACGAGGCGTATCCCGTGATCCCCGTCTGCGACGACGAGGGGTGGAACGTCGAGGTCCCGCCGGCCCAGGCTGACGTCGCCTACTATGACGCTGCCTTCTACACGGTCCACGTCACCGCGCCCAGTGACCTGGTGATTGTCGCCTCCGGCGTGCAGGTGCAGCACGACCAGACGGGACCGAGTCAGTCACTCACCATCGCCACAGGGCCGGCTCGCGGGTTCCAACTGACCGCCAGCCCGCATTATGAAGCGTTGAGCACCCGGTCCGGGGACACCACGGTCAACAGCTACGCCACTCCCCAGTTGGCGGCCGGTGCTGCCCTGGCACTCCAGGTAACCGCGCGGGCGTTGGAGAGCTATGGCGCCCGGTTCGGGCCCTACCCCTACACCGAGTTCGACGTGGCCTGCACCCGCCTTCAGGCCCTCGGCATGGAGTATCCTGGTATGACGGTCGTGACGGACCAGATCTACGACCCGCACGGCGTCTTCCTTGGGACGCCCAACGAGGTGATGATGGAGAGCACGGTGGCTCACGAGGTCGCCCACCAGTGGTTCTACAACGTCGTGGGTAGCGATCAGGTCGATGAGCCGTGGGTGGACGAGGCCGTGGTCCAGTATGTGACCGGGCTCTACTATCGCGACACCTACGGCGAGGCGGGATACGAGGGTCTACGGCAGTCGTGGTACGGGCGCTGGGACCGCGTCGATGGGGTGGAGATCCCCATCGGGCTGCCGGTGCGGGACTACGAGGGCGCCGAGTACGGGGCCATTGTCTACGGCCGTGGGCCGCTCTTCATCGAGGCGCTGGCCGAGGAGATGGGCACGCAGGTCTTCGACGGATTCCTGCGTGACTACTACCAGAGCAACCTGTGGGGCATCGGCACGGGCATCGGATTCCGTGAGTTGGCTGAGAACCACTGCCAGTGCGATCTCGGCCCCCTGTTCGAGCAGTGGGTCTACCCGTGATGTCCATCGCTTGCCGTTGGCCAGGTTCTCGGTCGCGAACGTGTGCGCTCCCGTCCGTTGCGCGCGGCAGGACACGTACCGGTCCAGACGGGGTAGGACGTGCGACAGAGCGCCCGGGTGGAGCCGCACGACGGTTCACCTGCCCGAGCATCTGGTCGTCCGATCCCCGCGGCACGCCAGGTGTTGGGCGCCTCCAAGGACTCAGCGGCGGCCCTATGAGGCGAGCAGGGCACGCCTAGGACGGGAAGCCGTGACACCGAAGACCCTCTCTCTCCTGAAGCGATTTGTCAGCCTGGGGGCCGTGTGCCTGGTCTTGCTCGGCTGCCAGCCACCGACCGCTGACCCGGACGATGCGGCGCCTGCAACTGTCACCGTCACCGCGTCTGTGTCATGGACGGCAACGACGGGCCCAACTGCCACAGGCGCGCCTACGGTCCCAGCATCTCTCACGTCCCGTCCTCCGTCGCCCGCTCCCTCCCCTCGCCCCACCACGACCCTTGATCCGCTGCGGGGAAGGACAGCCGCGGAGGCAACCCTGGACAGCCTCCGGCGCGTCGACGACTACCCCCTCTACACGATGCGGTACTACGGCCCCTGGGAGGAGGCAGCCGCGCCGGCCTCGCCAGACATCGCCCTGCAGCCCCGCGGGGCGGCACCGGCGTGGGCCTGCTCCCTCTTCGCGGCCCTGGGCGATCCCGAGAAGCGGCTCTTCGGCCGGAACTTCGACTGGCGGTACAGCCCCGCTTTGCTCCTCTTCACGGATCCTCCCGACGGGTACGCCTCGGTCTCGATGGTCGACCTCGCCTATCTCGTCGATCCAGCCGACGCTGGACGACTGACCGAGCTGTCCGTCGCGGATCGGAGGCCCCTCCTCCAGGCACCGCTCTGGACCTTCGACGGGATGAACGAGCACGGCCTCGTCGTGGGCATGGCGGCGGTGCCGGAAAGCGAGATGCCCTACGATCCGAGCAAACCGACCATCGACTCCCTGGGCATCATCCGCGAGATGCTGGATCGAGCTCGGAATGTCGACGAAGCCCTCGCCGTCCTGCAAGCGTACAACATCAGCTGGGAAGGCGGCCCGCCCCTCCACTACCTGATCGCGGACGCGGCGGGGGAGGCCGTCCTGGTGGAGTTCGTAGACGGCGAGATGGTGCTCCTGTCCAGGGACGAGCAAGCGCCGTGGCACGCGGCGACCAACCACTGGCGTACGACAGTCGCGATCGGGAGGCCATCAGGCTGCTGGCGGTACGATCTGGTCGATCGTGAGCTGGAGGAGAGGGAGGGGCACCTGACCGTGCGGCGGGCCATGCAGCTGCTCACCGACGTCTCCCAGGCGGAAACCCAGTGGTCCGTGGTCTACGATCTTAGCCTCCGTGCGGTTCATGTGGTCATGGGCCGCGCGTACGACGTAGTGCACCACTTCAGGCTCGCCGAAGGGGACGGCTGAGTCTATCACGGCACCGCGTACCGCCGGGCGCGACGGGGCCGCCGCGGATGCCAGCGCCCGCCGACGGCTTGGTCAAGCTACATCATTCCTCGTATCCGGTCTACGAGCGGCGTGGAGTTGGGCTGCCGACAAGACACTCCTTTTCTCGTAGGCGCGATCGACGGTTCATCCGATGACGCTGCTCGCCCTCTCTGCTACACTGTCCGTATGAGGCAGTAGGGGGTCACGAGCATCGGAGAGCGAACAGAGGAGTGCATGAACCACGGACGAGCACTCAGACGCACCGAACAGGAAACCAGCGGGTCCCGAAACGGCGCTACCGTAGGACAAGAAGAGGCCCGTGTGGCACGTATCGCGTCGGGACTGCGGGAGCGGAGGCAGACGTGGACAGAAACGACCTAACTCGCTATCTGATCCGAGAGACGATGGGGATCGTCGTCGTGGGCGTAGCCCTGTTCTGGGCAGCCGGCACGCTGAGCTGGTGGCCTGGCTGGGCCCTGGT
Organism: uncultured Anaerolineales bacterium; assembly: GCA_964542755.1. Classification (GTDB taxonomy): domain Bacteria; phylum Chloroflexota; class Anaerolineae; order B4-G1; family B4-G1; genus SKLM01. The sequence goes on from CAZIWL010000192.1 coordinate 6,073, forward strand.
GGCCCTCACCGCGGGCTGGGTCGCCGGCATGACGGCCGTCATTCTGCACTTCAACCCCGATATGCTGGGGGAACGCCTGGGGGCCCGGAAGAAGGGTGAACGATGGGACACGCTGATTATGAGCATCGTCGGCATCTCCCAGCTGATCCGCCTGGTCGTCGCGGGGCTGGACGAGCGCTTCGGGTGGACGCCCGGCTTTCCCTCTCTCCTCCAGTTCGCCGGGCTCGGTGCGGGCCTGCTCGGATACGCCATGGTCGTTTGGGCCACGGCGGTGAACGCCCACTTCTCCCAGATCGTTCGCATCCAGGCCGAGCGCGATCACACGGTCGCCACCGGGGGACCTTACCGCTGGGTGCGTCACCCCGCGTACGTGGGGTCGATCGTCCACGAGCTAGCGGTTCCCGTCCTGCTCGACTCGTGGTGGGCCCTGATCCCCGGGGTTCTGAACGCCGCCCTCTTTGTGCTCCGCACAGCGCTGGAGGACCGCACGCTGAAAGGGAGGCTTGCCGGGTACTCGGCCTACGCTCAAGAAGTCCCGTACAGGCTCATCCCGGGCGTCTGGTAGGTCCCCTCGGGGGTGTTCTGGTAGTCGGCGTCCGCACCCGCCTGAGGGCAGGTCTACGTCGTATCTGCAGAGTTCCAGGCCTGGCGGCCCGGCAACATATTGACGATCCGGAGGTCACATTTGCTTGAGAAAGCCAACCTGCTTGGCGCTGTCCTGACGGTGGCATTCTACGTCCTGGCGATCCTCGTCTTCGTCTTTCGGCTTCTGAACCAACCGGCGTACGCCCGGGGCGCCGGGTGGGCCGAGCTGGCCCTGGCGCTGCCTCTCGCCTACCTCCTGGTCACGGCACCTGCACTCAAGCGACCCGCACTGTATCAGGTGCAAGTTGGGCTGATGCTGGCCTGGCTGATCGTGGAGCTGGTCCTCGACTACATTCTCAGGGTCCCGTTCCGCGAGGTACGCTGGGCCGTCATAGGATACGTCATCCTATTCTTCGCCGGAACCGGC
>CAZIWL010000193.1:0-7072 GCA_964542755.1 uncultured Anaerolineales bacterium
ACGAATCATCTCTAGCCAATCCACGGTCGGTCCGCGACAACTCGTTAGTGCACCCCAGCGAGCTGAATGCGCCACCGATTTGTCGCCCCTACCGGTCCGCCGATATGATACGTCGACGGGCGCCGATACCAACAGTAGCTGACAAACCAAAGGGTCTCTGGTTGGACGCGTTCAGAACCAACGGGATACGGGAATCGGGAGGAGAGTGAACGGGAACAGAAGCCTGCTGCTCCTCGCTATCGTCCCCGGGTGAGGTCGGGGTCATCTTGGTCTCGTTACTACCTGACGCGGACGTGACCATGTGGGTCAGCTACGCGCGGCTGTGGTGCACCGTTCGAGCGTCGCCGCCGCCGGAGATGTCTTTGCGCCCGTCCGTTTCCGGTCCAGCGTCCTCCCCGCGTGGAACGCGCGCCGCTGGCGGCGAGTGGATCAGACTGCGCAAGTACATGTCACCGGTAGATGATGCCGGGAAGGCGGACTTCTGCGCGTAGGCAGGACGGCGTGCTCTCGCCGCGCCAGAGAGCCAACGAGGCTGAGCAGACTCCCCCAGCCGCGAGTCGGGTTTGACCGTTTTCCGACGTATGCTATAGTAGTCCGTCGTTTGATCATCTCGAGGCGAGGCACGACGTCATCTCCGATTGTCTCGTGCGCTTTGATCTGGTCTCGCTGGATTCCAACACAGACCGTGGATGGACACGATCCGGCAGACGTCGGGTGCTGCTCGGAGGCTCTCGGGATGGGTCGTCCCCTCGAGAGGGCGACCGTTGGCGAGTAAGACCTCTACAGCACCCGACCGCCACCCGACGGGAGAGACACCGCTGCCCGGGGCGCCAAAGTCCTGCACGCACACCGTGATGCCGTCGACCGACAACAAGGAGGCCATCGTGAAAGACAATCCTATCGTCCGCACGCTGCTTGGCGTGCTTCTGGCAGCCCTTAGCGCCGGCCTGATGACCCTGGCCTTTCCACCCTTCAACCTCTGGTTCCTGGCGTGGTTCGCCATGGTCCCCGCACTCCTGGCCCAGTTCCGCGTGCTGCCCCCGAAGCTGTCCTCCCTTGGGGCTGCGGTCTTCAATGGGGGCTGGCTCTGGGGCTACCTCGGCCCCGTCTTCGCCGGCAGCGGCACCTTCATGGCCTATCTGCCCGCCATCGTCTTCGGCATTGCACTGCTGACGGATATGTCCACGCGCTCCTTCAACGAGCGCACACGCTACCGCTGGTTCGTACCCTTTGGGATCGTCAACTGGGTGGGCATCGAGATGATCCGCATCTTCCTGCCCATCGCGGGGACCTGGGGCTTCATCGCCTACACCCAGCACCAGCTTCCCTGGCTCATTCAGCCAGTGAGCATCTTCGGGATCTTCGGCCTCAGCGCCCTCTTGGTGCTGGTCAACTATGCCTTGGCGCTCCTTGCCATGCGAGCGGTGGATTGGCGCTGGCCAGCCGTGGCCGCGGTGCCAAAGCTGCGCACGGGCCTCGTGCGACGGTGGGGCATCGGGGCCGGTGCCGCGCTGACGGGATGGGTGGTGCTGAGCCTGCTCCTCTATCGCGGTCCCGCGACACCGATCGCCCGGGTGGCTGCCGTGCAGCCGGGCGCGTCCGTCATCGCCGCCTCCTTTGGCGAGGACGAGGAGCAAGTGGCGGCGCTTACCGCGCGGATGGTCGATCAGACTCGCTGGGCAGCTGGCGAGGGCGCGTCCCTCGTCGTCTGGCCCGAGGGCGCCCTCTCCTACGATCCCCAGGCCGAGGACCGACTCGGTCTTCGAGAACTGGCCGCCGACACTCAGGCTCATCTCACTGTCGGGTACGTTGTGCTCCAGGACGAGGGACTGCGGAACGAGGCCACGGTCCTCAATCCCCAGGGCGATTTCCTGGGGACGTTTGGCAAAGACCACCCGGTCACGTTCGGAGGCGAGACGAGCCTCACGCGGGGCACCTATCCTGTCTACGACACTCCGCTGGGCAAGGTGGGCACCATCATCTGCTACGATCTCGACTTCACGGACACGGCCCGCAAGCTCGCGCGCCAGGGTGCGCAGCTGATCGCGGTGCCGTCCAACGACTGGCCTGCCATCACGTACAAGCACTACACGCACGTCGTCTTTCGAGCTGTCGAGAACCGGGTGGCCCTGGTGAAGGCGGACTCCGCGTACGACTCTGCTGTCATCGACCCCTATGGCCGGGTGACGGCGTTGGCGACTGAACCGGAGGGCGGGCAAGCGACACTGGTGGCGGACGTGCCTTTGGGCCATGGGCGCGGGACGCTCAACACCCGCCTGGGCGACTGGTTCGGATGGCTCACCCTGGGTGGGCTCGCCTTCTTCACCGTGGGGCGATCATGGCTAGAGAAGAGGGCGTCGGGAGCCAGCCAGGAAACGTAGGTCAGGCCCCTTAGCGTACTGGTCGGATCGCGCCTCTGACGCAACCTCGGCGCTTGAATGGACCAGGGCAGACGACCGCCGTGTCCCACGGCACCCGCGGGTGGTCATCGTGGCACACGGTGCGTTGCACGTGGCTTGTGCGATGCTTCTTGTTTCCTGCAGGCCAGCTTGTCATCCCTAACTCTGAAGGCATCGGAGCCAGGAGCGGACGTGCCCCAACTCGGCGAAATCCAGGTTAGAGACGGCTGCTAAGGCCGAAGGCGGGCCGTTCGAGTCGGGGGGCTCGAGCGGCACGGGGCCGTCCCCAGGCTGGATGATCTCAGCGCGTACGTTTCCCAGTTGGTGCCAATGCGCGGTGTTGAAGGAGAGCGGCGCATGTCTCTGGCTTAGCTCTTCAGAGGCTACAGGGCCCCACGAGGCAGGTGGACGGCGACCTTGCAGACGTCGTCGCCCCGGAGGACGCTCTCCAACAGCTCGACGCCCACGGGAGTCTGCACGATCTCTTCCCAGATCCCCTTGTAGAAGCCGGCGCCGCACATGCAGTAGGTCTCAGCGACCTCAGGCGACCAAGGGGATTCACCGATAGCGAGGACGTCGCGCACGCGCGGGCAGTGACAGTAGAGCTGACGCTTGCGCTGAGGATCCGTCTCCTCCAGATAGGCGGCGAGGTTGCCGCTCTTCGGGATCTTGGTGGCGATCACGGTGCTCCCTTCCACCACCCCCGCGAGACCCCAGCCCTGCCCGATCACGCTTTCGACGACGGACTCATCGAGGCCGAGCACGCGGCGCAGGAAGATCCTGAACGTTGCCTGCAGGATGGCGTGGGCCGCCTCGATGCTGCCGGTAGCTGCGTAGGCCTCCCGAGCCTCCTGGAGATCAGCGACCGGGTATCGGCAGGCGCACGATGTCATAATCGCCCCTCGCTGGTCTTGCTCGACCGCGCGGTTGAGCTTGTCCATTGCCTGCCGCGTCCAGGCAATGACCTTCTGAGACTCACTGCCGCCCCCCAGTTCGCTGCTGCCCTCCAGGACGTCACGGCGGACCTTCTCTCCAGCCTCCCTCTCTACAGCGCGGGAGAGCTTCTGGAGCCAAGTTCGCTCAAAGTCTGACTGGTTAGACACTGGACCCCTCCCTATTGATCGCACTGTGCAGCGGAGGGCGATGGGCCTCGACCAAATGGCGGACACAAGCGCCCGATGCCCACCCTGGGACCGGCGAGGGCCTCGTGCCAGCCAACCGCCGCCAACGCTGACTCCGCCTAGGAGTCGACGAGCTGCCTCTCTAGAACGCCTCGTGAAGATAGGGCAGGCGCCTCGCAAACATCGTCCGCATCGTCGTCTGCAGCTGAGGGGACGGGTCGCCCCATCCGCGGACCTCGAAATCGCCGGGGTCATTCGTGCCGTAGACGAGCGCAGTCAGGGCCTGGATGGTCAGATGACATTCGGCCCGTGCAGCGGGCGAGACCCGCAGCTGCCCGTCGACCGTCTCGAAGCGCCAGACTGCATCATTCCACGGGCACAGCGGGTCCGAGACCCGGGCGGTGAACGCGCCGGCACCGATCTCGATCCCATCAAGGCCAGAGATGTCCGCCACGCGACCCATAGCGCCGCGGGCCGGCGCCTCCAGCGAGATCTGCAGGTCGTCCATCCACGTCGCCGGGCGCTCGAAGGGGGGCAGCCAGAGCTTGACCTGGCTGGCCTGGTCCACGTGGCGCGCGATCCATTGGAGGAGCAGATAGCGAGCCTGACTGGTGTCGTAGTAGAATCGGTACGCGCGCAGCGTGAATCGGGTGATCTCGTCCCCCGTCAAGGCATAGAGCATCACGCCCACGACCTCTCCATCCACCCTCGCCAGCGCCAACCAGGAACGATTCTCCTTCTGCACCTGCTCTTTCTCGCCAGGGAGGAAGACGGCCATGCCGTGCGTCCGGGCCTGCATCCGCTTCGTGTAGGCACGGTAGGCGTCGTACCCCTCGCCGACGAGCATCCGCTCCACCGTGCCGCCCAGGTCCTGCTTGAGGAGAGGCACGAGGGGCGCGGGCTGGAAAACCGCATTGTAGGCCAGGGGGAAGCTGACGTAACCAAGGCGCTCGTAGAAGGAGGCGCGGAAGGGATAGAGGCAGGAGACCGGCCGGCCCTCCTCCCGGTCGCGCGCCAGGATCTGCGCCATCAACCGGCGGCAGGTGCCCTTGCGCCGCGCCTCCGGTGCCGTCGTCACACCCCAGACGGCCCCGGCGCCGAGTATGGCCCAGCGCACGTGCTGGGTCATCGGCGAGTTGACGGCCGCGGCCACGCCCTGGTCCCCTTCGAAGGCACCGAGGTAGACGGCGTTCTTCCGCCGATGGATGAGGGCCTCCCAGTCCTCTTCGTCCCGGAAGGGCGGGGAGGGGTGGAAGGCGTAGCTCGTCAGAGGAGAAAAGACGTGCTGCACCTCCTGGTCCGTCATCCGGCGGATGGTCACGTCGCTCACTTCTCCCTCCGTCGATCGAGCTGTCTATCCCATACCCGCCCGTGGGTCCACGTCGCGGGGTCTCGTGGTGCTTGAGACATCAGGCGTCACTCACCGATGATCTTGACCAGCACGCGCTTCCGGCGCCGGCCGTCGAACTCCCCGTAGAAGATTTGCTCCCACGGTCCGAAGTCCAGCCGGCCTTCGGTGACGGCGACGACGACCTCGCGCCCCATAATCTGCCGTTTCAGATGGGCGTCCCCGTTGTCCTCGCCGGTCCGGTTATGCTCGTACTGGCTCACGGGCGCGTGGGGCGCCAACTCCTCCAGCCACTCCTCGTAGTCGTGGAGGAGGCCGCGCTCGGCATCGTTGATGTAGACGGAGGCGGTGATGTGCATCGCGTTCACCAGGCAGAGCCCCTCCTGAATGCCGCTCTCGCGGAGGCATTCCTCCACCTGCGGGGTGATGTTGATGAACCCCCGGCGGTTCTGGACGTTGAACCAGAGTTCCTTTCGGTAGCTATTCACGGACCCTCCTTCTGCTCGTACGCTCGAATGTAAGCTTGTCGTCCCGCACGGACTGCGGTTGCGCGGGCGCTGGAGCCGCATTGTAGCGTCAGCACAGCTCCGGGCAAGCGGGGTCCCGGCGAGAGGGGAGCGGTGTGGCAGTCGGGCCCGGTCCGGCTGAGGTGTGGGGTGCCCCAGCGGCAACTCGGGCGCGCAACGCTGGACAGGGCGGCCCACTTGTCCTACAATCCCCGAGGGGATTGGATGCGCGAGGCTGCGCGAGTGGGGCGTGATCCATCGCGCTGACAAAGGAGTACACGGGTGAGTTTGCCAGAGATTGTCAAGATCGAAGAGATACGGGTGGAGACCCGCACCATTCGCACGTTCGTCCTGGACGCCGAGGCTCAGGACGCGATACCGGGCCAGTTCGTGATGCTCTGGCTGCCCGGCATCGACGAGAAGCCCTTCGCCGTGGCTCGTCCGGCTCCGTTGACGTTGACGGTGAACCGGGTAGGCCCCTTCAGCACGGAGCTCCACGGGAAACGGGTCGGCGATCCGGTGGGCTGGCGGGGGCCCTACGGGCGGGGTTACGCGCTGGATGAGGACCGCCACGCGTTATTGGTGGCCGGAGGGTACGGCGCGGCGCCTCTCTACTACCTTGCCGAGCAGGCCGTGGCGGCGGGTATCCAGACGGCGGTTGCCATCGGTGCGCGCAAGGCGCTGGATCTGCTCTACGTCGATCAGTTTGAGGCGTTGGGTGTGGAGGTGCTCGTCGCCACCGATGATGGGTCCGCCGGCGAGCGCGGGTACGTCACCGAGATCGTTGCCCGCGAGATCGCTCAGAACTCGGACGTGGCGCTCTATGCGTGCGGCCCGGAGCGGATGTTGGTGGCGCTCCGACGGTTGTGTATGGAGCACGACGTGCCGGGTCAGTTGAGCCTGGAGCGGTACATGAAGTGCGGGTTTGGGATCTGCGGGCAGTGCGCGCTGGATGATCTGCTGGTCTGCCAGGATGGTCCTGTCTTCACGGTAGAGGAGCTCGACGGCGTCCAAGACTTCGGCTCGGTCCACCGGAGCGCCACAGGCCGCGCCCTGCCCATTCGATGATGCGTCGACGCGCCAGCCACAAAGAACACCAAGTAACCACAAAGGGCACGAAGGCGCACGGAGAACACCAAGTTCTTCTTAGTGTCCTTCGCGTTGGCCTGGTGTCCTTTGTGCTTCGCCCCCCCAGCAGTACCCATACGAGTGCCCAAGGCTGACCAGGAACCCCTATCGGTTCCCGGATCCATCTCGGCGGCGGGCCGCCGCTGTCCTAATGGCCTTCAGGAGATGCTCGGGCGGATCGCTCTTGCTGACGAAGGCGTTGGCGCCCGCAGCGAGAGCCGCTGCCCTCGCCTCCGTGCGTGCGCTTAGGGCGATGATGATCAGGTCCGGCCCCACACGGCGGATAGAAGCCAGGGGATTCTGCAAGGGCATGCCCGGTAGCTCCCAGCCCATCACAACGACATCGGGGAAGCTGAGGACGAGGCTGCGGGAGAGGCTGTTTTCGTCGGCGGCCTCGCCGACGACGACATACCCGGGCTCTCGCTCGAGAAGGACGCGGAGCGCAAAGCGTACGTTCGATTGACCGTCGGCGAGCAAGATGCGCATCCGTAGCTCCCGCTGCGATGAGGTGACGTGGTCGGCTCCCCGGATCGCTCGGCTGTCACTCGGCTCGAAGTAGGCGTCGTCCCA
>CAZIWL010000194.1:0-7010 GCA_964542755.1 uncultured Anaerolineales bacterium
CGACGACGTGGTCAACAAGCAGCGCGAGGTGATCTACGACCAGCGCCGCCAGGTGCTCGAGAGCGCTGACCTGCGCGATCAGGTCCTCCGCATGGTGCGCGACGAGGTCGACTCCGTCGTCGATGCCCACACCTCGGAGCCGTACCCCGAGGATTGGGATCTGCGCGGGCTCCAGGGCGAATTGCGCACCTTCTTCCCCCTGCCGCAGGACGTCGATTTCCACCAGTGGGAGGAGCTGTCAGCGGAGGAGATCAAGGCTCAGCTCTTTGAACTCGCTGCGTCGGCCTACGAGCAGATCAACCGCAGCGTCGGCCAGCAGGTCTACAAGCAGGCCGTGCGGGAGGACGCCACCATCCAGGCCCTGGGCGAGAGCAGCGATCCTGCCCAGCAGGCCGTCTATGGGGCGCTGGTGGAGCGTCTGGGCAGCGAACCCTCGGATGGAGTCGCGGCCAAGCCGCTCTACGATCTATCAGCGGAGATGCAGGGCACCGTTGAGGAGGCCTTCATCGACGCCTACCGGCTTTTCCGCGACCGGCGGATGATGCTGCGGGCCGTCGACAGCCTCTGGGTGCGCCACCTCACCAGCCTGGGCGACCTCCGCGAGGGCATCGGGCTCCGCGCCTATGGTCAGCAGAACCCCCTGGTGTCCTACCGGAAAGAGGCTCACGAGATGTACCAGAGCCTCCTGGCACGCATCCAACGGAACGTGGCGCGCTCGGTCTATCTGTTGCCGAAGGCGCTGAACGTTCAACCCGCCCAGCGCACGCGGCGCGCCCGGGCCCAGCGGGCCCCTGTGGCGGCCGCACGCGGGTCCAGCGCACGCCGCTCCTCCCAGACCAGGCGTGCAGCGTCTCCTGCGGAGCCGGCGGCAGGACAGGACGTCTGCCCCGACTGCGATCTGGGGCGGAATGACCCGTGCTGGTGCGGCAGCGGCAAGAAGTACAAGCACTGTCATATGCGAAAGGATCAGCAGGCGCGACACTCACGCGCCGTAGCGGCGGGCTGACCTCGATGAGGGCGCGGAGATGGAATCCGATGGAATCCCCAACCGTGCAACCGACAGCCGGAGGAACGATATGGATGAGGTAGGAATGGACTTGACCGGCCGTCTCATGGCTGACATGGATCCCCGCTTACTCGAGTTCCTGAAGACGAAGGTCGACTCGTTCGTCAAATGGGACCTCATCCGCTTCTTTCACGACAATCCGTACACCACGGACACCGCCACCAACATCGCGCGATACGCCGGGCGCAGCCCGGACAAGATACGCGACGATCTGGCCGACCTGGCCGCCAGCGGCGTGCTGGAGGAAAGCCAGCTCCGCGACATGACCGTTTACTCCCTCACCGCAGACCCGGAGATCCGGAAACTACTGGAGAAGTTTGTGGACGCCTCCGCCGACCGGCAGTTCCGGGTCAAGGCGATCTATCACATCATACGCGGCACGAGCACATAGGTGTCCTCATCGTGCTAGGTCCTGCGGGGGGAGGGATCCCATGAAGCGACTGAAGACAGGCATTCCCGGGCTCGACGATATGCTTATGGGTGGTCTCGTGTCCGAGACAGCCACCCTGGTGGAGGGGGCGCCGGGCACCGGCAAGACGACGCTGGGCATGCAGTTCATCTACCACGGGATCGTGGCACACGATGAGCCGGGCCTGATCCTCACCTTCGAGGAGTTCCCTCAGCAGTACTACCGGGATGCTCAGAGTTTCGGGTGGGACTTCCGCCAGCTTGAGCGGGAGAATCAGCTCCGCGTGGTGATGTCCAGCCCAGAGGTGACCAAGGCCAGTCTGGAGGAGGTGGGCGGGCGGATTGAGCGGCACATCCGGGAGATCAACGCCAAACGCATCCTCGTGGACAGCCTCTCCCACTTCGAGCGCATCAGCGCCCGGCCCGCCAGACTGCGTCAGACGGCGTACGGTTTCATCAACAGCCTGAAGCGCGAGGGACTCACGGCCGTCCTGACCCGCGAGAGCAAGGCCCTCCTCGGCGATCCCGAGGCCTCCGACGGGGAGTTCGGTTTCCTGGCCGACGGCTACCTGCTCCTCCGTTACGTCGAGTTCGAAAGTGCCGTGCACAAGGCCCTTCTCGTGCTCAAGATGCGCAGCAGCGACCACGACAAGGGCATTCGACAGTTTGAGATCACCTCGCGCGGCATCGAGGTCCACGCGCCTTTCGAGGGGCGGGAGGGCATCCTCTCGGGGACCCCGACGCGCATGGTCGATTCCTTCGTGGAGGCCTTCGTCCACCGCTAGTCGCGGACTGGGGGCCGCCCTCGCCGCGCGGATCAGCTCGATGCTGCCCAAGGCGTGAGGAGGAAGCCGGCGGTTCGCAGAATCACGGGTACGCGCCGTTCAAACCATCCGGTTCAGACACTCTCACAGAAGCCATACGACTATGCTGCAAGTGACCAAGCAGGCTCTATCGATCTATGCATGGCTCGTCATAGGGGCCTTGATCGTCTTCATCTGGCACATCGCCGGGTTCTACGAGAAGGCCTCAGGGCAGGCTGTGGGACAGCGCTTCCTGATCCTGCCGGGCCTGCTGCTAGCAGGTGGCGTCATCTGGTACCTGACCCAGGACTATGACTTCGTCGGCGAGCCCGTGGGCGACGTGATGCTCTTCGCGGGGGGCATCCTGCTCTTCCTTTTCGCCGCCCGGCTCCAGAAGACGATGACGGGAGAGTGAGCATGCGCGCCATCACATCCACCCTGGGCCCCTTTGGCCTCGCCGCCGTGGTCTATTTGGGCATCATCTTCTCCCGGCTCAGCGAGCGGCTGAACGCCGTGGCGAAGAAGCGGGACTACGGCCCTTGGTTCCACGTGTCCAACGGCCTCATCGCCCTGGCGGCGCTGAGCCAGGCGACACGGAACGCCGCGGCCCTGGCGCCGGCCTGCGCCCTGCCCATTCTGCTCGAGCCGACCTTCGCGCTGCTCACGTTCCACATCCCTCTGGCCATAGGGGCGACCGGAAACCTGGTCCTCGTCTGGTACTACTGGCACTGGATCCTGAAGGAGAAACCCTGACTGTCTCAAAGCAGAGAGGTTCCCGTCCCCGCGATCGCGCTAGCGACCAGGACGCCCTGGTGCAGCAGCTCTTGAATCGAGGAGCCCGCAGGCCCACAGGCCCGTTGCCATCCATCGCATGAACCCAATCCAGCCGACCGCCCTCCATAACCTTCCCAAAGTCGACCTCCACCGCCATCTGGAGGGCTCTCTCCGCCTGGAGACCCTGGCGGACATCGCTCGCGAGAACGGGATCGACCTGCCCAGTTACACCATCGACGATCTGCGTCCCTTTGCCACCATCGCCGGCGAAGAGCCCGACTTCCAGAGCTTCCTGACCAAGTTCCAGTTCCTGCGCCGCTTCTACCCAACTCGGGAGGCCGTCGAGCGGGTGGCCTATGAGGCCGTGCAGGACGCCGCCGACGACAACGTCAAGTACCTCGAACTCCGCTTCAACCCGGTTGCCCTGGCCCGCGCCCAGGACTTTCCCCTGGCGTCCGTCGCCGGCTGGGTCTGCGACGCCGTCGCTCGCGCCCAGCAGGAACGGGATATCACGGTCAACTTGATCGTCCAGATCGGCCGCGAGGAGGACTTGACGACGGCGACCGAACTGGCCGAGCTGGCCGCCGCTCACCAGGATCGAGGGATCGTGGGCCTGGATCTGGCCGGCGACGAGGAGCAGTACCCGGCCGGTCCCTTCGCCGCCATCTTCCGGGCTGCGCGGGACCGCGGGCTCCACGTCACCGTCCACGCCGGCGAAGCGGGCGGGCCGGAGAACGTCGAGGAGGCGGTGGAGCGTTTGGGCGCCGAGCGGGTCGGCCACGGTGTGCGGTCGGTGGAGGACGCGCGCGTCGTTCAGCTGCTCCGGAAGCGGGGCGTGACGCTCGAGGTCTGCCCCACCAGCAACATCCAGACCGGTGTCGTTGGACGGGTCTGGGATCACCCCCTGCCGGACCTCATGGCGATGGGGGTCCCTGTGTCTATCAACACGGACGACCCGAGCATCAGCGATACCACGCTGACGGACGAATACCAGATCGCCATCTCGGCCATGCGCCTGACCATGGACGACGTCAAGGCCTCCATCGTGCGGGCCGCCGAGGCCTCCTTCCAGCCCGATGAGGAGCGGCAGCGGATGGCCGCCTGGTTCCAGAGCGAACTGTTCGGCAACGGTAAGACTGAAGAGACTCGAACCACGAAGGACACGACGAGCACGAAGGACACCAAGATAGATAGGGAAAGCGACTGAAGTCGCGACTACGTTTTCCCCGTTTTCCTTCGTGTCCTTCGTGCCCTTTGTGTCCTTCGTGGTTGAATTGGAACGCCAACAACAGAGCAAACCGTTAGGAGAGTAGTGTGACCCAGTTGACCCGCGACCTTGTCGCATCGTTGATTCAAGAAGGCATCCAGAACGCCCAGGACGAGGGCGCCCTGCCGCCCTTCCCGGTACCCAGCGTTACCATCGAGCACCCGCGACAGGCGGAGCACGGCGACTACGCCAGCCCCGTCTGCCTCCAGCTCGCGGCGGAGGCGAAGATGGCCCCCCGGGCCATCGCCAGCCGCGTCGTGAAGCATCTGCCCGATGCCGGCTTCATCGGCGAGGTGGAGATCGCCGGACCCGGCTACATCAACCTCACGCTGGACGACGGCTGGCTGGCGGCGCAGGTGGAGATGATCCTCGACGCCGGTGATGCGTGGGGCCAGATCGACATCGGCGGCGGGGACCGGCTCCAGGTCGAGTTCGTCAGCGCCAACCCGACCGGGCCGATCACCGTGGGCTCGACGCGCAACGCCGTCATCGGCGACGCGCTGGCCAGCGTGCTGGAGGCGGCCGGATTCGACGTGGAGCGCGAGTACTACGTCAACGATGCCGGTTCGCAGGTGCGCAAATTCGGCGAGAGCCTCTTCGCCCGCTATGCCCAGGCCCTGGGCCGGCACGACCCCTTCCCCGAGGATGGGTACCACGGCGCCTACGTGGTGGAGATGGGGGATCGGCTCGCGGAGGAGCACGGCGAGCGCTACCTGGAGATGGACCGCGGGAAGGCCGTACGCGCGCTGGGGGAGCTGGGGATCGAGCGGGTGCTGGAAAAAGTGCAAGAGGACCTGCGCGCTCTGCGGGTCGAGTTCGACACCTGGTTCCACGAGCGCACGCTATACGAATCGGGGCTCTTCGACCGTATGCTCCAACGGCTGCGCGAGGACGGCTACATCACCGAGCGCGAGGGCGCGGTCTGGTTCACCTCGTCGGAGCTTGAGGACGACGCCGTCGTCGTGCGCTCCGAGGAGGTCATCCCCAACCCGGACGAGCGCCCCACGTATTTCGCGTCGGACATTGCCTATGCCTGGAACAAGCTGGTGGAGCGCGGCTTCGACCGCGCCATCTACGTCTGGGGCGCCGACCACCACGGGGACGTGCCGCGGGTAAAGGCCGCGGCCAAGGCGCTGGATCTCGATCCCGAGCGGGTGGAGATCATGCTCTACCAGATGGTGAACCTGAAACGGGGCGACGAGGACGTCCGCATGTCGAAGCGCGCCGGTGAGTTTGTCACCCTCCGCGAGCTGATCGACGAGGTGGGTCCGGATCCCATCCGCTTCCTCCTCCTCACCCGCACCGTGGACGCCACCATCGACTTCGACCTTGACCTGGCCGTGGAGGAATCGGAGAAGAACCCGGTCTACTACGTCCAGTACGCCCATGCGCGCATCTGCAGCATCCTGCGCTACGCCGAGGAGGAGGGCTGGGATCCGAGCGAACCCGGGGACGTCTCGCTCCTCACGCACCCCAGCGAGAAGATCCTGATACGGAAGATGCTGGAGCTGCCTGAGGTGGTGGCGCACGCCGCGGAGCAGCGGGCGCCCCACCGGCTCACGTTCTACACGAAGGAGCTGGCGTCGGACTTCCACGGCTTCTACCGCGACTGCCGCGTCGTCGCGGCGGAGGCGCCCGAGCGGACCCGCGCCCGACTGATGCTCGCCCGCGCGGCCAAGCAGACCCTGGCCCAGACCCTGCACCTGCTCGGCGTGACCGCGCCCGAGCGGATGTAGCACGTATACAACGGACCCTACAGGTCTTCATCATCATCCTGTTCAACACGACACCTGCAGACAGGACCAACACGCTCACGTGACAAAGAACTCAGAAAGACCCTTAGGGTCTTAGCACAGGAGACATACATGGGACTCAAATCCGATACCTGGATCCGCCAGATGGCCACCGAGCAGGGCATGGTCGAACCCTTCGTCGACGGACAGGTGAGCGAGGGCGTCATCTCCTACGGGCTCTCCTCCTACGGCTACGACATCCGCGTCGCCGACGAGTTCAAGGTCTTCCAGCCGGAGATCACCGCGGCCAAGCTCTCCGACGTCCAGTCTGCCTACGTGGCCGGCCTGCTGGATGCCGAGGGGACCATCGGCTACGAGGCCTCCCACGTCACGGGCCGGACGGCCCTGGCGCTGCACATCGGCGGCTGCGAACGGCGGCTCCTGGAGGGCGTCCAGGCCATGATCGCCACCGGCGAGATCCACGCGGCGGACGACGGCGACCACAATCTCGTCGTCCACAAGGCATCGGACGTCCAATACATCCTCTCCCAGGTGCTCCCCTACCTGAACCGCCGCCGCGACGCCGCCTCCCGGGCCCTGGCCGAGTTGAAGTCAAACAAGTCCATCGTCGTGGACCCCAAGGCCTTCGACGCTCAGTCCTTCATCGACTTCCAAGGCGATGTCTGCGTCATCCCGCCCAACTCCTTCGCCCTGGGCCGCACGGTGGAGTACTTCCGGATCCCGCGCAGCGTGCTCACCATCTGCGTTGGCAAGAGCTCCTACGCCCGCTGCGGCATCATTGTCAACGTCACCCCCTTCGAGCCCGAGTGGGAGGGATACGTCACGCTGGAGATCAGCAACACCACCCCGCTCCCGGCGAAGATCTACGCCAACGAGGGCATCGCCCAGGTCCTCTTCTTCCAGGGCGACGAGACCTGCGAGATCTCCTACGCCGACAA
>CAZIWL010000195.1:0-6900 GCA_964542755.1 uncultured Anaerolineales bacterium
CCCCCGGCCTCACACGGAGCTGTACGCGAGCATGTTTGGCGGCTCCTCGACCAACGAAGATGCGGCGGAGCTGACCAATAAGTGGCAGCTCCAGTTCTACGAGGAGCACGGCATCACGGAGGTCAGGAGCTTCGTCTCCTCCTTCAACCGCTACGTGGACTCCTCGCATCCGCTCTACGCCGGGAAGAGATGGAGCTGCCAGCAATGCCATCGGGCCACGCCGATCAAGAGCGCAAAGATCCCCGAACGCGGTTTCTACGATGGCAGGGTTGCCATGATGATCGATGGCCAGTGGCAGGTGGCGCCAAGCTACGCATCTCCCTTCCAGGTGGGTCTGAACTACGGCGTGGCGGCCTTCCCGCCGCCGGCCGATCACCCAGAGCGGGCCAACACTGCCGCAGTCGAGGGGCCGGTAGTCGTGATCCCCGCCGCGGCGATAGATCAGGAGGAGGCGGCCGATCTGCTGGCCTGGATGATGTCTCCCGCGATCGTGGCCGAGCAGACGTATGCCAGCTCCAGCCTGCCGACCAGCCGCACGGCTGCCCAGGACTCGCGCTTTCAAGATATTCCCGGGTTCAAGGTGTTCATGGAGTTGCTGGCAGGCCCAAACGCCAGGGGCGCCGTCACAAGGCCAATCAGATTGCAGCTGCACGAGGCGCCGGGGCGGGTCGAAGAGGAACTGCCCCACATTGAAGGGGGCGACCCGGTGCCCCTATCGAATAGGGTCCTGGCGCAGTTGTCGCCTGAATTGAATGAGTTGGTGGTCTACGACGACGGGCAGAGGTGATCCTTCTGTACCCCCATGCGCGCCGCAGCAGTCGCGCCCAGTCACTCTTCAGGCGTGCCGATGGGGGCAGCACTCGATCCATCGCTTGCCCGAGGGACTAGCTGGTCCCCGTCTGGTGCGGCGCGGTATGAGGCGCACGTGCTGGAATCTCTGGGCCGGCCGGGGACATGCTCAGCGGCGAGGGCGATCGTGTCGGTTGGGCTGCTGCTCCTCAAAGTCTGCGGTACCCTGGTGACATCGACAGCAGGCACGGAACCGCCGACGCCCCCTTTCCCGGGTGCAGCGGAGCCGCCCGCGAAGACCGTGGCATGGTCGCTCGGCGCAATCCTCCCACCTGAATTTACCGCGACGGTCGTTTCGCAGCCCTATCTCGGCCTGGTCAGCACGCCGCCGCCGTCCACCACACCAACACTCCACCGACCCTGTCCGCTTCAAGACCCTGGTGCAGCCAGCCTTCTCGTCCTCTGTGGAGGCGTTGGAGACGGGGGAGGGGGAGGGAATCGCGTTGACGTGGCAAGCCGCAGGGGAATGGGTGTCGAAGTGCTCGGTGATCAGCGAGAGCGCGGGGGGTGCCGCTGCCTCTATGACCTTCCTCCGGCCGCATCGCGCCCCCTCAAGCTGGCCGGATCATCGTAGTTTGCGCGGGCTCCGCGCTGGTTGTCGGGGCGGACGGGATTCGCGCGGTGCGGTGTGCCCCGCTCGCGGTCGAGTGTCCGGATGCGTTTGCCCATCTGGGTCTTCGACGAACCCCAGGGATAGGCCCAAGGGATGTACTGCTTGTCGCGGACGCGGCGGCTCAGCGCTTCGAGCACGGGCCGGTGGTCCAGATCGAGGCACCTGACCCATGCTGCACGCGTGTCGACCCAACACGAGAGAGTTGCTGATGGTGCCCCAAAGCCCTTGTGCTTGATCAGCCTCCGCATCGTCCGCGGGGCGCTGGATTTGAGGCGCGCGGCGTCTTCCGAGAGTCGGGCTGCGGGGGTACCCCTGTCGGGCCGGTTCGAAGCGCTGAGCGGATTCTAGCTGGTCTGGCGCGGCGAGGTCGTCGGCTCGGAGCGTATGCGCCCGGTTCTGGGCTGGTCCGCGGAACCGGAGCACGGCTTCGAGACGCTCTACCGATGTAGGATGAGCTGCGATGCAGACTAGGACTGCCACGCAGAGAGTCCGCAGGGTGCGTGCATTCACGAGAGAGGGCCAGGATGCCTGCGGTATGCTGCTCGGTTCTTGGCCTATCCTGGCTGCCGCACATTGGCCGCTTCTTGAAGGTGGTTGAGTGAAGCGGGCCTGACCATTGAAGGCATTGGGTTAGAACCGCCAAGGCCTGGGAAGCCTACGAGGGCGGGCCGTGGGCGTGGACGCATGAAGCGAACTGGCTGACCGGGCGTGCCCCTGGTCAGCCAGTTCGTCAGCGGATGGTGCCACCTACGCTGGTGGGATGCAGAGTTCCGTTCCAGCCTCGATGAAGTTCAGGTTCAGAATCCCGTTGCAGTCGGCGATCTCCCACATACTGACACCGTACAGCAGTGAGATGCGGTACAGGTTACTCCTTGGGAGCACCGTGTGATACGACGCGCACGTGCAGTCGGAAGGGGGCCCGTTGTCCGGACACTGCCGCGCGCAGGTTGGTCCGGCAGGCAGCGTGGCCGGCGCATCGGGGATCGACAGGACCGTGCCCGGCTCGATCCAGTTCGGGTTGACCACGCCGTTCTGAGCTGAGATGGCCCACGGCGAGACGCCGTAGCCGCGGGCGATGCACCAGATCGTCTCCCCGGGTTGAACCACGTGGTTGCACAGGCTCGTCCATTCCTGTGGTCTGGCATACGATATCCCGCTGCTGAGCAGGAGCAGCGAGATCCCCACCATCATTGCGACTACCATTCTGCGCATGTGTCACCTCCTGGGCTAAAGCTACTCAGCTTGTCCATTCCGACCAGCTCCGCTGGTCGGCTTAGCATTCCGACCTACTGACCAGTGTAGCACCAACGTGTGACCGGCATATGGCGGGGCAGGTACAGTGTTGAAGCAGACCGTTACGAGCTGGTGACAAGGGGATGACCTCCCCGGAGAACGGGCCGCCAAGTCAGCCATTCCGTCGCGTTTCGAGCAATCGCGGTCTCGAACCGAGCGAAGAGCAGATAGAGGCGGTCGAAGTGGCGTGTTCTCTGCGGCCGAGGCTATGACGACGTGGGGAGAAAGAAACGGATGACAGCTCTGGAGCGCTTCAGAAAGCGTGGGGGGTGGTTTGACACTACACCAAGCCTAGAGCCTGCGCCTGCGTCACAGCCTCGACTCGGTTGCTGACACCGAGCTTCCCATAGATGTGGTTGACGTGGGACTTAACGGTACTGATGGCGATGAACAGCTCGTCGGCGATCTCGGGGTTCGATAGGCCGGCGACGATGAGGCGCAGGACGTCCATCTCACGTGCTGTGAGCGGCTCGACCAGGATGTCCTGAGAGGAGCGGTGCGGCTGGGGCTCCTTGTCGAAGGCGGCCAGCAGGCGGGCCGCATAGCTGGGCACGGAACTACGGGAGAGCGCGCGGCGCAGTAGCTTTGCGATCGGTTCGCCCTCGTCCACAAAGCTGCGCACAAAACCTTCGGTCTCGGCGAGACTCAGCGCCTCGTCGAGGGCGGCCAAGGCGCCGTTCAGATCATCCTGAGCAGCTGTGGCCAGAGCGCGGAGCGCCAGGATTCTGATCACGTGCCACCTGCGCCCGGCTGCCTCGGCCGCTTGCTGGAGAGGGCGGAGCAGGCTCAGCGCTGCGCCCGGATCTGCAAGCGCTATGAGGACTCGTGAAACCGCCATTTGCTCGACCTCGCGCGCGCGATCGAACTCGTCAGTCGGGTTCCGCCCGTAGTCGGCGGCCCATCGAGCAGCTAGCTCTGTCTGTCCCTGGGCAAGAAGGAGCCGAGCGCGCAGCCCGCTGAGTTCGGCGGCCATATACGCAAGGTCAGTGCCACGTGCCAACTGTTCTGCTCGTTCAAGAGCTCCTTGTGCACCGACCAAGTCTCCTTCGGCGCAATGGATTCGAACTCGGAGGCTGTGGCCGAATAGAAGGTAGGCCATGAATCGTCCTCGTTCCAGGAGGCCGATGGCTTCTTCGGTATGCCGCGCGGCTCCGGGGACGTCATTCCACTCGTACAGAACCTCGGCAATGCCGAGGTGGGCCATACCTGCAGCGGGGGCCTGGTGGGCGTTCATAGTCTTGGCCAACTCGAGCACATCGCGGTGAATCCCGATTGCCTCGCGAAGCAGCGCTTGACTGTCCTTGACGTGGCCCAACACTGCCATTGCAGCTAGCCTCAGATCCGGAAAACCAGCGGGCTGGCTCAGCTCTACGGCCTGCTCAAGGGCTCGGCCGGCAGGAATCGGCTCTCCGCCGCTGAAATGGGCAATCCCCAGATTGAGAGCCACGATTCCCCGCAAGAACGGATTGTCCTCGGGCAGGTTTTCCAGGGCTTGCTGGGCAAAGGCAATCCCTTGGCGCGCATCCCCGCGGATGCTGGAAGCGTACGCCCGCACGGCGGCTATCTCACCCTGGAAGCGCTCGTCGCCGATTTCCACCAGTTGTGCCTCGGCAGTTCCCGCCTGACCCGTGACCACGAGGCACCAGGCGCGGAGGATGGCAAGCTGTGGTCGGGACGGCTCGTAGGTGGCGGGAAACGCGTCTAGCCAGCTCAACAGCGTTGCACAGGCCCCGCGCATGGCCATCTCCCATCCTGTTCGTTCCAGCAGAGTCGCCGCCTGCCCATAGTCGGATGCCGCCAGAGCGTGGTCCACGGCCTGTTCGATGAGCCCACTTCCCTCATACCATTCGCTGGCCCGCCGGTGAAGGCTAGGAAGCAGATCGGATCGCTCACGCATCAGACGCTGCTGTAATAGATCACCGAAAAGACGGTGATACCGGTACCAGCGCCGCTCGTCGTCCAGAGCCAAGACGAAGAGGTTGTTCCTGTCGAGGTACTCTAGCATCGCCTGCGCGTCGCCCACCTCACCCTCCTGCTCAGTGCCGGCGAGGACGGCTTCACACAAGGATGCTGTGAGGCGATCGAGGATCGCCGTCTGGAGAAGGAAGTCGCGCACGCCCGGCGGCTGCTGTCGCAACACCTCCTCAGCGAGATAGTCGATGATGTAGCGATGGCTGCCGGCGAAGGCCTGCACGAGCCTGGCGATATCGTCTCGTCCCTGCATCGAGACTGCCGCCATCTGGAGTCCCGCAATCCAACCCTCGGTCCGTTGCTCCAGCACGGCTATGTCCTCCTCCGAGAGATTCAGTGCCATCACCCCGTTGAGGAAAGCCGTGACTTCGCTGGGGGTGAACCGCAGATCGGCCTGGTACAGCGCACTCAGCTCCCCTAGGCCGCGCAAGCGAGCGATAGGCAGTGGAGGGTCGGCACGGGTGGCAATGACCAGGTGCATCTCCGACGGGAGCTGGTCAAGCACAAAGGTCAGCGCCGTGTGAACGGGCTCGGCCTCGATCACGTGGTAGTCGTCCAGAACGAGAATGAAGGGCTGCGCTGAGTCGGCAACGTCATTGATGACGGTGGTGAGCAGCTGTTCCAGCGGCGGCGTCTGGGGAGACTGGAGCATCGCCCGAGACGATTGACCCAAACAGGGGTCAATTCTCTGCAGGGCAGCCAGGAGATAGGCTAGAAATCGAACCGGATCGTTGTCGCCCTTGTCCAGAGAGAGCCAGGCGACAGGCCGGTCAGATGTCGCCACCCAATCGATCAGCAACGTTGACTTGCCGAAACCAGCTGGGGCGGAGATCAGCGTCAGCTTGCCCTGGAGGCCCCTGTTGAGTTGCTCAACCAGCCGGGGGCGGGGCACCGTCTCCTGTCGGAGAGGAGGTATGCGGAGCTTCGTTGTCAATAGCGGGGCCGTCACGTCGCCCTCCCAATGGGTGTTCCCGTGTCCTCTCCTCAGAGAACGGATTTGCACCAGAGTCATTCTATCACGGTTCCAGAGACGAGACAAAGCCGCCTGTGGAGAACGTGGGAAGGAGGGGGGCTCATGCTCGCTGCCAAGTCGTGCTTTGTCGATAGACTTGCACTGCAGCAGACGTCACACGACAACAGCCATTGATCTTGTATGATGGCCGATCCCGTCAGGGGAGCCAAAGCGATGGCGCCCCCCAACAGGCTGTCGGAACAGCCGCTGCCCACCCAATCGCTGAACCCGTATTGCTGTGCCAGAGGATCGTGCGGTCTGTCGGCTGCATGCGCCGAAACCCATGGTTAGGGCCCGGCACTAGGAGCGGACTGGATGCCGTGGCACACCGCGATCCGGCTGACCGTGTTCGAGTGTGCGGTCAGCCGGATCGATCTGTGCCCGGTGACCAGCTCACCGTTTCGGGATACACGGTACCGTGTCTATCTCTACGTCTGTTTGTTGGTCTGTTTGTCTGTCTGGATGGCGTTCCGGTTCACAAATCTGTTGCAGTCAGCCGTGTCCCACTTGTTGCCGTCGTAGATCAGTGAAATCCGATAGAGGTTGCTCCCCGGGGCCACCATCTGGTAGCATTTTGAGGTGCAGTCGCAAGAGGACAGCGATGCCTCATCATCCCCGTACTGCCCCCGGCACGTAGGCCTGACCGGTAGCGTAACCCGTTCATCGGGGATCCGCGGTCACCAGGCTCCGGCCTGATTCGGTTTGGGTGGACAAGGCCATGCTGAGCCTAGATGACGCATGTTGGGACGCCGCAGCCGCGGGTCCAATTGCACCGTGCGACATGGTACGCGGTGCCCGATGCCCGAGGCCCTGATGAGACCGGACATGGGCTAAGCACGCGCACATCTGCCATAACCTACTGGATCCAGCTCTTGCCGACCTCGTTACCAATCCTGCTCAGTGGCGCGGGGCCACAGCTAGCACGGCGACCGGGGCCATGAGCCGCCCCACGTGTCCCGGAGATTCGGGGGCGGCTCTCTGGTATCGTACGAGGTCAGCGCCTCTGACCTTGTGCGGAGCGTCATCTGGAGGCTCCCCAGGCGGTGGGTCCGAGGAGCCTTGCCGGGCCTCCCTGGCACCTGCTAGAAGTCGGTCAAGTACCACTTGCCCTCTCTCTGCACGAGGCCCATGGTCTCTTGCTGGGCGCCATCGGGGCCGAACA
>CAZIWL010000196.1:0-6817 GCA_964542755.1 uncultured Anaerolineales bacterium
ACCACCTTCTCCAGAATCGGAACCAGGTCCTGAGCAGACGAGATCTTCTTGTCGTGAATCAGAATGTGAGGCTCCTCGATCACCGCCTCCATCGACTCGGAGCTGGTGACGAAGTAAGGGGAGATGTATCCGCGATCAACCTGCATGCCCTCGACGTACTCCACCTCGAAGGCCAACCCCTTGCTCTCCTCGACTGTCACGACGCCGTCCTTCCCGACCCGATCCATGACCTCGGCGATCAACTCTCCAATCTCCCGGTCCTGGGCCGAGATGGCCGCCACGTTCGTGATCTCCGCCTTCGTGCTCAGCTCGATTGCCTGGTCCGCCAGGGCATTGACCACGGCTTCGGCCCCGACCAGGATGCCGCGCTTCAGCAACATGGGGTTCGCCCCAGCGGCCACGTTTTTCATGCCTTCCGTGATAATGGCGTGGGCCAGGAGCGTCGCTGTCGTCGTCCCGTCGCCGGCGATGTCGTTCGTCTTCGTCGCAGCCTCTTTGAGGAGCTGCGCGCCCATGTTCGCGAACTTGTCCTTCAGCTCGATCTCCTTGGCGACCGTCACCCCATCGTGGGTGATCGTCGGGCCGCCCCACGTCTTCCCCAGGGCCACGTTGCGCCCCTTGGGTCCCAGGGTCGTCACGACGGCGTTCGCCAGGGTGTCAATGCCGCTCTTCAGCGACGTACGAGCCGAGTCACCGAATGTCAGTTGTTTGGCCATAGTACCCTCTCCTCTCTCATGCCAGGAGCGCTAGGATGTCGCTCTCCTTCATGAGCAGCACTTCCTTGCCTCCCTCTAGCTTGAACTTGGTGCCGGCGTACTTGGCGAAGATCACCGTGTCGCCGACGCTCACATCCATAGGGATGCGGTTGCCGTCCTCGTCCCGCGCCCCGGGGCCAACGGCCAGGACCTTCCCCTGCTGGGGCTTCTCCTTGGCCGTGTCCGGCAGCACGAGCTCGCCTCCGGCGAATGTCTCCACGTCTTTCTCCAATGGCTCTACGACGATGCGGTCGGCCAGTGGCTTGAGATTCTCCATCTGAGTTCACCTCCAAAACTTGTGATAAGGGCCTCTGTGTCGGGCAGGACGCCGCACGCGTCCTCGTCCCCCTCCAGGCAGCCCGGGCAGCCAAACCATCACGCCGCCTAAACCTGGGCAAAGGTATCATAGCAGAGGCTCGGCCCGCAGTCATCGGTCAAAAGTAGCATTCCCCCTGGTCCAAACGTCGCATTCCCCTACCCGGTCCTCGCCCCCCGCGCGTTCCTCGCCCCCCACGCGTTCAGAGGGGATCGCTAGACCCTGTCCCTCCCCCCCTCCCCACACCTCATGCACGCCATTCGTGATACCGACAAAGCACGCTTGCGCGCCGCGCATCACGCAACACGCCCCGCACACAACGCCCCTATTCAACTGTCCAGATATCGCGCTCCGTCAATCCTCGTCCAGAGAGGCCAGACCCTTACGCAGCGCATACAGCGCCGCCTGAGTCCGATTCGCGAGGTGCAACTTACTGAGGATATTGCTCACGTGCGTCCGCACCGTCCGCTCGCTCACATACAACCTGTCCGCAATCTCTTGATTCGTCAACCCCTGTGCCACCAACCCGAGCACCTCCACCTCCCGCTCCGTCAGCGGGTCCTCCGTCAGCGGCAGGTCGCTGGACCGCTGCAACTCCAGCATCAGCTTCCGCGCGATCGTTGGATGCATCGACGGCTCGCCGCGGTGCACCTCCCGAATCGCCCGCAGCAAATCATCCGGTGACGCATCCTTCAGCAGATACCCCTCAGCTCCCGCCTTGATCGCCGGGAACACCTTATCGTCCTCGGCAAAACTCGTCAGCACCAGAATCCGCGCCCCAGGGGCCGCCTGCCGAATCTCACCGATCGCCTCGATCCCACTCTTCCTCGGCATCACCAAGTCCAGCAGCACCACGTCAGGCTGGATCGCCTGCGCTCTACCCACCGCCTCCGCGCCGTCCGATGCCTCCCCCACCAACTCCATCCCCGGCTCCGTATCAATAAGCGCCCGCAGCCCCTCCCGCACCACCGCGTGATCGTCGGCCGCCAGGATTCGGATCTCCTCACCCATCCTCCACCTCCACATCCACGCGCACCCGCGTCCCTCGCCCCGGAGCCGAGATCAACGCGAAACTCCCCCCCAATCTCTCGGCCCTCTCACGCATACTCGTCAACCCCATCCCTCCCGAGTCCTCCACCGCCCCGGGGACGAAGCCCCGGCCGTCATCCTCCACCTCCAACACCACCCGACTGCCCATCGCCCGAATCCAGAGCGTCACCGTTCCCGGCGCGGCGTGCTTCAGCGCATTATTCAGCGCCTCCTGGGCAATCCGGTAGAGACCCTCTTCAGCGGCTGCCGGAAGCTCCAGCGTCCCCTCGACCAACAGCCTTGCATCGACACCCGCTCGCTTCTCCACCGCATCGAGCCGCTGCTGGAGCGCCCCCACCAGGCCTTCCCGCTTGAGGACCAGCGGCCGCAGCTGATAGACCAGCAGCCGCATCTCCTTGAGCGCCTGCTGGGCGATCTCTCCCAGCCGCCCCGTGTACTCCTCCGCCCGTTCCGCATCGCCGCTGGTGAGAAGCCGCTGGCTTGCCTCAGCCAGCAGAGTCAGGCTATACAGCGACTGCGTGACCGAGTCGTGGAGTTCCCGCGCCAGCCGCTCCCGCTCACGAACCACCGCCAGCTGCTCAGCTTGCCGATGAAGCCGTGCATTCTCCACCACCACGCCAATCTGATCGCCAATCGACCGGAGCAGCACCACATCCCCCTCGTCAAACTCCCGCCCGGAAGGGCCGACGACGCTGATCAAGCCCAGACCCTCCCCACGAGCTCGTACGGGGACGCCCACGTAAGATCCCCCCTTCCTCCCTCTTCCGTCCTCGAAACAAGCCACAAACTGCCGGGCAATCTCAGGCACAGTAGGTGCCTCCCCCTCCGCTGACGACCACGCTGACGGATCGAAGGGGACTGCGACGGCCTCGATCTGGCGCACCACGTCCCGCGGAATCCCGCGCCACGCCACCAGCTTCAGCACATCCCGTTCCTCTTCAAAGAGATGAATCGCCCCCACCCTGCTCTTCATCATCCTCAGCACGTGGTCCAGCAGCCGGCGCAGGATGTCGCGCAGCTCCAGGGACTCCGCGGCCACCGACATCACGTCACGCAGCGCGGACAGCTCGCGACGGTAACTGAGCAGCGCGCGCTCCAGATTCGCCCGGCCGTCCATCCGCTCGGCCACATCGACGACCAGGTGCAGGACACCTTCGACCTCCCCCTCCCCCACCAGGGGGATGAAATGGAGATCCTGGAAGCACGTCCCATCTGGACCCTCGAACGGAACCTCCTCCATGTGCACCGCCTCGCCCGAGAGGAGCCTCCGCCGCGCGTCGTGCAAGGGAGACCCGATGCGGGATACCAGATCAGACAGCCGGCGCCCCCTCAGCACCCCCTCCCCCACCGCTCCACCGACCACGCTCTCCCGCCACGTCTCGTTCCACGCCTGCACCCGCAGCTCCCGGTCCAGCCACGCGACCCCCACCCCCCGCGCCCCAACGAGCGCCACCACCGATCCTGTAGGGCAGGTTTCCATACCTGCCGTCCCATCCTCTATTCGTGCCATTCGGAATGCTCCATTCCTCCTACCCCGGCACGAACAACGAGACACTCTCAACATGATACGTCTGCGGGAACAAATCCACCGGCTGTACCTCCGCCAACCGATACCCTTGCTTCCCCAGTCGCTTCGCATCCCGCGCCAGCGTCGCCGGATCACACGACACGTAGACAATCCGACCCGGCGCCATTTCGCACAACGCATCAATGGCGTGACGATCCACCCCACCCCGCGGTGGATCCAGCAGCACCGCGTCGACCCCTGCCTGGATCTCCGGCAGCACATCCTCAACTGGCCCCTCAATGATCTCCACGTTCTCCACGCCCTCCGTATTCACGAGCAGATCATCGACCGCCGATGGCGACGACTCGATCCCCACCACCAGCTCCGCCCGCTCGGTCAGCGGGACCGTGAAGAGACCCACGCCGCAGTACGCATCCAGCACCGTCTCCTCCGCACCCAGATCCAGATAGTCCAGCGCCAACGCGACCAGCTTCTCCGCCTGAGCGGTGTTCACCTGGAAGAACGACGAACCCGAGATCCGGTACAGATGCCCCGCCGCCTCCTCCGTGAGGTAATTGTCCCCGATCAGATTGGCGTACCCTCCCTCCTCCAGGAGCAGCACGCACGAGACCGTCTCATCCACCTCCACCGCCGGCGGCTTATCCTCGTCCATCTCAAAGCCCACCAGCCGGTCCCCCGTCGCCGTCCCCACGCGTAGCACCAACCGCTTCAGCCCCTCCACATCGAGGTCGATCAGGTCATACAGGTCCGAGAGCTCGGGATGCAGGATTAAGCAGAAGTCGATCGGCATAACGCCGCCGACGTCGCCCGCCCTCTGGAAGCCAAGCCCGCCCTCCGCTGCCGGGTGGAACTGCGCGTGGTTCCGATAAGCCCAACCCTCGTCGTCCGCCACCGGCGGTAGCACCACCGGATCCGGCACCTCGCCGATGCGCTCGATCTGATCGACCAGAATCTCCCGCTTCAACCGCAACTGAGCCTCGTACCCGATGTGCTGCCACTGGCAGCCGCCGCACTTACCGGCCCCGAAGTAAGGACAGGGCGGCTCGGTCCGCTCCGGTGACGGCTCCAGAACCTCCACCAAACGCGCGAACGCATAATGTCCCCGGTCGTCCGTGATCTGAGCTCGAACCGTCTCCCCCGGGATCGCATAGGGGACGAAGACCACCTTCCCCTCGTGGCGGCCCAGGGCGTCGCCGCCGTGGGCCATTGTCGTCAATTCGACAGATATCGTTTTCATAGGCTTCCTTTCAGACCAACAAGTATCAAACGTCGAGACAAAGAGAACGCAGAGAAAACACCAGGAGCACGGAGGAGAGACAAGGCTATCTCACGCCATAGTTGACGGATGTCCGCTCCTCGTTCCGGTCCGTCGCCGGAGGAGGGGTCGGGGAAAGGGCCGAGATCTCGGCTCGTAGAGCGGGCGTCATCTTGATCTCTGCCGCCGCCAGCGAGCCCTCGAGCTGCTCCACGTTCCGCGCCCCGATAATCGGTGCCGTCACCGCGGGGTGGCTCCCCACCCACGCCACGGCCAGCGCCGCCGGGTCGAAACCGTGCTCCGCCGCGAACACGGCGAAGCGGCCGGCCGTATCGATCATCCAGCCCTCCCCGTACCGCACCTGGAAGATGTCGTCCTCCACCAGCCGACCGGAGGACGGACGCCTGTTGGGGCCGTACTTCCCCGTCAGCAGCCCGCCGCCCAGCGGACTGTACGTCATCACCCCCAGCGTCTCCGCCTCCGCCATCGGCAGGATCTCCACCTCC
Source organism: uncultured Anaerolineales bacterium (assembly GCA_964542755.1). Lineage (GTDB taxonomy): Bacteria > Chloroflexota > Anaerolineae > B4-G1 > B4-G1 > SKLM01. Next base: position 5,411 of record CAZIWL010000196.1, read on the forward strand.
GCCTGCCGCTTGACCAGATTGTACATCGGCTGGATGCACGCGAACCCGGCCCAGCCCTGCCGCGCGGAGATGCCCAGCGCCTTCTCTACTTGCCACGCCGCGAAGTTACTGGCGGCGGGATAGAGGATCTTCCCTTGGTCCAACAGATCGTCCAGCGCCCGCAGTGTCTCCTCCAGCGCCGTCCTCTCGTCGAAGCGGTGGATGAAGAAAATATCGATCCATTCCGTTCCCAACCGCCGCAGGCTCTCCTCCACCGAGCGCACCAGATGCCGCCGCGACGCCCCCGCCGCGTTGGGATGGTCACCCGTAGGGAAGTACGCCTTCGAGGTGATGATCACCTCGTCCCGGCAGCCGGCGATCAGGCCGCCCAGGATCTCCTCGGACCGACCGCCGTGGTAGCTGTCCGCGCAGTCAAAGACGTTGATCCCTACGTCTCGGCAGCGGTCAAACATCGCCCGGGCCGTCTCAGCGTCGGCTTCCCCCCCGAACGCCCACGTCCCCATGGCAAGTTCCGATACCTTGATGCCCGTCTCGCCCAGAAACCGATACTCCATATCCCTCTACCCCCTGACCACAAAGGACGTCAAGGTCACAAAGGCCTCAAAGATCACGATGAACACCGAGGGAGACAGGATGTCAACCAGACTAAGGAGCCTCCCTGCCCTATCGTTCGATCCTGGTCTCCTTGATGTTCGTTTGTGTCCTTTTCGGTCGCCCCTTCTCACGCTTGGTGCCCTTTGTGGTTCCTTCATGTACTTCGTGGTTACCTGACCTCCTCCAGGGCCTTCTAAGCCCCTTGCCAGAGCAAGGACACACCCCGGGATCGATACCGCCCGCCCGCGGCCTGGATCAGCTTCTGGGCCGCCATGAAGTCCATCGCCCGCGCTCGTTCTCGATCCACAGAAAGTCGAAACCGACCCGAGAGAGAATATCGGCCACGTCGGGCGAGGCAATCGTGACCCGGGAGCCGACCAGCGGCTCGCGCTGTCGGATGTGTTGCTGAAGGGCGTCAAATTGTCCTCCGAGAGCGTTAAGTTGATTGATCGGGATACGTGACCCGCTCATTATAGCTGATGCGGTGCCGAGAACAAACAAGCCTACCGCAGGGACGCGGAGTGGTGGATGAGCAGGGGGCAGGAGGGCAGACGCGCAAGGGTGCGGGAGGTGAGGGGGTGACGCGAGAGCACGGGGACATGGGGACGGAGCGAGACAACCACCAGCCGCTATCGCACGCCCCGTCAACCCTTTCCAGGTTCCGTCCATCGGACCCACCCCTTGCGAGACCTCCATCCCAGCCCCTCGCCCACCAATCTCAACCCCGGACTCCTCACCCCTCCTTGCCCTCGCAACGTTCGCCTCCGCTGCGCTCAACTCGCCCGGGGGCTCCCCCGCGCCGCGTCACCTCTT
>CAZIWL010000197.1:0-6738 GCA_964542755.1 uncultured Anaerolineales bacterium
CAGCGTCGGGGTGAGCGGGTCGGTGACGTCGAAGACCTGGACGTGCCAGGCGGACGCGACGTTGCTGCCGACCCAGGCCCAGCCATCAATGACCATGACCAGGTCGGTGGCTCCTCCGGCGGGTGGGTCGACGTGGTTCAGCTCATCGACGTCGTTCGGATCACTGACGTCGATGATGCGGAGGCCAGCGGGGCCGTCGGCGACGTAGGCGATGGTCTGGGTGACTGCAGAATTGGCGGCGACCCCGGTGCCCGTGACGGTCTCGGCGACGACGATCTGGCGTGCGTCGCCAGGCGTGTCGTAAGTGTCCGTCTCCTGAGGGTCGGTTGGATCGCTGACGTCCAGGACCTGGAGCGCGCCGTCCCCGCTGTCGTCAGTGAGCACGTACGCGTAGTCCCCCAGCGCGGCGACGTCGTTCGTTTCCACGCCCGGCGTGGGATGGTCCGCAATGGCGGTGGGGCTCGCGGGAGCGGTGACGTCGAAGATCTCCAGTCCAAAGTACTGCTCGGCGACGTAGACGAGGGGGTCGCCCGTCTGCGGGTGCGGAGCAAGGGCGAGCCGCTTATCCTCGCCAACGAGGTCCTGCATGCCGCTGGAGCCGATGGGGACCGGGAGGACGGGGTTGGTCAGGTCGACGGTCCAGAGCTTATCGTACCCGGCGATGTAGCCGATCGTACCGTCGACGATCACATCCATGACGGCGCTCGGACGGCCGTGCTCGCCCAAATCGTCGGGGTTCTCGGGGTCGCTGACGTCGACGATGGCGAAGCCGCGTTCCCCGCTGATCACGTAGGCTCGCGAGCCAGAGGTCGCGACCCCGGAGATGGACCAGCCTGCGTCGTAGGTTCCGAGATGATCCGGGTTCTCGGGATCGCTGACGTCGAGGATCTGGAGGCCGCCGTCGCCGTCGGCGACGTAGGCGGTGGAGCCCACGACGTGAACGTCTTCCGCGTCGTCCAGTGCGTCGTAGGAGCCGAGCAAGTCCGGGCTGGCCGGATCGCTCACGTCGACGATACGGAGATGGGCGCCGAAGAAGGGGAATGTCCCCTTGGTGAGTAGGTACGCGGTGGTACTGATCACGGTAGCAGCGTGGACGGGCTCGGGCGGCTCGTACGAGGCCAACTCGGTCAGCGTGAGGGGATCGCTGGCGTCGAGCATCAGCAGGGCGTCGCCGTCAGCGACGTAGACGACGGCCTCACCCAATCCCGCCGAGGGGTCCCCGACAACACTGACGTCGCTGGCCCCGCCGGGGGTGTCGAAGCTCGCCAGCAGGGAAGGGTTCTCAGGATCAGAGATGTCGACGGCGTGGAGCCATCCGTCGGTCCAGTCGACGGTCCGGGCGACGTAGGCATAGGACCCAGTGACGGCCAGCGCCCCAGTGGTGCCGGTGAGGTCGAGGGAGCCGGAGAGAGCTGGGGCCTCGGGATCCGAGACGTCGATGACCCGGAGCCCGTCGCCGTTGACGGCGTAGGCGGTGGTACTCACAGGAACGATGGCCGTCACGTCGCCCGTGCCCACCGAAACGCCGCCCTCGTAAGTGGGCGAGACAGGGTTCGTGGCGTCGAAGACGGTGAGACCGCTGCCCTCACCCAGATAAATCCGATTCGGATCGGTCGGATCCACGGCGACGGAGGCCGTCCAGCCGAAGAAATGGCCGCGCGGCACGAGCTCGCCGGTCGCTGACTGGCAGGGTACGGCAATGGGGACAAGGTCGTCTTGGCTCAGCACGGGTTCTCCCACGAGGGCGAGCAAAGCCAAGCTCAACAGAGCCAGGCTCCAGAAGTGGTGTCGGGCAATGTGGTTGAACATCGTGCATCTCCTCCTTGATGAAAGTGGGTTGGTGACCTAGCCCTTGGGCTTGTCTGGCTTCTCCGCGCGCTGGTCGGCGGCACTGGCGTGCATTTGAAGGTGGGCCGTCAGGTCGTTCAAGCTGGCGAAGCCGCGGCGTCGGCGGGTAAGCGTGTCCTCAAGGCTGTAGCGCCACACGGCGGGATGATCCGGAGAACCCGGACGCTCCTGCCAGGCGCGCAGGATGTAGGCGCGATAGGTGGCTGATCCCGATGGCTCGGTCACGTGGGTCACGTCCTCCGAGGATTCGGTTTTGCCGGGCAAGCCGGAACGGTCATGGATGCTGACTCAGGGTGCCTTCGCTCCAGGTCAATCTCAATCACCGCGGGTATGCCAGTTCTTGTCTCTCCAACGCCGCGTGGCTTTTGGCGGACCACGGCTTGAAGTATAATCATGATACGAGCTAAGCGTTCCGAGATCGTTCCCCGAGGTGATGTGTCTGACTCACTGTCGTTCCGACTTCTAGGCGGGCTGACGATCAGCCGGGCAGGTCAACCGGTGTCAGGGTTCCACTCCCGTAAGGAAAGGGCCCTTCTGTGCTACCTGGCGGTGACGAAACGCTCCCACCGCCGCCCTCACCTGGCTGGCCTTCTCTGGGGTGATCTTCCGGACACCCGCGCGATGGCGAATCTCCGCCGAGCTCTCAGTCACCTCCGAGGGGTGGCCCGCGATCATCTCGTGATCACTCGGCAGACGGTGCTATTCGACCCCGGGAGCGCCCACTGGCTGGACGTGGACGCCTTCGAGCGACTGGCGGCTCGCTCGGCTGACCGTGCAGCGCTGGAGGAGGCCGCGGACCTCTACCACGGTGACTTCCTGGCGGGGTTCTACCTCAAAAGGTGCCCCGACTTCGAGGAGTGGGTTCTGGTGGAGCAGGAGCGACTGCGCGGACTGGTCGGTGAGGCGCTGCGGACGCTGATGGCGCTCCACGGCGCCCGTGGGGACTATCGTGCGGCCGTGACGTGTGGTCGTAGGCTGCTGACGCTCGACCCGTGGCGCGAGGAGATCCATCGGGAGCTGATGCGGCTGCTGGCTCTGGGCGGGCAGCGGAGTGCGGCCCTTACCCAGTATCGAGCCTGCTGTCGGCTACTCAAGGCTGAGCTTGGATTGGATCCTCTGGAGGAGACGACGGCGCTCTACACCAGGCTGGTGGCTGGCGATGGCGTCTCTGTCGAGGCGGCTGAGTTCGGGACGGATCCTTCGGCAACGAGACCCGCATTGGAGCTGCCTTTCGTCGGGCGCGGTGGGGAGCACGCAGCGCTAGTACGCTCCTGGGACGCGGTCCAGAGGGATGGCCGGGGGCTGACGCTGGTGGAAGGGGAGGCCGGCGTTGGCAAGACGCGCTTGGTGAGAGAGGTGTCGCGCTACACGGAGTCCGAGGGGAGTGTCGTGCTCCGCGGACGGTGCTACGAATTCGGAGGGGACGTACCCTACCAGCCCATCGCGGAGGCTCTGCGTACCCATCTCTTGGATTCTCCGGGTCTGACCCTGTCGTTATCCCCCACCTGGCTGGCGGAGCTGAGCCGGCTCGTGCCCGAGTTGAAGGAGCGCCAATCTAAGGTGCCGGACCCGGCGCAGGACCCGGGCGAGGGGGCCAGGCAGCGCCTGTTCCAGGCTGTGACGCAATTCCTCATCACACACCCGGCGGGGACCCTCCTTCTGTTCTTGGATGACCTGCATTGGGCCGACCAGTCCACTCTCGATCTCCTTCATTTCGCCGTGCGTCGGCTGGGGTCCGCACCGGTATGGATTGTGGGCACCTACCGACCGGAGGAGGTGACCCTGGGTCACCGGCTGACCCGGCTGCGGCAGGGGCTGGCCCGCGACGGGATGGTGGAAAGAGTCAGGCTGGAGCCCCTGGCCCCTGAGGCGGTGGGCGAGATCGCGCGCTGGCTTGTGGGACGGGAGCAGGGACCTTCCCTGGGCGACGTGCTGTACCGCGAGAGCGAAGGAAACCCCTTCATCTTGAGGGAGGTCGTGGAGGATCTGCAGGAGCTGGGAGCGTTGCAGCCCCGGAGGCCTGAGTCGAGTCCCGCGCCTCGGGCGGATGACCGGGCTGCTCCTTGGGAGTGGCGGAAGCCCTTGGCGAAGGAGGTCTTGCCAACAGGGGTGCGCGAGGTCATCCTGCAGAGGGTGGGGCGACTGGACGAGGAGTCACGGCGGCTACTCTCAATGGCTGCCGTGGTCGGCCGGCGCTTCGACAGGCGGCTGCTCCAACGCGCATCTGATGAGGCAAGGGCCGCTGTGGAGCGTGCGATGGACGAATGGCTCTCCCGCCGGCTGGTCCAACCCAGCCTTGATCAGCCCAGCCGGTCCCCAGGTTCCCACGCTTACGATTTCGCCCACGACAAGATCCGGGCGGTCGTCTACGAAGCTGTCGAATCCGGCCGCCGTCGCGATCTTCACCAGCGGGTCGCGTCTGCCCTGGAGAGGGTTTCCGATCAGGTGGCGGGACGAGAGCCCGGGCGTCTCGCGCGTCATTGGGAGGAGGCGGGGCGTCTTGAGCAGGCGGCGACGTACTGGCTCCAGGCCGGGGATCAGGCGCGACTCCTCTACGCGAACGAAGAGGCTGCCTCTCACTATCGCCGAGCGCTGAGCTGTCTGCGGGAGATTGAGGACGATGAGCGGGCCGCCCGGACGCTCATGAAGCTGGGCCTCGCCTATCACAATGCTTTCAATTTCGACAAGGCCCGTAAGGCGTATGATCAAGGATTCACCCTGTGGCGCCGGAGCGGCCATCAAAGCCTGCTGGGAGCAAGGAAGGCGCTTCGCGGCCGTCCGCTGCAGACGCTCCGTGCGCGCTGGCTGGAGCCGAGCACCCTGGACCCGGCGATGGCTCCGGACAGCCATACAGATCACCTCTTGACTGCTCTCTTCAGCGGCTTGACTGAGCTTGGTCCTGATCTAGAACCTGTCCCCGAGGCTGCACGCGCATGGGAGATAACGGACGATGGGCGTTGCCTCGTCTTCCATCTAATGGAGGGGATGGTTTGGACCGACGGCGTGCCTGTGACGGCTCACGATTTTGAGTACGCATGGAAACGCGTGTTGGACCCGGCCAGCGAGTCCTCGGCTGCCCCTCATCTGTTTGACCTAAGCGGGGCGCAAGCGTACCATCAGGGCCATGGCGCGAGGGAGGACGTCGGCGTGCGCGCGCAGGACGATCTGACGCTGGTGGTAGAGTTGGAGGAAGCGGTTGCGTACTTCCCGCAGTTGTTGGCCCGCCCAGCCCTGTTTCCCGTTCCTCGGCATGTGGTTGAGGCCGAGGGCGACGCTTGGACAAAGCACGACAGGTTTGTTAGCAACGGCCCGTTTCGGCTGGATACGTGGCAGCTGGGTGAAAGGCTCATCTTCGCCCGTAACCCTCGGTATCACCGTGTTTGCGGAGGCAACGTGGAACGGGTGGAGCTCGTGCCTCTGACCGATTGGGACGAGCGGATCCGCCGGTACGAGGCGGATGAGCTTGACGTGTTAGGCATCACGTTCCTGCCGTTGGTGCAACGGGAGGAGGTTCGGCGGCGTCACGCCGACGACTACACATCGGCAGCGGGCCTCAAGACGGGCTTTGTCGCTTTCGACGTGACCCGTCCTCCTTTCGACGATGCTCGTGTGCGCCGTGCCTTTGCCATGGCGACGGACCGGGAGGCGCTGGCAAACGGAGCAATGGGGGGCTATGTTGGGCCAGCTACGGGGGGCTTCGTGCCTCCGGGGATGCCCGGGCACTGCCCCGGCATCGGACTGGCCTGCGACGCGGAGGCGGCACGCCGGCTGCTGGCCGAGGCGGGGTATCCGAAGGGGGGCGGATTCCCAACGGTACGGATCGTCACGTGCCCTGCTGCCGAAGCCCGGATTGCTTGCGTGATGGCTCAGTGGCAAGACGTCTTGGGCGTGGACATTCGGTGGGAGGCCTTGCCTTGGGCCGAGTATCTGAAGCGGCTGAGCGAGGACCCTCCCACGATCGTCGATTACACGTGGGCGGCCGACTACCCAGACCCCGACAGCTTCTTCCGCGTCTGTCGGTCCCGGACGTTCGGCGGGTGGGAGCATCACGGGTACGATCAGCTGGTGGCGCAGGCCAGGTCGGTCACCGATCAGGAAGTACGGCTGGAGCTCTATCGACAGGCAGACCACGTGCTTGTCGAGGAGGTGCCGATCCTACCTCTGACGAATGGGCGCCAACACCTGTTGATCAAGCCGTGGGTCCGCCGGTATCCTACGTCGGCGGTTCAGTCCGCGTTCTGGAAGGACGCCGTCATCGAGCCGCATTGAGGCGAACTCTTCGATCCAGTGGCGCCATCTGCACGAACTACGATTTGAATGCTGCCTACGTCTTCGCGGTACTCTCGCGCCCGCGCTAAGGTGGACTGATGTGGCGATGAGGAGGCGGGGAGCTGGTTGCTGTGGCTGCTCCACGATGACGCCCAGGTTTTTGTCGCCAGCGGCCCATCCGTCTCCTTGTCAGCCGGTCACGGCTTGACTACCCTCGACTGACTGCGACCCGGCTGGATGCACGATTCTCCGTGACTGCGGAGGCCTGGGCGGTACAGGGGATGCAGGCCTGCGCCCCCTGCACCGCGGGGCCCTGAACGCTATCGGCGGAGAGGGTTGTTCCCTGCGAACGTGTATGGATTCCCAAGGCTCTCCGGTCCGCGTTGCAGGTAACGCGCCGTGGCGGGATTGTGTCGGCGTCCGCCGTAGACATATAGCGCGACATCGACGTCGTACCGGCTGCCAAGGAATAGGTGCGGGTTGCCGAGAGCGCTCTCTTGGCCGCCGCCGCTGAATACCGGTGTCCCGAAAGGACCGTAATCGACCCGCTCTGTGACGTTGCCAGCCTGGTCGGCCAGGGCGCGGATGCTGCCCCCGCCGTCCGCTTGATAGTAGGAGATG
>CAZIWL010000198.1:0-1706 GCA_964542755.1 uncultured Anaerolineales bacterium
TAGTCGAGTGCCGTCAGGTTGGACGCATTACGCATTACGTCCTTACGCCTTACGTCATCGTATTGCGTAAGGCGTAATGCGTAAGAGGCGGCCTCGGGAACTGCGGCGGATCTCGTTTCCCTTACCACCTGGTTGAGGGCATTGACCTCGTACTCGGTGCGGATGCCGCGAGCGTCGGTCATCACCGTCACGTTGCCCACGAGGTCGTACCCGTACTCCGTGGTGACATCTGCGCCCCCGCAGTCGCGAGTCACCGTCTGGCGGTAGCCCTCAGCAGGGCCCGAGTCATAGTACGCGTGGCACGTGACGTTCCCCTCGGGATCGGTGAAGGTCAGCGGCTGCCCGTGGTCGTTGTAGGTCCAGCTCTGGGAGGCGCTCTGTGGCGCAGCCGGGCCTTCGGTCACGTCCGGGAAATCCGTCTTGAGGCGGTTGCCGCGCGCGTCGTACGTATGCGTGGTCGCGTTGCCGAGGGAGTCCGTTACGGCACGCAGCTGCTGGAAAGCTGGCTCGTACGCGTAGGTCGTGATCAGCTCGGGACAGGGTGCACGCCCGGCGCCGTCACAGCCGCGCTCGGCGTCCGCGACGCGGCGAGTCTCCAGCAGATTGCCCCGCGCGTCGTGATCGGTGGAGCTCGTGTCGTAGGTGTACTCGACGCTATTGCCGATCGGGTACGATATCTTGGTGATCTGTCCGTCGGCGTTGTACATGTAGTCGGTGACGAGAGGCTCGCCATCGATCATCAAACGCTCCCGGAGGCGGTGACCGGCGCCGTCGTGCCAAAGCTCAGTGACGTTGCCTCCGCGATCCACGATGGTGGTCTTGCTGGCCGCGCCGGCAGGCGCGTCGACTTGGAGTGCAGTGGTGTAGACGTACGTCACGTCGCCACCGGCGGGGATGCCGCTGACGTTTGCCCGCCCGCCGCCCCAGGACTGACGGGCGATACGGTCGAGGGCGAGCCCGTCCTCACCGTAGGTATTGATCGTGCGCGGCGTCATCGAACCGTCCTGGACCTCGTTGGGCGAGACAAAGGCGGTCAGGTTGTGGTTGAGGCGCAGGTCGTCGTAGCCGGACGTGTAGGAGAAGACGGTCTTTTTGCCGAGGGGGAAGTCGTTGAGGGTGGATGTTCCGGTGACGGGCGGCGTGGTGACGGCAACGAGATCACCGTTTGCGTCGTAGCCGAGCGTCACGACACGACCGGCGAAGTCGGTGACGCTGGTGATGCGTTCGTTCCCGTCGTAAGCATAGGTGACGTCCCGGCCCAGGGCGTCGGTCACGGCTTGGAGGCGGCCCTGGCCGGAGTACGCGAAGCGGAGGGCATTCCCGTTCCGGTCCGCGATGGAGCGCAGAAGACCTTCGGTGGATGAGCCGTCCAAGGGGAAGTAACCCTGGACCTCGCCGTGTTGATCGGTGATGGTGATGCCCTTCGTGGCGCTCACCAGCGAGGTGTAGCGGCCTGCGGGCGGCACGTACTCGACCCCGTCGAACGTGTAGACATCGAAGCGACCGGAGCCCTCTTTGAGGGCCAGAGAGCCGCCGCCCACGGGCACGATGCGCCGATCGTAGCTGTGCTCCCAGCCCCAGCCCACGGGCCCGTCGTACACCAGCTGCGAATGGTACGTCAACTCCAGGGCATAGTCGGGTCCCCGGCTTGGTATTCTCAGGAGGGTCTCTGTGTGGACGAACTCACCTGAGTGGGCAAGGATGGG
>CAZIWL010000198.1:1806-4298 GCA_964542755.1 uncultured Anaerolineales bacterium
AGCGCATTGCCGACGAACCCGACGGCGGACTGGACATCCTGGGCCGTGAGGCCGGCCCCCCCGTGAGCATGCCCCGCGTCGAACCATTCCTTTATCAGTTGTTGCTGCTCCTGTGCCGTTGTCGCGTTCTCAAACCGCATCGTGAATTGCTGGGGGGTGAGGTACTCGACAGGGACTGTCTCGGGCGGCGGTATGAACGGCTGGCCTCCCATAGGGGGCTCCCAGGTTGGCGGTTGACCTAGCTCACCTTCTCCGGAAGATCCCTCGCCTGTGCCCGCCTGAGATTCATCAACTTCGGGAACGGAATCCATAGATGACTCAGGATCGCCGAGCGGATCGATGGAGAGAGGGTCAGCCAACGGATCAAGGAACAAAGGCTCGTCAAATGGGAAGTCCCCGAATAGCGGATCGCTAAACAGAGGATCGCCAAAGAACGGATCCCCGAACAGGGGGTCGAATGGACCTGCCTCCTCCGGCCCTGGAGGGCCGATGAAGCCGTCGTCCGGGTTCAGCGCCGGCTGCTGTGGGCCATTGCCCACGTGACAGATGGCGGCACCGCCCTGAGCCGGCGTCTGAGGTGCCAGGGTTTGACTACTCACCGCCGCACCCGCGGTAAGGTTCGTGCAGCCGTTGGAACCAGGTGTTCCGACGTCGTAAGCGAACAGGTTTGTGTCCCCCGCCAGCGTGACCGCAGGCACCAGGAGAGCCCCACTGGGGCCAATGGCTGTGAGTGCGGGAAGCCAAGACTCGACTGCATGTGGGTGTGCGGGGGATAGTGTGCCCTGATCGGCCAGAGTCGCGCTGGCAGAGGTGGAGACGTTGATGAGCAGGTCGCTGGGGGTCCAGCCGCTGCCCAGGTAGCGGACCGCGCCGTACACGTCCGTGTTCTCCTCGCTCCACGCGGCGACGGCGTTGCCCGCGCCGTCGAGACCGAGGCCGGGAGCCCACATGTTCCCATCGCCGTCGTCCAGGCGCACGTTCGTTGACCAGGCCCCATTGACGGGGCGGTAGGCGGCAAAGATCTCATTTTCGCCGCTCCGCTTGTCCTCCCACACGGCGTGGAGGTTCCTGGAGCCGTCTACGACGAGTCGTACGCCCGAAGCGTGCGACGGGCCGGCGAGGATAGTGTCCCGTACCTGCTCCTTATCGCTCCACGCCCCTTCGGGGGACCGCATGGCGAAAAGGACCTCCCCCGGGTCCCAGGTGGTCCAGACAACGTATGCCTCTCCCCAGTCATCGAGAGCTACGTCTGGAATCGACATCGGATCTCCTGCGTCGGTAACCCGCTTCCCCGTGCCCCATGCACCGCCGGGCGAACGGGGGGAGCAGAAGACATGCCGATCGGGCCACGCACCCTGGCGCCAGGCGGCCACCGCTTCTCCGCGCCGGTTGACGGCCAGGGCAGGGGCGCTCTGGGCCTCGGTGGTGGCGCTTACGGGCTGACTTGCCTGCCAGTTGCCACTCGCGGGCCGATACGTGCCGTAGATTTGGGTCTCCTCGCCCCGGGCGTCGACCCACAGCACGGAGAGGTTGCCGCTGCCGTCAACGGCGATTAGGGGGCTCCATTGATCACCGGAGGCGGTGGGGTCGATCTTGACACTGGGCTGCCAGTCTCCGCCAGCAAAGCGCTCAGCGAAGCGAACGTGGGTTCCACCCTCGCGGGAGTCCTCCCAAACTGCGTAAACGTTACCAGTGGGGTCGCCGGCGGCACTGGGGTAGTCCTGATCCCAGGGCCCGGGGTCGATGGCGTGGCCGTCTTGGACGGCAGCTTCGGCCTCCGAGGCTACGCTTGTAGCATAGCTGCCGATGGGAGCAGGCTCCTTGGCATCAACCGTGTTCATCGGAAAGACCGGAACGACAATCGCTAGCGAGACCAGGGCGTTGATTGCGGCGCGGCCGAGACGGACGGTTCTGCTGATCATGGCTTACTCCCCTCCCTTGGCTGGTAAGCTGCTGGTTCGAAGCTTCGGCGATAGAGTGGTCTGAGGCATGAGGATGCACGGAGTCGGTCCACGGCGCAGGTGCCATGTCTCTTAGTCACCTTGCTCGTGGAGCTCCTTATCACTGATGGTTATCTCTTGTCTTAGGAAAGCCGTCAAGTCGCTCAGGCTTCCGAACCCAAGGCGATGGCGTGCGTGGGTGTCCTCCAGGCTGAAGCGCCAGACGGCGGGGCGTGCCTCAGACGCCGGGCGCTCCTCCCAAACGGTGAGCACATAGACGAATCGTCGTCCTGGATCGTGCATCGTGTCCCTTCTCCTGTTGAGGCTGATATGCTATACTAGCTTATCAGCCTTCCGTCTATTCAGCGTCTATTCAGCGTTGATTCTCGCCCGTGGAGAGGGCAGTATGGCCGGAGGACGAGAAGACAACGAGGTAACTCCTTACGGACCCCCCCCCGAGGGCGACGATCAGCGGGCGTGGACGGCCCCGACCCTGACGGTGCGCACGCTGGGTGACGTCATCATCCGGTGGAAGGGTCGGGAGCTGAGGGG
>CAZIWL010000198.1:4398-6592 GCA_964542755.1 uncultured Anaerolineales bacterium
GACGTGATGCGTCTGCTGGCGCTGACTGGGCAGCGGAGTGCCGCTCTCGCGCAATACGAGACGTGCCGCCGGCTCCTGGAGACGGAACTGGGATTGGAGCCCCTCGAGGAGACCACTGCGCTGTACGAACGGCTGCTGCGCTGGGATTCCGACCGATTCTCACCGCAGGACCACCAACCCTCAGCCGATCTCACCGTTTGCCTGCCTTTCGCCGGCAGAGGTGAGGAACAGAGCGCCCTCGTGGACTGGTGGCGCTCCTCTCGGCGCGGCGGGAAGAGACGGCTTGCCCTCATTGAAGGTGAGGCCGGGGTTGGCAAGACTCGTCTCGTCGAGGAGGTCCTAGACTACGTACGGGCCGAGGGCACAGTGGTCCTCCGCGGTCAGTGCTACGAGTTCGGTACCGCCGTTCCTTACCAGCCTATGGCCGAGGCGCTCCGCGCACAACTCCGCGATAGACCGATGCTTGTGGATAAGTGTGTTGACGCAACAAGACCCACGAACACCGGGGCGGTGGAGCGGGAGAAAGGCATCAGAGCGAATGTCCGCAGAGCGAATGTCCGCATCTCCCCCTCTCCGCGTCTCCCGCTCTCCCTGTCCCCAGTCTGGCTCTCCGAGCTCTCCCGCCTGCTGCCCGAGATTCGTCAGGCGTTCCCAGACCTGCCCGAGCCGGTGTACGTCTCCGGGGAGGCCGCCCGCCAGCGTCTCTTCGAGGCTGTGGCTCGCTTCCTCTCCCATCAGGATACGGACTCGCTGCTTTTATTTATCGACGATCTCCAGTGGGCCGATCGGTCCACGCTCGACCTGCTCCACTACCTGGTGCGCCAGCCAGACTCCACGGCGATATCCATCATCGGCACGTACCGGCCCGAGGAGGTCGATCTCACTCACCCGCTGACTCGCCTGCGCCAGGGGTTGGGGAGAGATGGCGTGGCCGAACGGCTGACTCTGGAGCCTCTCCTTGCCGAGGCGGTGGAGGACATCGCGCAGTCACTGGTAGGGGACGAGGAAGGCACCGCTCTGGGCGGGTTCCTGTACCGGGAGAGTGAGGGAAACCCATTCATCCTCACCGAGGTGGTCAACAGCCTGGAGGAGGAGGGGGCGCTCAGCAGGCTTCCCGACGGGGCAGCGGAGTGGCGTTGGTCCGGTTGGTCAGGTGCCGAGATCGTCTCGGCCGGGGTCCGCGACATCGTTCTCCAGAGGGTGGGGCGGTTGACGGAGGCAGCGCAGCGGTTGCTGTCCTTGGCGTCTGTGGTGGGATGGCGACTCACCGTCCCACTTCTCGAGATGGCTGCTGGACGAGACGCGGGCGGCGTCGAGGATTCGGTGGAGGAATGGTTGTCCCGGCGTCTGGTTCGGCCGCGTCCGAGCCGATGCCCGAGGGGGCATTCAGACGTGTCTCGGTATGATTTCTCCCACGACAAGATCAGGACCGTTGTCTACGAGACGGTTGGGGTCCCCACGCGGCGCAATCTCCATCGTCGCGTGGCGGAGGCCCTTGAGGGAAGCGACAGTCTCCGTGCGGAGGAGCGTGACCAGGTACTGGCCCACCACTGGGATCAAGCAAGCGAGCCCGCCCGAGCGGTGCTCCATCACCTGCGAGCTGGTGACCAGGCTCGCCTGGTGTATGCCCATCAAGCGGCCATCGAACACTACAATCAAGCACTGGAAGCCCTCCGAGACCAAGGCGCGTATGAGAAAGTGGCCCAGACGCTCATGAAGCTGGGACTGACCTATCACAACGCATACGATTTTGAGCGAGCGCGGCGCGCCTACGACGAAGCCTTCGCTCTCCGACAGAGCGTGAGAACATGGGTCCGCTCGGCGACCGAAGCGAACGCGATGGGCGCTGCGTCGAGCAGGACGCTGCGCGTGCGGTGGGCGGAGCCGTCCACGTTGGACCCGGGCCTCGTCGCTGACGGTCACACAGGTTTCCTGGTAGCCCACTTGTTCAGCGGATTGGTGGATCTTGGTCCTGATCTGGACGTGCTGCCCGACGTGGCGCTCCGATGGGAGATGTCCCAGGGAGGGCGCCGCTTCATTTTCTATCTAAGGGACGATGTGGTATGGAGCGACGGTCGGGCGGTCACCGCCGGCGACTTCGAGTATGCCTGGAGACGGGTCCTGGATCCCTCTGTGAACTCTCCGGCGGCCGGCTTCCTCTACGACCTGAAGGGTTCGGAGGCGTATCACCGGG
>CAZIWL010000199.1:0-6472 GCA_964542755.1 uncultured Anaerolineales bacterium
CGGCGCAGCTCCCCGTCAGGACTCCGCAGCGATCAGCTCCGTGCCGGTGGACAGGTTGCAGGGCGCCTGCGTGGGATCGATGCAGCTGAGAGAGCATCTTCGCTTGTAGCGAACTGCTATTGTCGCAGAGCTGTAACAGATCATGGTGAGCTTGTGACACCTCTGCCACACGCTCGTCACCAGGCCCTGCTAGACTGGGAGCAGAATCGGGGATCAGATAGGAGGGCCAAGATGAAAAAGCTCGCACTGGTGCTGATGGTATTCGGCCTGTTGGCCGGCCCTGGCGTGATGTCAGCCCACGCGAGGGAGGGGAGCACCTACATCGTTCGGCCGGGCGATACTCTTATGCGCATTGCAGCTCGTCATGGCGTCAGCGTGAGCCAATTGGCACGCGCTAACGGACTTCAGTGGAATGCCTGGGTCTACGCCGGACAGCGTCTGACGATCCCTGGCCGAACTGGAGGGTCCACGCACCCTTCTCAGGCCGGCGCGTATGTAGTGCGGTACGGTGACACGCTGACCAGAATCGCAGCCCGCCACGGCATCTCGGTGAGCGAGCTGGCCAGCGCCAACGGCTTGCACGGGTATTCCTGGGTCTACGCGGGACAGCAGCTCACCATCCCGGGATCGACGCCCCCCTCAGTCTCGCAGCCTGCGAGCGGGGTGCGGTGGATCGACGTCAACCTGACCACCCAGATGCTCACGGCATACGAGGGAAGTAGGCCCGTCTACGCTGCGGCAGTCTCCACCGGGCTGCCCTGGACGCCCACACCCAAGGGCCAGTTCCGCATTTGGGTCAAACTGATGCATGACGACATGCGGGGGCCGGGCTACTACCTACCCAGTGTGCCCTATGTGATGTACTTCCACGGAGGGTACGGCCTGCACGGTACGTACTGGCATCAGAATTTCGGCACGCCGATGAGCCACGGATGCGTCAATCTCTCCACCAACGATGCCAGGTGGCTCTTCAACTGGGCGTCCGTCGGAACTAGCGTCGTAGTCCACGGCTAACCCATGGTGCGACTCTCTCGATTCAACGTCCGAATCCAACCCCGAATCCAACGATGGGTGGATGACGGTCTACGCCTCAAGGTGGTATACTGGCGGCAGTCTCGAGACTCACTTGTCTTAGGAACGAAAGGCCCTCGCGGTCACTACACGCAAGACGATGTCGACCGCACTGCGGATGATGCGGTGCAAATTATCAAGCTGTGAGATCGATTGTCGGGAGGACAGACATCTATGAATCACAAGGGAAGAGCCTCAAGCACTCTCATTGGCCTGGCCGCCGTCGGGCCCGCGATCGTGGGAATCGTTAGTTTCGTGGCGGCATTCCTTCCACTCCTTGCCGCTGATTTCACAGGCGCGGGCCTTCTCTTCATCGCGTCAGCCCTGTCGTTTGGCCTGCTGTCCGTGACGGTGCTCGGGGGGTGATCGCTGGTAAATCCTCATCCTTTCGGGGCCAGCACCAGAGGCTCTCACAGAAAGGCCCAACCGCCATCGGACTGTCTGTCAGTCGCCGCGACGACAGAAATGGCCAGATGGAGACGTACATGTGCCAGCGAATCCGACGCCGTCGCTGGCGTAGAGTATCCTCTGATGCCAGCTGAACGCAGACGTATCGGATGGAGGCTGTGGCTCTGGTGGGTGCTGGCCACCGGCGTGGGCTGGGTCCTGGGCCTGGCAGCAGGCCTCGCCGTCGGCTTCGCCCTCGGGGGTACCGTGAGTGGAATCGCCAGCCAGAGCGCGTTCGGAGCCGTGCTGGGAGCTTCGATCGGTATGCTGCAATGGGTCGTCCTGCGGCGCCTGATCTCACGTGCTGGTTTCTGGGTCCTGGCCACCGCGGCGGGCATGGGATTGGGCTTCGCCCTGATCAGTGCCGTCACCCTTCAGGCGAGCGCGGCGCTCGGCGGCGGTCCCCTGTACGGACTCGTGAACGGGGTCCTGGTCGGAACCCTCGTTGGGGCAATGCAATGGTTGGTCATTCGGTCGCAGATCTCTCGCGCCGGCTGGTGGGTCTTCGCCAGTGCGCTGGGCGCGGGAGTGGGCTTCGCCCTGGATCAGGTTGCGGGCCAGCTCGTGGGGATTGCCCTGAGCGGCACGGCGCTGGTCTGGTTGCTGCGGCGGCTTGATCCAGGGACCGGGTAGCAATCGGGACCGGTCGTCGACCGTGTTCACCACCAGGACTGCGTCCAACATGGCCAGTTCGTGCGCGCCCGCCAACAGACGTACTAGGCCCGATCAGGGCATCGCTGGGAGACGCTCAATAGCATGAAAGATGGAGGATACCTGTTGAAAGGGAGAATGGACAAATGCCTGTCACTGTTGTTGCCGACGCTCTTGACCGTGATCTCGATCACGGCGTGCACGGCGAGAGGGACGCCCACGCTTACGTCGCAATCCACTGCACCGCCGTCCTCCACACGGGCATCGACGCTCGTCCCGACCATAATGTCTTCTCCGGGTCCCACGCCCCTTCCGAAGACACCCACGTCGCTGCCCATCTCTACAGCTGCGCCAAGCCCCACGCCCCTTCCTGCAACGGCCACGCCGACGTCCGTGCCCTCCACGCCAACAAGCACGCCCCTCCCGCCTAGGCCCACGCTCGCACCGGCGCCCGTCGCTGAGCGCATCCTCTTCGCATCTGGCGCAACTCAGACCGCGTTGGAGGGATACTTGCCTGCAAACGACTCCAAGGTCTATGTGATGCATGTGGAGGCGGATCAGTGGGTGGCCGTCGACGCCTCCAGTGGGACAACGGGTCAGGGGCTGCGCTTCTCCATCCTCGGCGCCGATGGCACAGTCGTGAAGCCGATGGGCGAGGCTCACACACATATCGTCGTCCCGAGCACGCAGGACTACTACGTCGAGCTGATGTCCAACGTGGGCACCGCAAACTACCGCATGAGCGTGCTCATTCCCGCCCGCGTCCGCTTCCCGCCCGGCGCCACGTCGGCCGAGGTTCCAGGCAGCCTGGGAGCGAATGATGTGCGTCACTATGTTCTCCGCGCTCGTGCGGGCCAGCGGATGATCGTCGACCCGAACACCAGCCGTGGCCAGGTGAGGCTGGTGATATCGGGCGCCGACGGGCAGGTGATGCTGAGTGGGCGAGTTGGGCCTCCGAACGGCACCTTCGACGGCATCCTCCCGGCGACCCAGGACTACCTCATCACTGTGCGGGCTGAGGGCGGATCCCGGGCTGACTACGTCCTGGGAATCACCATTCCGCCGTCTTGAGAACGGCTCCTGGGCGTCGTTTGGGTTGGTAGCTAGCTATGAAGCGTATTGACCGAATCAGATACGTTCGCTAGGGTTTTTCAGTGCTTCCACTGGAAGGAGAATTGACCGATGGACCACTTGCAGCGCGTGCCCAGAAGACAATGCACGCACTTATGCTGGCTGACAAGGATGTTGAGTATCGTAGTCACCGGTGCCTTCTTGCTCATCGGGGTCCTTGCAGTCGTCAATGAAGACAAACCGCAAGGCGCGGCCGTGCCCATCCTAGCACTGCTGGCGTTGACCATGCTGGCTACGCTCGCTGCGTGGCGGTGGGAACGGGCGGGCGGATTCGTTGTTGCTCTCCTTGCCCTTTGCCTCGGCGCGGCGTCTTATTCGGCGTCGCAGGCTCTCGAACTCGGCTCTCTGAGTTTGCTGCTTGCGCTCCTCTATGGCATCCCTTTCCTGGCTGTAGGTAGCCTTTTCTGGATATGCGGCCAAAAAGCAGCCGGCGCCTCGCCACCCAATCTCGCTCCTCCGTCACCTCTGCGCCGCCAATGGCGCTTCATCTTTGCGGTGCTTGCGGCAACTGCAGTACTCACGGCGACCGTGGTGGCGCTCCTGACCGGCGCTCGTGTTGGCGGCTGGCTCGATGTGGCGCTTAACGCCAGCGGCTGCCTGGGCGTCGTGGCGGAGCACGACAGCCCCGTACAGAGCGTGGCTTTCTCGCCGCAAGGCGGGCTGCTCGCTGCAGGGTCCAAGGATGGCACTGTCCGGGTATGGCGGATGGCCGACGACGGCTTGGCTGGCTGGACGCTTCTGCACGCGAAGGCCGTACCGACGGGCGAGAAGGATGTCAGTTACTCCCACGACGTTGCCTTCTCGCCCGACGGCACGGTCCTGGCCTTCGGCCTGCCGGACGGGTCCGTGCGGCTGTGGCAGGCGAGTGGCGGAGCCTTGTTGCACATCCTTGAAGGCGAGTCAGGCAAGATTTGCAGCCTGGCTTTCTCGCCAGACGGACGCGTGTTGGCCACTGGCACGTGGGATGGACTGGTGAACCTGTGGCGGATCTCGGATAGGGCGCTGGTGAGGACCTTGGAGGGACACACGCGCGGCGTGGTCAGCGTGGCCTTCTCTCCTGACGATGCGACGGTAGCCTCCGCTTCCCTGGACGGAACGGTACGGGTCTGGGACGGATCCACCGGAGCGCTGATCCGCGAACTGGACAGGCATCCGGTCACGACAGGTGTCGCCTTCTCCCCGGATGGATCTATGCTGGCCACCGATCGGCAGCTATGGCGTGTAGACGACTGGACCCCCACGGAGACGATGGCATCCGGCAGCGGTGGGATGGGCAATGTGGCCTTCTCCCCAGATGGAAAGCTACTGGCAGCCGGCAATGCTTGGTACGAGGTGCGCTGGTGGCGGGTGGCGGACGGTGCATTGCTTCGCACCGTGAAGGGGCATACAGACAGTGTGAACAGCGTGGCCTTCTCTCCAGACGGGAAGAGACTGGCATCGGGATCTCTGGACGGCACGGTGAAGCTGTGGCGCGTGCCGTGATCTGCCTGGAGATGGTGGGAACATCCGTGGAACGAGCCACGCTCTCGACCGTCCCGTCGGAGGCGATGGTGTGACCAGAGACGTCCCAAGACGCGTGTCCCGTCTGATGCCCCTTGTTCTGGTGCGAGTGCCGCGACGTATGGGCATGCCGTCTCTTCCGCACGGCAGGACAAGCTCGTATGGCCTGTTATGCTTCATGATGCTCTTCTTTGCTGCCTGTCGTTCGTCGGGAGCCGGCATGGTTTCGCCAACTGAGGTTGCTCCAACTGCGGCATCGACGAGCACGGCGACATCCACAAGTGCAGCGGCATCCACGACCGCGGCGACGGCGATGAGCGGGGCGACACCCACGAGTGCCGCGGCGGGGATGACGTCTACTGCCGAGAACACCATCCCAACTCCGACGGTGGCGTCGACTTCGCCACAGCGTGTGACGCTCTCACCTGAACCCGCCGCCACAGTCACCCCGAGTCCCTTCCCCAGCTCGACCTGCTCGCCCACGCCGTCTCTCACGCCGAGCCCTAGCCCAACAGCTATGCCACGATTGACCTCAAGCGCCCCGCATGATACGATCCCAGGGATACTCTCTTTCTCTGCAGAACGGATCGACACCGCGGAGGGAGAGGCAATTGCACTGAGGTGGGAGGCATGGGGTGAACGGGCGACGATCTGCCCGCGAATCGACGAGGTCACCGTGGGCTGCCGTTGCCTCTTTGGCCTGCCTCCCGCGGGATCGCGAGTCATGGAACCCTCGGATATCATCGGAGCTTACACGGGCTTCGAGCTGATCGTCGAAGCAAGGGGGGTGCGTGCGGTGCGCTATGCTCCGCTGATGGTCGACTGTCCCGATCACTTCTCCGACTGGTTCTTCGACGACCCGCCGGGGATTTGCCCACGGGAGGGACAGCTTGTCTCGTACGCGGCGGCCCAGCGCTTCGAGCACGGGCTGCTGATCTGGATCGAGGCGCAAGACACTTACTACGTCCTGCACGACGGCTTCATAACGCCCTCAGGAAGGCAGCCTATAGCCTCGAAGCTAGCGACCCTACAGATCCTGAACGGCCCCTTGGATCTCACACCCGGCGCATCCGCCGGCAACCGCGTCGAAGAGGAGCCACCGAACGGCTTCTTTGAGCCAGTCAGCGGCTTCGGCCTGGTCTGGCGTGGAGAGGTGGTCGGCATCGAGGACGTTCGAGCACGTCTTGGCTGGGCGGTGGAGCCCGAATACGGTTTCGACACGATCTACCAGTGTGAGATGAGCTGTGGCTCCACCTGGGACTGTTATCTGCGAGGCCCCCAGGGGGAGATCTTCCATCTCTACTGGCTCTTGCACGTTGGCCACGTCTGGGAGCCGGTTGACCGAGACCTGCCCGGCGATACTAATCAAGGGTTGGAAGGGAGATAGTAGTATGATGGCCAATCCGAGCATTTTACTGGTCGACGATGAACAGGCGATCACATCTAATCTGGCGCCATTCCTCGAACGAGCTGGCTTTGAGGTGATCGTCGCAGCCGACGGGCGCGCTGCGCTGGACCAGGTGGATCAAGTAGACCCGGCGCTGATCGTCCTCGATATCCTGATGCCTCGCATCGACGGTCGCGCTGTGCTGCGTCACCTCCGCCAGCAGGATGACTGGACCCCCGTGATCCTCCTCACTCAGATCGGCGAGTCGACGGAGCGGGCCATGGC
>CAZIWL010000200.1:0-6308 GCA_964542755.1 uncultured Anaerolineales bacterium
CCAGTGCTGCGGCGAACAGCACCACGCTCAGCCCCAGGTAGACGAGGGGCATCCCCTGCGCCAACGCCTCCTCAGACAGCCCCATGAAGTCCAACTCAGCCAGCCCGCTCACCGGGCCTACGTACCACGCCGCCACGTAGAGCGCCTCAAAAAGCTTGCTCGTCCCACTCCAGACACCCAGGGCCAGAGCCAGGGTCGGGATGAAGGCCGCCGCCACGCCCCAGGCCACCAACCGGTCCCAAGCGCCGCTCGCCAGCAGCCGGACGCCCACGCCGCTGCCCATCAAGGCCGTCACCAACACCCCGCCTATCCACATCGCGGTGAACTGACGGCCCAGCGGACGCGGCGCCGAGAAGACGATGGACGCAGTCCGGTGTTCGCTCTCCCGGACCCCCAGGTTCGACCAGACCAGGATAGGCCACAGCCAGGCGGCCGCCAGCAGCCCACGCCGGGCATCGGGCTGGGCGCCGTTCAAGGCGCCCGCGACGATCAGCCCAAGGCCCACGACGTACCACCACCAGGGCAGTCCCTTGAGCATCAGCCGCAGCTCCGCTAGGAGCACTCGCGCGTACGCCGGCAACGGCGGCAGCCGGAGGCCGACCCGCCGCCTCAGATCGAGGGAAGGCAGCGATATCGTGCGCACGGGTTTCAAGACGCGAGCCGCCAGCCCCTTCCCATCCGCGCTGGGGGCGCCCCCTCGAGCCGGATCGAAACGGTCGAAGAAGAGGGCAGAGAGCAGCCCGATGCCCACGGAGACTGCAACCCAGAGGAGGCGATCCACCAGGATGCCCGTCGTCCACGTCACCCCGTCCCAACGGAAGGTACGGATCGTGCCCTCCACCAGGGTATACCCAACCCCCAGGTCCAGGCTCGCCTCGGGGAAGGCGGCGTGGGCAGACTCGTGCATGGAGGCCATGATGACCGACGCGCCAAAGAGATCGTTCACCGGTTCCTCAATCACGCCCTGACTGCCGAAGGAGATGCCGCTCATGGAGACGACGATGAGCGCCGTCCAGACGAAGAAGTAGACCACGTTGCCAAACCCGCCCCGCAAGAAGGAGATGGCTTCGAAGAGCACGGCCACGCCAGCCACCAACAGAAGGGTTGGCAGCGTGGTGAAGAGAAAGGGCGCCGCGAGCTGCCAGGGCCGCAGGCGCATCGACTCGCCGCGGACAAACTGCATGGTCCCGGCGGAGACGGCGACGACGGCAATGATGGCAGCGAGAAAGATGAAGTTGCTCGCCGTCTTGCCCAGCGTATAGAGCGGCTTGCTAAGGGGGGTCGTAGCGATGATCTGGCCCACCCGCGTTCTCCGATCTCGTCCGATAGCGTTCTTGACCAGATAGAAGCCGGGCAGCGAGAGCACCATCGAGCTGAGCAGGGCGACCATGCTTCCGATCCAGGCCGAGTTGTAGAGTCCGCGGATATTCCCCAGGTCGACGGTCAGCGCGTTCGACGCCACCGAGGGCACGAAGAGATAGCCGAGGTAGACCATCACTCCCAGCGTGATGAGGAAACTGTAACGCCGGGTACGCTCCAGGAGGTCGGCGCGGACGAGATGGATCAGCGCGCGCAGCCTTCTCATGGCTACTCCCCCCCGTCGCCGCGGTGAGAGCTGATGACGTAGAGATAGGCGTCCTCCAACGTCGGCTCGTCGGCCACCGCGCTCTCATCGGGGCGCTCCTCTGCGACCACTCGAGCGTGGACCCCGTCGCTTCGCCGGGCGGTGCTGCTCACGATGGCGCGATCCTTGAGCGCCGGCAGCTCGTCGCTAGGCACCACCACCTCCCAGGCCTTGCCCTCCACGATCTGGAGCAGGGTCTCGGGGAGCGCGTACGTCACCAGACGCCCATGCGCGATCAGGGCGATATCCGTCGCCACCGCCTCGACGTCGGTCACGATGTGGGTGGAGAGGATCACGATCCGCTCGCCGGCCAGGTCCGAAAGCAAGTTGCGGAACCGCACCCGCTCGTGGGGGTCCAGGCCGGCCGTCGGCTCATCCACGATCAAGAGCTGAGGATCGTTCAGGAGCGCCTGGGCGATGCCCACCCGCTGCCGCATGCCGCCGGAGTAGCCGCCGACAGGTCGACGACGCACCTCAGGCCCCAGGTGCACCAGATCAAGAAGCTCCCCCACCCGCCGACGCGCTTCCCGGGCCGAGAGCCCCTTGATGGCGGCCGTGTACTCCAGGAACTCCACCGCGTTCAAGTTCGGATAGACACCGAAATCCTGGGGCAGGTACCCCAGCACCGAGCGGATCTCGTCCGGATCCTCGGCGATGTCGGTGCCGTTCCAGAGCACCCGACCCTCCGTGGGCTGGGTAATGGTCGCCACGATGGTCATCAGGGTCGACTTACCGGCCCCATTCGGGCCGAGAAGCCCAAGCACCCCGGGCTCCAGCTGCAGAGAAAAGTCGCGCAGTCCCCACACACCGCCCTTGTAGCGCTTCCCCACATTCTCGATTGAGAGATGCATCCGTTCCCCTCCTCCTGTCAATCCCTCGCCCTCAAAGCCTGCAATGATCCATGGACAACCCCCGGTACCAACGCAGGGGGTCGATCGGCCGTGGACCTATCTGTCGGCCGACTGTGCCCGGCTAGCTTATGTCCCACACGACGTCGAAGCTGCCTCCTGTACGATCTCCCTGGAGGCGCAGGATGTATCGACCGCTCTCCTCGGCCCGGGTCGACACGAAGGCATTCCGATCCTCCTCAAACGTCTCGCTCCAAACCTGCTCGCCGTCGGGCGCAAGGAACTCAGCCCTCAGCACGCCCTTGTCCACGGTGACCTCACAGCTCAGCTCGATGGTCTGCCCCGCCTGCACCTTGACCGTCTCCGTACGCATGCCGTCGAACGTCACATACTCGGCCCGGGTGCGATCACGTCCGCCGAACTCGCGCCATCCGATGCGCAGACTGCTGGTGCTGCAGCCAGCAGCAGCGCCGAGGAGCAGCGTGAGCACCAGCGCAGCCAGTAGAACCCTCGTGTTGAATCTCATGGTCGCCTCCTTCTGTCTCTGTCCAATCCAGGGGTCATGATACCGCGGGCGTCGTCCTCACGTATCCTCCACCAGGCGAGGCTCCGCCCTGACCCCTTGAATAGGCCGCGGCCTGGTCGGGTGACCAGGAGGCGCAGCCGCGGGCATCCGTTAACTCGCTCACGAACGGTCTCTAGCCTGACCCGAGCAGCCCATCAGGCCGCGGCGACACAGCCCCCTTGACCCGGCTCCACGATCGCACCCGGGAGGTGCCCATCCGGGCCGCTACTCAAGACCTCTTTCGAGTCGCGTCTGGATTCGTTCTGCAGGAGAAATCGGGTAGCATTGACCCGAGGCATAAATGATGTAGAATGACCCAGTAGTGTAGCATGATCTGACGCAGGAAGGAGCTTACAAATGGGAACCACGATCATGGGGGTTACCGAACTCCGGCGTAGGACGGGCGAAGTCCTCGACGAAATCGGTGAAGAGGAGAAGACCGTCTACGTCACCCGTTACGGACGCCCGGTGGCTGTGCTCGTCGACTACGACCACTACGAGCGGCTTAGGTCGGCATCCGAATCGGAGAAGGCTGAGAGCGAGGCTGAGCCATCCTACCCACGGCCAGGCGTGAGGTACCCGACGGTCTTGAACGAGCCCGACAGCTTGCGTGACTGGGTGGATCTCATCCCCGACGGTTGTGGAGGGGATGCCCTGGCCGATACGGAAGCCCTCTACGACGAGGTGTAGATCGTTGCAGGTCGCCGTGGACTCCTCGGTGTTGGTTGCGCTTCTGGACCCGCGAGATCACTGGCGCGATCGCTCGCTGGCATTGGAGCGTGCTCTACTGGACGCAGGTGTGACCCCGATCTACATTGACTGCGTCGCTGCCGAGGCGGTCAGCGCGGCAGTGCGAAGGCTGCACGAGAAGGGCCGTGGAGCCGAGGTGCCGAAGCTTCTGCATACACTAAATGAGCGCGTGCCTCCCAAGCGTCTGACCTGGATCCTGCCCGACGTACCCGATGTCTATCGCGGCGCTCTGGCGCTGATGAGAGCATCTCGCGGCGAACTGACCTTCAATGATGCTCTGATAGCACTCGCCTGCCGCAAACGCACGATCCCGACCATCGCAAGCTTCGACGCGGACTTTGACACGATCGAGTGGCTAACGCGGCTCGAGAGCCCCGAGGACGTGTCCCGCGCGATGATGCACGGCCGATCTCCCACCCAGTACACGTAGGCGCAGATGCCTCCCCAGTCAAGGGTTGGTGGAGAGCGCCAGCTGAGTAGCGTTGCCCTGAGTATACAAGCTTGTCGAAGTGAAGCATACGTTGCTTCGCTCCTACTCAGCCATCGCTCTCCACCAACCCTTAGCTGGGGAGGGATTTACGCCTACGTGTACTAGCTGGATACTGCACAGGCTGGCCGGGCCTAGCCCGATGGCCAAGTGACCGGCGCAAGCTCGAGGAATCTGTCGCGCGCTTTCGGACGAGGCATCGGAGGATGCTTTGGCAACGTCAACCCTTCACGGTAGAGTGGGAAGGATCAGAAACGCGCCCGGTACATCAGGAGGTAG
This sequence comes from uncultured Anaerolineales bacterium, assembly GCA_964542755.1. GTDB lineage: Bacteria > Chloroflexota > Anaerolineae > B4-G1 > B4-G1 > SKLM01. Next base: position 4,554 of record CAZIWL010000200.1, read on the forward strand.
AAGCGGTGCTTTGTGATTCGACGGTGACGGTGCCGCAGCCGACTCAGCCAGGACGAAGGGGATGCACTGTCTTACCCCGCGGACCCGAGGGCCTGGTCCTAGTGGGTCTCTCGACTAACCCGAGGAAAGACCTGACGCACCAATTTCCCTGGGTAGGATCGAATTGGCAATCATTCAGTTGGGCAACTCGCGCTCAGGAACCGCTGAGACCACGCCGACAAGCTCAAAGACAACCAAGAGATGGTCAAAAGGCAGCTCTTCTGAGGGCAGAAGGCTTCTTCGCCCCTGGAGCCCTTCGAATTCTTGCCAGAACGTGAGCCCCAAGCGCTTCGCAGGGAAATCGGTGTGACAGGTCTGCGGGGGTCGTATGTGACCGAGAGCACCGGTGCAGACGCAGCATTTGGCAGATCGGGGGTAGGGGCCAAACTGTCAGGTCTCGGAGACCTAGCGGACCGACTGCTAGCTGCTGAGTCCAGGGGAAAATTCGAACGGAACCGCGTGACGAGTGGTCTCTCGCCACGCCGGCTTCTACAACGTGGGAGCGGTTGGACGCAGCTTGCCGGAGCGTCTTCCGTCCGGCTGGGTCCGCAAACGTAGGGTTCTCTTGTCTTCCTTGTCCTCATCCCACCCCGCCCGGGGTGACTTAGGGACAAGCGCTGGTCCCAGGCCTCCTCCGCTGTCCTCAGAGAGCGCGCGCCCTCTCAGTTTGCCCCTGAGATTACGGGCGACTGTACGGCTGGATGGTCTCCAAGCCACCCACAACCCGGTAGTGCTTCTCGTTGAAGGTAGCCAACCGGGCGCCGCAACCAACTGCTGTTTGTGCAATCAAAGCGTCAAGAATGCTCAAGCCGTGGCTCAAGCGATGGTCGGAGAAGTCGGCGTAGGCGCGCTCGCAGTCCTCTGGGTTCGGCCAGTAGAGTCGGTAGGGAGATAGAGTCGCCTCAACCTGCCGCTGCTCCTCACCATCACGGCATCCCTGCAGCAGTTCCATAGCAACTAGGCCGGGAAGACTGACAACGTCCGATCCCAGAGAGCCCAGCCAATTAATAGCTGCTTCATGGTGACGCAGAACGTCCACCATGATGTCCGTGTCAATCAGAATCATTGAGACGATCCTGACGGGTTTCCGCCTGGCGCCGGAGACGCTGAGCGAACACCAGACTATCGTCAATGTCCTTTCGATCCGCCCACATGCCGACCAGGCCCGATTCCAGAAGATCTCTGGCGGTCATGGTCGCCTTCCCAGGCCGCGCGCACCTCCGCGCTTCACGGTGCTGCAAATAACCGATGAAGTCCAGGACTTCCTTCCACTGCGCCGGCTCAAGCCTGCCCAACTGATCGAGTATGCGCTCCCTGGTTGCCGTCTTGGTCTCCATCTCTCCTCCAAGCTCTTCGCCCGCCATGCTTTCTACCGTCCCTCACCGTGCAGAGGTGGCGTCACCGACATCCGGGCCAGATTCGCAGTCACTGGAACCCGCGCCGACATCGAACTCCTGTGGCCCGCCAACGCCCCGAGGCGAGTCCCACCACATCAGAAGGTCCCCGTCGCCGAGCCTCCTACACACCCATCACAGAGGGAGAACATCAGCCGTCCGTGCTGGCCGCGTCCAGCACAGGAACCATCTTTGCGACACCTGTCCCTTCCCAGCACACTTCGAACACCCATACGCAGGCCTGTCGGCGACGACGCGCACAATTCGGCGCGACTGCAGCGCCGCTCGATCAGGGTCGCAGCGCACCACATCACGACGACCG
>CAZIWL010000201.1:0-6297 GCA_964542755.1 uncultured Anaerolineales bacterium
AACAAAACCCCGGCCAGCAAGCTCAACGTCGTCATCAGCGGCCCGACCGCCAATTTCACCGAAACCACCAGGACCTTCGCCATCGCCACCACCGGCGGCGCGGTCACCGGCTTCGACCCGGCCGCCATCGCGATCAGCGCGCCGGGATTCCCGGGCGCCGGCGCCTGGACCGTCCAAGAGCACGACAGCACGATCCAGTTGGTCTACCATGCCGACAACTTCGCCGCCTGGGCCGCCGCCAACGCCCCGGGACAGACGCTTGACATGGACCATGACAACGACGGCGTGCAGAACGGCATCGAATACTTCATGGGCGAATCCGGCTCGGGCTTCACCGCCCTGCCGGCGCCCGACGCCACCCGCACCGTGAAGTGGACCAAGGACCCGTCCTATCCCGGCGTCTGCGGAGTCGACTACGTCGTCCAGACCTCCACCGACCTCGCGACTTGGGGCGACGTCCCCGAGTCCCACCTCGCCATCGGCGCAACCGTGGACTACACCATCCCGGCCGATGCCCCCGCCCGCTTCGCCCGTCTCAAGGTCACCGGACCCTGACGGATGCCTCCCAATCCTTCCTCCCCGTGCTCGACCTCCCCCAGCATCATGGATTTGCCGCCGCGGTTCGAGACCTTGCTCGGGCTGCGGGTGAAGTGGTTCGGCCGCTGTAGCAGATTGACCACCGGCTCCCACGACGCGAGGTCGTGGGGGGCCTGGGGGAACGCCCCCAACGGGTTCACCCGTTGGAGCGCATGGTCAATCAGCTACACAGCCACGTTCCGCCCCCCGCCCCCAACGGGTTCACCCGTTGGAGCGCATGGTCAATCAGCTACACAGCGACGTTCCGCCCCCCGCCCCCAACGGGTTCACCCGTTGGAGCGCATGGTCAGCCAGCTACACAGCCACGTTCCGCCCCCCGCCCCCAACGGGTTCACCCGTTGGAGCGCATGGTCAATCAGCTCGGCTCCCACGACGCGAGGTCGTGGCAAGGTGTCAGGTGTTCGCTTTGGGACCGTGCATTGTACCACTTCACACAATCGAACCAGTCGAGGCTGTGCACCGGATGGTCCGCCGCCTTGGCCCAGCCCCCGGCGAAATGGTAGTCGTTGGCGTGCGCGAACTCCCGCACCTGCCGCAATGGGTCAAGGACGACTGGCCCTGGGCCGAGATCGCGGCCTCCTGCGGACGGTTCTGACGACAACATCAAATGAAATCCACCGAACGAAACGGAGCCATCCCGCTTCATGCCGCGCTGATCGCGTGCACCTGCCTTGTCGCGGCCTCGGCCGGCCGCGCCCCCGCGGACCCGCCAACCCAACCGGCCGCGGCCGGCAGCGTCAAACTGGTGAGGGTCGTGCCGCCCGCACCACCGAGCGAGCACCTCGGGAGGATCGTTTCGGTCTTCGCACGCCACGTGGCGGAGCGCTGTCCGGCGAAGGTGGTCCTGCAGGGCGAGGCGCCCTTGACGGTCGCGCTGGCGTTCGACCCGGCCATCGGCGCGGAGGGGTTCCGGATCAGCGACCGTGCCGGCGCAGGCATCGAGGTGGCCGGCCGGGACGAACCCGGCGTGCTCTACGGGCTGGGCAAGCTCCTGCGGACCAGCCGGTATTCCCCGGACGGCTTCGCACCCGGCGCCTGGCGGGGCGAGTCGGTTCCCGCGAAGCCGGTTCGCGGCATCTATTTCGCCACCCACTTCCACAACTTCTATCATGACGGGCCGGTGGAGGACATCCAGCGCTACGTGGAGGAGCTGGCGCTCTGGGGCTGCAACAGCCTGATGGTCTGGTTTGACATGCATCACTTCGAGGGATTCGACGACCCGGAAGCGGTTGCCTTCCGCAAGCGTCTGGGGGCGATTCTGCAGCCGGTCGCGGATCTCGGCATGAGTTCGGCCTTTGTGATGGTCGGCAACGAGGGATATGCCGATTCGCCCGAGGAGCTGCGATCGAGAGGCGGAAAGCGCGGCGGCTACTACGAGTGCCAGGTTTGCACGGGCAAGAAGGCGGGCATGGAGTATGAACTGCGGATCAAGGCGGAGCTCCTGGACTGGATGCGTCCGTTCAGACCGCGCCACATCTGTCTGTGGCCCTTCGACCAGGGCGGCTGCGATTGCGAACAATGCCGTCCATGGGCTCTCAACGGCTTCCTCCAGTGCGCCAAACCGGCGGCCGGACTGGCGCGCGAGAAGCTGCCCGGCGCCCGGATCATCTTGTCCAATTGGTACTACAATGGGAACGAGCTTCGGGAGCTCGGAAAGATCCTGTCCGCGGGGAAGCCCTGGGTCGATTACGTGATGGGGCCCGTCCCGGGCGCCGATATCCCAGCCGTCAACTTTCCCGAGATCAGCATGTTGGGCGTCGAGCCGTGGGGCGGCTTCGGCGCGACGCCCGTTCCGCGCCACCTGCAGGACACGTATTCCAAGATGGACAACCTGAAAGGCGGCTGGCCATATTCGGAAGGGCTCCACGAGGACATGAACAAGGTCGCGATGCTCCAGTTGTACTGGAACCCGGAGCAGCCCGTCGTCGAGACACTCCGCGAGTATGCCGGCTACGAGTTCGCCCCGGAGGTGGCGGAGGATGTGGTGAGGATGGTCAGGACCCTGGAGAAGAACTTCCGGGGACGAAACCGCATCGGCGCCGATGCGATCCAGGCATACGCGCTCGCGCAAAAGGTGGATGCGCGCCTCCCGCCCGAGGCCCGGACAAGCTGGCGCTGGCGAATCCTCTGTCTGCGCGCCCTGATCGACAGGGAGATGCATCTCACAAAGGGCCGTCTGGAGGGGAACATCCTGAGGGATGCGTTCGCCGAACTGACGCGCATCTACCACGCGGAAGACGCGCTCGAAGGCTGGCTGAAACCGCCCCAGGTGAAGCAGGGAAACCGATGACATCAAGGCGGGGGCGCGCGTCCGCGACGACGATTCCGAAGGAGGTCCGAATCGTGACGCACAAGCAAGGCATCGCGCCGGGAAAGGACATCACATCAGAATGAACACACGGAAGACATTGTGCTGTGCCGCCATTTTCTGCGCGGCGGGTTGGACCGGCATTGCCCAGGAACGAGGAGGCGGGGGGGGGCACGATGCCGGGAACCGGGTGGTCACGATCGCCAACGGGGAACTTGCGGTGGCGCTGGGCGAGAGACCGAGCCCGGCCGAAAGGCGGGCGACGGAATTGCTGGCCGAACGCATCCAGGAGCGCACCGGGACTGCGCTGGCCGAATCCGGCGGCAACGCCGCGTTCCGGTTGGTGATCGGGACGGTGACATCCAACGAACGGATCAAGGCGTTCTCGGCCGCGCGCAAGGAGATCGCCACGCTGGGGCCCGATGGATACTGCATCGTGGTTGATGCGCACAAGCCCGAGCTTTATGTGATTGGCCGGAGCGACAGCGGCGTGGTGGCCGGCGTCGGCCGGTTGATGCGGGAAATGCGATACGGGCAGGGGCGCCTGCAAATTCCCGCACTGGATGTCTGCGAAGCCCCGCGGATGCCCAACCGCGGCACTTACCTGTGGGCACGCAAGCACTACTTCAATCACCCGGACCGGGTGGACCGTTACATTGAGGAACTCGCCCTGTGGGGGTGTAATGCGATCTGCCTGTGGTTCGAGATGGGGTTGTTCAAGAGCTTCGGCGACACGGAAGCGCAGGACGCGAGAACCGGCTTCCACGACCGGCACAGGAACACGCTCTCACCGCAGGAATGGTTGGCCTTGTACCGGCGGTTCTACGCGACGGCACGGCGGATGGGAATGAAGACCGGGCTGGTCATGGCGGCGAACGATGCCTACAGGACCTCGCCGGAAGCATTGCGCATCGAGCCCATCATCGGGTGTCCCGACTGGTACATGTGCCCGTCCAAGCCGGGCAGCGTGGAGCAAATGGTCGCCTGGCAGGAGGAGGTCTTCAGGGCCCTGGCGCCGGTCGACATCTACAATATCTTCCCGGCGGACGCGGGCGGCTGTTCATGCAAGGAGTGCACGCCTTGGCCGACCCGCGGATTCTGGCGCATTGCCAAGCCCCTGGGCGAGCGGATCCATGAAATCGCACCGGAAACTGAAATCTGGATCGACACCTGGCATCTCAACCATCCGACATTCGGCGGCAAAGACTGGCGAAACCTGGTCGACAGCCTTGACGGGAACAAGAAGACTCCCGCATGGTTTGCGGGCTTTGAGGTGGGACTCGCCCCCCACCACCGTTACGCCAGGATGTCTGCCGAGGACCGTGATTACTACAACCGCGCGAGGCGGCCACTCACGGTGTTTACCGAGATCTCGATGTTCAAGAATCATCCGGGGATGCTGGTCAAGAAGGAATACTGGAGATCCCTGCAGGGCGAGCTGAACGACTATGATCCCGGGCTGATGAAGGGGGGCTGGCTCTATGCCGAGCGATGGAACACGGACATCGCAATCACCATGTTCAATTCCTGGTACTGGAATCCCGAAAAACCGGTGGAGGCGGTACTGGACGAGTGGGCGGCCCTCTGCTTCGGTCCTCAAGCGGAAACCGGCAGGGAACTGCTTGATCTTCTGGATGACGGCAACAAGGACCCGCGGCGAAAGCAGAGGATCCGGGAGACGTTCGCGGCGCTTGATGCCTCGGTTCCGGAATGGGTAAGGCGCGACTGGCGCTGGAGTGAAATCACGGCCAGTGCAGCGAGGTTCGGTGTCTCGCCGCGCCGCCGGCGGACGCCTGCCTCGCCCCGTGACCCGACCACGGGCGCCTCCTCGCAATTCAGCGCGGATCATCATGCCGGTTGCGCCAGTGACAGCCCGTAAGACGCAACCATGCACGCATACGACGTCAATGCCGGGAGCCGGCATGTCCGGCTTCTCTTCGAGGGCGGCACCGGCGACGAGGCCGGCGGCGGGATGTTCAAGGGCGCCGGCGACGTGATCGACGAGCACCTTTACCCGCTGCCGCCGGGACCCAGGCCGACCGCCACCCGCGCCTCGGTGGCCGGCGAGTGCGGCGGGCTCGGGTTCAACGTCGCGGGCCACACGTGGAACGACAAGGGCTGGGGATACATCCGCCCCGGCCTCGTCGGCGTCTTCCCCAACGAACAGGAACTGGCCGCCCGCTACGAGGATGTCCTGTCCTCCGCGTTGAAGCTGTCCAAGGACAACGGCATCAGCGCCGTCGTCTACACCCAACTCGCCGACATCGAGACCGAGAACAACGGCCTGATGACCTACGACCGCGCCGTCCACAAGATCAAGCCCGAGGTCACCCGCGCCCTGCTCAACGGCTGGCTGCCGCCGCGCAGGACGAGCACCGCCTGCATGTTCGTCGGCGCCGGCGCCGTGGAACTCGACGCCCCCGAGGGCGCCGCCGGCATCGTCTACACCCTCGACGGCGCCGACCCGGCCAGGGAGTCGCCCGTCTATCAGGAACCGATCGCGATCACCCGCGACACGCTGGTCAAGGCCCGCGCGGTGTGGCCGGGCGGCGGGCTGAGCCGGGTCGTCGAGTTCGAGATGCGCGAGGCCCGGCCGGACCGCCAGCTCATCACCAACCCGGGATTCGAAAATGGTTCCTCCCCGTGGAGCTACACCGCCCCGGCGCTGATCGACAGCGAGCAGGACGCCCTCGACGGCGTCCACTACGCCCCGCACGGCGGCGCCAAGCACTTCCGCCTCCAGGCCGGCCGCGGCGAAACCGTCACCCTCACCCAGCAACTCGCCATCCCCGCCGGCGATTGGGAACTCGCGATGTGGCTCATGAGCAACGATTCCCCCACCAACAACGTCGGGCCCGACGTCACGCTCGAGCTCCTCGACGCCGACTCGAAGGTCGTCACGCCAGGCTCAGCCACCTCCCCCGACCACCTCTCACCGATGGGAAAATATGTCCGCTGGACGCGCCAGTACCGCGGCCTGAAAATCGGCAACTACACGCTGCGCGTCTCGACGGGCACGCCCAGCGACAAGCTGTTCAAGCAAGGCTGGGTCGATGACTTCAGCCTGCTCCGGCTCCCCGGCCGGTGAGGCCAATCGAGGTTTCCGGTTTTCGTGACTCGTTGACTCGTTGACTTCCTGACTCCCGACGACTAACTCCTGACTCCACATCCGCCATGATCAGACCATTGCAATCACTGCTCCTGCTCCCGGCGTGCTGCCTGCTTGCCGCCTTGTCTCAAGCCGCCGAACCGTGGCGCATCGACACGGCCGGAGAGTGGCGGCAGTTCGAAATGGAGAGCGACGGCCTCACGCATGACAGCGGCACGGTGGCGCCGACCGGCGACGCCGGCCGCTACCTCAGCGTGACCCGGACCTTCGGCGCCGCGCGCTC
>CAZIWL010000202.1:0-4780 GCA_964542755.1 uncultured Anaerolineales bacterium
CCGCGCGCTCCACCTCCCGCGCCACCCGCCGCCCAATCTCCACCGCGTAGTTGCTCCCGCGATCCCACGGGTACACCTGACTCATCGTCGCCATCCACAGCCCATCCACCGGCGTCTTCAGCGCCGGGATCCTCTCCGAGTGATCCACCTTCGGCACCGGCTGGGCGTACGGTTCCCTGAACAGCCACGATTCGCGCACCCAATCCCTGCTGAACGCCGGGTTGATCTTCACCAGCCCGGGCAGGTACAGCTCCAGCAGCTCCTCCTTCGAGTACTCGAAGTACGCGTGGTCCGGGGGCAGATAATCGCCGCAGTAGACGATGTGATCGCCGCCGTAGTGCTCGCGGGAGACGTAGTTCGTGTGCTCCACCAGCCCCATGAAGGGGATCTCCGCACCCTTGGGGAGGTTGATCCAGTAATGCTCGTCGGTCAATCCGCGCTCCAGGGCGAGCACCAGGGCGAGAGCGCCCATCGACTCCAAATCCCGCAGCTTCGCCGCGTACGTGCCGCCCAGCTCGGGCGTGATGGCCAGCATGGTCTCGGGAGAGACGGTGGCGATGACCGCATCGTGCTCGGTCTCCCTCTCCTCCAGGCCTAGGCGGATCCCCTCGACACGCCCCTCATCCTCCGTCCTCCGGATCCACTGGACCTCAGCCCCCAGCCGCACCTCGCCGCCGTGCTCCCGCACCTTCTGGACGAGGAGATCGACGAAAGCCTGGAAGCCGCCCTCGAACGTGCCCAGGCTGGCCGTCCGCTTGTAGAGCCGGGCCCACATCCAGGCCATGTTGACCTCGCGGTAATGGGCCTCGCCGAACTTGCTCACCAGCAGAGGCCGCCAGAGGACGTTGTACGCCCGCTCGCCCACCGTGCGGCGCATCCACTCGTGGGCCGTCACCCTCTCCAGAGGGCGCCAATTCCGGACCACCGTCAGATACGCGCCCACCAACCCGGCGCGCAGCCGGTCGATAAACGGGATGGGCGAGAACTGGAGGACGCGGATCGCGCGGTGGATCGGCGGGAACGGGAGGAACGAAAGCCAGTCCACCGGGCTGTCCAGCGCATAGAGCTCCCCCTCGTGGTAGAGGGAGGTGGTAGGGCGCCGGAAGATGAGCTTCTCCCGCGCGCCGAGCTCGTCGATCAGGCCGATCAGCTCGTCGTCCGAGGCAAACCAGTGATGGTAGAAGTGCTCCAGCTCCCAGTCCCAGCTCGGATCACCGCGGAACCCGGCAGCGATCCCGCCGGCGTAATCGCGGGCCTCATACACCGTGACTTCGTGGCCCTTCTTGGCCAGCTCATACCCCGCCGTCAGACCCGTGATCCCCGCCCCAACGATACCAATCCTCATAGAGAACCCCTCGTAAGACTAACCGCGAAACACACAAGGTGCACAAAGGACACTAATCATGACTTCTTTGTGCCCCTTTGTGGTCCCTTAGTGTCCTTCGTGGTATCCGCTGCTTGTTCCACCTCCCAGACCTCGGCCCAGCGCACCCCCTCCCGGGCCATGAAGAAGAATCCCAGGAGCGTCACCGGGACGAAGAGCACCACACGGAGGACCAGGATGTAGCTCGCCGCGGGCCCCGAAGGGACGCCCATCGCCTCCAGCGTCTGGACACCGCCGCCTTCGAACGTCCCAATGTACCCCGGCAAGGAGGGCAGGGCGGTCAATAGATTGATGACGCCGCCCATCAGCAGGATTCCGTAATACGGAACCTGAAGATCGAAGGCAAAACTGACCAGCCACTGAATGAGGCTCTCCATGAGCCAGACCACCAGGGTCACGCCGAAGACAACCAGGACGTCCCGCCCACTCCGCAGGCTCGAAAGCCCCGCGATGACCCCCTCCACGAGGTCAAACAGCGTCTCGCGGATGCCGGACGGCATTACGGCCTCGATCACGCTGTGGGCGATGCGATCCATCAGCCGGGGTCGGGAAGCCAGGAAGAGGAAGACGGCCAGGGCACTGAAGAAGACCGCGCTGGCGACGGTCACCAGGTTCTGGAAGAAGGCTGACATAGGGACGAATAGGAGGCCGAACAGGACAAAGAGCACCATCGTCACGCCGTCGAAAAGCCGCTCCAGCACCGCGGTGGTCAGCGAGGTGCCGACGTTGATCCCCTCCCGCCGCCAGAGGAGATACGCCCGCAGAGCCTCGCCCAGGCGGAAGGGAAGCACGTTGTTCCCCATGTAGCCCATGGCGACCACGGGATAGAGCCGGGCCGCTGGAACACGCTTCGCATCCCGGAGCATGAAGCTCCACCGCCAGCTCCGGAACCAGAGGGTGGCGAAGTAGACCGCCACGCCCGGCACGAGCCACCAGTAGTTGGCGCCCCGAAGGGCGTCCCGAATCTCCTCCCAGCGGAGATCGCGGAACGTAAGCCAGAGGAGGCCTACGCTGACCATCAGCCCCACGACCAGAATGGGCCAGCGGCGCTTCACCTGGCCCCACAGGGTATCACTCATCACTCACCATCTGTCACTGCCTAGGCACGGCCTCGCTCCGACCCGGATGCCAGACTGCGCCCGGTTCCTTACCAGATTGTGCGCTGGCGCAGGGCCTCGTAGAGCAGGATCGACCCGGCTACCGAGGCGTTCAGGGAGGTCACCCGCCCGCGCATGGGCAGCCGCACCAGGAAATCGCAGTTCTCGCGCACCAGGCGGCGCATTCCCCGGCCCTCACTCCCCACCACGATGCCCAGCCCCAGCGTCAGGTCCGCCTCGAAGTAGGGCTCCGCCCCCGGCACCGCTTCCATCCCCACGATCCAAACGCGCTGATCCTTCAGCCATTCGATGGCGCGCACCAGGTTCGTCACCTGGGCCACGCGCAGGTGCTCCACGGCGCCCACGGAGGTGTGGACCACCGTCGGCGTGATGCCCACCGCGCGCCGCTCCTGGATAATGACGCCGTGGACCCCCACGGCCTCGGCGCTGCGCAGCAGGCTCCCCACATTATGAGGGTCCTTGAGAAGATCCAGCAGCAGGAAAAGCGGGGGTTCCCCGGAATCCTCGGCGTGGTCGTAAAGGGTCTCGAGGGAGTCATACCGGTACGGACCCACCTCCAGCACCACGCCCTGGTGGTTGAAGGGACCGAACTGGTTCAGCGCCGACCGGTCAGCGACCTCGATCCGGAGCCCGGCCTCCTCGGCCATGGAGATGATCTGGTCGATGATCTCAGCGTCCCGGACGCCCTGGGCCAGCGTCAGCTTCTGGAACGCTCGGCGGCGGGCCCTCAGCGCCTCGTAGACGGCGTTCCGGCCGTAGAGGGCCTCCGTCATACCGCGTCGTGCTCGAGCCGCCAGACCGGCCCCTCGGGCCGGTCGTCGACGGCGACGCCCAGTTCGGCCAGCTCATCCCGCAGAGCATCCGACCTCTCGTAATCCTTCGCCTCGCGGTACTCCCGCCGGATGTCGAGGATGATGTCCATCAGACCCTCGACCAGCTCGCCGCTGACGTCGTCGGCCAGGTCCTCGGGAATGATGCCGAGCACGCGGCGGCCCAGCTGATCGTAGATGTCGTCGATGGCCGCCAAGGTACCCTGGCTGAGGGCCTTGTCCGAGTTCAGCAGGTCATTCACCTTCCGGTTCAGGTCAAAGAGGGCGGCGATGGCCTGTGGCGTGTTGAAGTCGTCGTCCATGGCCTCGGCAAACCGCTCCGAGTAGGTCATCAAGCTCGCCACCTTGGAGAGCTCCGCCGTGCCCGGCGATTGCGCCTGCTCCATGCGCTGGCGCAGCGCCCGGACCGTGTTGTGGAGCCTCTCGACCCCCCGCTCTGACGCCACCATCGCATCCCGGCTGAAGTCCACCGGCTTCCGGTAATGGCTGGAGAGGACGAAGAAGCGGATCGCCTCAGGGCTGTAGAGCTCCAGAGCCTCCTTGATGGTGACGAAGTTACCCAGGCTCTTGCTCATCTTTACGTCATCCACCGTCAGCGAACCCGTCAGGACCCAGAAGCGGGCGAAGGGCTTCCCCGTGGCGGCCTCGGATTGCGCGATCTCGCAGTCGTTGTGAGGGAAGATGTTGTCGATCCCTCCGCCGTGGATGTCGAAGGTGTCCCCCAGGTAGCGCGTCGCCATGGCCGTGCACTCGACGTGCCACCCCGGGTACCCCCAGCCCCACGGGGACGGCCAGCGGAGAATGTGCTCCGGTTCCGCGTGGATCCAAAGGGCGAAATCCGCCGGGTGGCGCTTTTCCTCGCGCACCTCGACGCGGGCCCCGGCGACGAGGTCCTCGATCCTACGGCCTGAGAGCTTCCCATACTCATCCAGCTCCTCGACCGAGAAGTAGACGTCCCCGTCGCCCGTCTCGTAGGCATACCCCTTCTCCAACAGGGTCTTCACGATCTCGATCTGCTCCGGAATGTGTCCGCTGGCCCGCGGGGAGATGTCAGGCCGGGTCACACCGAGGGCGTCCATGTCCCTGAAGTAGGAGCGCGTGTACGTCTCGACAATTTCCATCGGCTCCACCCGCTCCAGCCGCGCCTTCCGGATGATCCGGTCCTCACCGCTGTCCAGCAGGTGACCCACGTCCGTGATATTCTGGACGTAGCGGACGTCGTAGTCCAGATGGCGGAGGTAACGGACCATGACGTCCAGGGCCACGTAGGTCTTGGCATGGCCCAGATGGGCGTGATCATACACCGTGGGACCGCAGGCGTATAGGCCGACGTGCCCCTCCTGGAGCGGCTCAAAAACCTCCTTCTCGCGCGTCAAGTAATTGTAGACCCTCAATGCCATGGAATCCCCCTCAAGACCTCTGTTGCGCTCCCCCTGTTTCGCTCGCCC
>CAZIWL010000202.1:4880-6212 GCA_964542755.1 uncultured Anaerolineales bacterium
CCCGCCGCCGTCTGGAGCACCTTGGTGACAACCACCTCGACCTGTCGACCGATGGATGGCTTCCCGTCCTCCACGACGACCATCGTCCCGTCGTCCAGGTATCCCACGCCCTGCCCCACCTCCTTGCCCTCCTGGATGATCTCGATATCCAGGGACTCACCGGGCAGGAACATCGCCTTGACAGCGTTGGCCAGTTCGTTGATGTTTAACACCTGAACGCCCTGAAGCTGGGCCACGCGGTTCAAGTTGTAGTCATTGGTCGCGATGGGACAGGTCATGCGCTTGCCCAAAACGACAAGCTTGTCGTCCACCTCGCGCACACCCTCGATGTCCATATCGACGACGCGGACCGGCGTCACCGAGTCGTTCTGAAGCCGGCGGAGCATTTCCAATCCCCGGCGGCCCCTTCGCCTGCGCAGGGCATCGGACGAGTCCGCGATGTGCTGGAGCTCGTTCAGCACGAAGCGCGGCACGAGCATCTCGCCGTCGATGAAACCAGTGCGGCTGATGTCCGCGATCCGTCCGTCAATGATGACGCTGGTATCGAGCAAAACTGGCCGCCCTTTCGCGGGGCTCCCCCCCTTCCGATCCGGCAGCTGGCCGCGGATCAGGCTGAAGATGTCCTGCTGGCGCGTGATCATCACCATGACGCCGAAGTAGCCAAACAACACCGCGACGATGAAGGGCAGGATCTGCTTGAACGGCGGCGGCAGTAACGACAGCGGGAAGACCAGCAGCGCGGCGATGATCAGCCCCACCACCAGCCCAAGCGTGCCGGCCAACAGCTGCTGCGCCGGTGCCTGCCGGATGCGCTTGCGGACCGCGAAGAAGGGCCGCACCGAGAGGTAGGGCGTCAAGACGAGGCCGGCCAGGGCGCCGATAAGGAAGAAGATCGCGGCATACTGGTAGGGCGGGCCGTTGAACTGGGCTGCCAGGTAGATGCCCAGGAAGATACCGGCAACAGCCAACACGAGCATCCCGATGATGCGAGAGATAAAATCCGCACTCATCCCCATACCCCCTATGACTCAGAATGATATAACCAGAGACAGGCGGTCAAGTCCGGCCACGCAGAGGCAGCCACGGCCTCGCCTGTCGGGGGCATTCGACCCGGGAGCTTATCTACAGGTGGGTGCAGGTTTTCACGCGGCCGGTGATGCTCAGCCTGACCAACAAGAGAAGAATAATAACAAGACTATGAAAACAAGCGACCGGCCCGCAGCCCAAGAATCATGCCCCTGGAATAAAGACACATCTATCTTAGCACATCAGGGGGCAGAAGTCAAAAAGAGGTCCAGAAGAAACGGAGGCGCGCACGAGTGGTCATCCCGA
>CAZIWL010000203.1:0-6184 GCA_964542755.1 uncultured Anaerolineales bacterium
GTTCTACAAGTGTGTGCTAATGCCTCGCTCCGTCGTAGAATCCTAGCGTCCAGGCCGTGGACAGAACGGGTGGTCATGAACTTTCTTCATCAACTTCTTTCATGCACTTGCACACTCTCTGCGTCAGGCTGCTGAAAAGCGCCTCCGAAGTTGGACCAGGCCCGAGAATCATGGTCCGGTCCTGAACGCTGCTCTGGACTCACCCCCTGTAAGTCGGAGCTCGTGATGGAGAATGCCCTGCTTTGTCAGCAGTTCATCGTGCTTGACGGCGGCTTAGGGCTTGCCTCCGGCAGCCGGCCGCACGCGAATTGGGGCTTGCCTCCGGCAGCCGGCCGCACGCGGTGTGTGAGCGGTTCCTGGGTACTCTACGGCGGGAGTGTCTCGACCACTTCGTGATTCTGAACGAGCGACAAGTGCGCCGGCTGGTCGAGGAGTACAGGGAGACCTTCGATCCTGCTCGGCCTCATCGGGCCATCAAGCAGCGCGTCCGTGTGGAACGGAGCGATCGGACGCACTACCGGTGACGGCAACGCTCTCATCGCAGCTGGTGCTCAACGGCTTCCATCATGACTACTCTTGGCTGGCAGCAAGAAGCGCTGAACAGAATCAAGCACCATTCTCGACCCGCCACTGATTCAGAGTCTGGATAGCTCGCAGCCGGGTTTGGAGCTCTCCGCCGACCGGCGCGTCTGAGCACGCCTACCATGATCAAATGGAGTCCACGGCCACCCTGAGTCTGCGAGAACACGGATGTTGGTGCAATCCCACTGGATTATCTCCCACTAGGCGCGCCGTATGATGCTAGATACCGTGCCCTCCGTGGTCAACCGCTGGGCGGATGGACTTCTGAGCCAGGACAGGGGATCTGCCGATTCCTTGAGGGCAGCAACACGCAACCAAGGTTGGCGTGATCCTCAAAGAAGGATGTGACATTTGAACAAGGAAACGCAGAGCAGATCGTCAAAGAGTTGGCCGCACCGTGGAGACGGTTTTCGAAGATGATTTCACCACCATCGCGGAGACCGCTTCGCACAGAACGTTTCGATACCATCGGCATGGTTGCCCGATGGCAACCGGTTCACCATGGCCACGCGCTCGTTCTACGGGCCCTTTGCGACTGCGCTGCTCAGGCTCTGATCGGGATCGGCAGCGCGAACAGATACAACCTGCGCAACCCCTTCACGCTCCAGGAGACCGCCGATATGATCCGGCTGGCGCTGCCCGGGCGGGAGAATTACACGCTGATCCCCGTGCCCGATCTCGACGACGGCCCGCGTTGGCGATTGATGATCCGCGATCTGTTTGGGCCACTCGATCTGTTCGTCACCGCCAACCCGTACGTCGCGAGCTTGCTGGCCAAGGATTACCGAATAGCGAAACCGGTTGAGCTGATCTTGGAGGATGAGAGAATCGCCGTTGATGGAACGATGGTGCGCCGGGAGATGGCGCGTGGCACCGCTTGGCGTGATCTGGTGCCGAAAGAGATCGCGGACTATATCGCACTCCGGCAGCTCGACGAGCGCTTCCGCCGCGAGTTTGGATTACAGACGTTGGCGCTAGACGCCACAAATGCTTCAAGGAGGCTCGATGTACACGTGGGACGGAGATACGAGTGAATGGTATGGCGACGCGAAATACAGCTACAGCCCCGCCAGCGCGGGTAAGCGAAGCGCTGCTGCGGAGCGGGCGGCAGCGAGCGGCCCGCGCACTTATGCGAGGAAAAGCGGGCCTAATGAGAAGGTAATCGATCCACAGAAGCGCATCAGCACGGATTCGGGCAACCCGCTCATCATCGCGGTAGATGTGACCGGCTCGATGGCCGACTGGCCGTTCCAGATCTTTGATCGTCTGCCCCTGCTTTACAACACCCTTTCCCAGTACCGGGATGATCTCGAAATCTGCTTCGCCGCCATCGGTGACGCGGACTGCGACCGCTGGCCGTTGCAGGTGACCACCTTTGCCAGCGGCTTTGATCTCGAACAGCTCCTCGGTTCACTGTACGGCGAGGGCGGTGGCGGCGACGCACCTGAAAGCTATGGGCTCTTCGCGCATTGGGTCAACACCCACGTCGAGATTCCCGACCTGGAGGAGACACCTTTTCTGATTGTGTTCGGCGATGTCACCATGCACCCCAAGGTGCCCAAAGGACAGATCGCTCACTACCTCGGCCAGCGGGTGGGCTACCGTGTGGATGCCATCGAAGCCTGGCAAGAGGTCAGCAAAGCCTGGAATACCTGGTTCCTGCGCCGTCCGACCGGCAAGCCGGGCGACCAGGTCGACAAACAGTGGGGCCAAGCCATCGGCGAGCAGAAAATCATTCACATCCAGGATGAACAGCGGGCCGTGGATTATGCCATGGGCCTCATCGCCCGTGCCTGGGGATACTTCGGAGATTTCCAGGACAACATGCGTGCCCGCCAGAGCGAGGAGAAGGTAGCCGAGGTGAGCGAGCCGCTGGCGATGAAATGCCCGCGCTGCGGCGCGCCGATCCCGGCCAAACTGACCAGTGGCTTGTTCAGTTGCGGCTACTGTGGAACTACCCTGAAGGTCTGAGTGCTCTTATGAACGTTCGCGCCATCGTAACCGCTCCGCCTTATGCTGCCTTTCTGGACGCGGTGGCCAGACACCCGCTGGTCTGCGGATTTCGACTGAACACGGTAATGCCGCTCAAGGGCGGGCCGGCCGATGCGCTCGACCGGCTACGTGCTCTTGGCCGGCCGTTGTGGGTCGATCTCAAGGGGCGACAACTGCGGGTAGTTGGCGCGGCCATCCCGCCGTACACCGAGGTGCGCCTCAGCCACCCCATTCGCGTCGAGACGCCGGTGGACGCATTCTTCTCCGATGGCAATGAACACGCGCGAATCGCGGCTGTCGACGGCGACCGAATCATCCTGGAGGATGGCCCGCGCCGGCTCATCGGGCCTGGGGAATCGGTCAACATCGTGCATCCCTCTCTTGAGGTTGAAGGAACGCTCACCGAGACGGATCGCGCTTATCTCGCGGCCATGAGGGAAACAGATCTCAAGCGCGTCATGCTCTCCTACGTGGAAAGCCCCGCCGATGTCGAGGAGGTGCGCGGCTTGCTCCCCGAAGCCGAGATCATGCTCAAGATCGAGACGCGCCGGGGGCTTGATTACGCCCGCCAGCACGGCGCCTCGCAGGGCCGTCTTGTGGCCGCGCGCGGCGACCTTTATGTGGAGGTATTGCGTGCCCATCGAGTCATCGGCGCGCTGCGCGACATCATCGCCGCCGACCCAGAGGCTGTCGTCGCCAGCCGGATGTTCGACTCGCTCGCCCATCACCCCGTCCCGGCCAGCGCCGATATCGGCGACGCAGCCTTTCTGCTCTCGCTGGGGTATCGCACGTTCATGCTCGGCGATATGGTCTGCCTACGGCGTGACACGGTGCTGGAAGCGCTCAACCTCCTCGAAGCGGTAGCGGGGCAGTTCTGATGAAGGGGACAGACGACATCCGGAGGACGGGCGGCTTCCGAGCCGCGCTGGCGCAGATTAACCCGTGCGTTGGCGATCTGGAGGGCAACGTCGAACGCTGCTTGGCGGCGATAGCGACCGCCCGCAGCCAAGATGCTGCACTGGTCGTCCTGCCGGAGATGGCGGTTCCTGGATACCCGCCCCGCGACATCCTCTTCGATCCCAGCTTCGTCGAGGCGGTGACCAAAGCGAACCTCGACCTGGCCCGTCGCGCTCGTGGCGGGCCTGCGGTTGTGGTTGGCAGCCTGACGCCGGGGGACCGCAAGCTACCCAACCATCCGGGACTGTATAACGCCGCGCTCCTATTGGACGGCGGTGAGGCTCGACTGGTCGCCGCCAAGCGGCTGCTGCCCTCCCATGACGTCTTTTTCGAGCCGCGTTGGTTTAGGCCCGGCCCCGCTCTGTCCCCAACGGTCATATCCGGAAAGCAAGCGGGTGTTCTGGTCTGCGAGGACCTCTGGGACGAGAGGTACGACGTTCATCCAGGGGCCGAGCTTGTGGCCGACGGGGCGGAGTTGCTGATCTGTATTTCCGCCTCGCCGTACCGGCAAGGGGTCATGGAGCAGCGGCTTTATCATGCCCGCCGCCAAAGCTGCCCGCTGCTGTACGTCAACCTCTGCGGCGGGAACGACGAGCTGGTATTCGACGGTCGGAGTTTCGTCATCGACGGGAACGGCGGTATCATCGCCCGGCTGACCGGATTCGAGGAAGAGGTACGGGTGGTTGATCTCGAAGTTGATCGCGAAGTTGAACTCGAGAAAGAGGCGCCTGCCGGCAAGCGTGAGAACTCAGAGGAGGAGCTTTACAAGGCGCTCGTTTTGGGGGTACGGGATTTTGCGCAGAAGAACCGCCTGGAGCGCGTCTTCCTGGGGCTGTCCGGCGGGATCGATTCGGCGGTCGTCGCCGTGATAGCTGCCGAGGCGCTGGGGCCAGAGCGTGTCACCGCGATTGCCATTCCTTCACGCTACAACGATCCGCGCTCCACGACGAGCGCACGGGACCTGGCCGATGCGCTGGGCATTCACTTCGGGGTGGTTGAGTTGGAGCGCTTGCACGTCGCCGCGGAAGAGACGCTGGGCGACCTGCTGGATAGGGGCGTGACGGGTGAGAACATCCAGGCCAGGCTCCGGGCCATGATTCTGATGGGCTTCGTGAATCGCTACGGGGGCATGCTGCTCAACGCCAGCAACAAGACGGAGTTGGCCTTGGGCTATGCCACCATCTACGGCGATATGGCAGGCACACTCTGCCCGATTGGGGACGTCACCAAGCCCCATGTGATCGCCCTCGCGCATTGGATTAACTCGGTTCGTGGCGTGATTCCCCGCTTCATCCTAGAGCGGCAACCGACGGCGGAATTGCGACCGGGCCAGGTCGATCCCTTCGACTATCCCAAGATCGCTCCGGTTATGGAGCGTCTCGTGCAGGAGAATCGCAGCGACATGACTCTACGGCGCTCCGAGCACAAGCGATGGCAGATGGGCGTCATCCTCAAGGTCAGCGAAAAATCCTTCGGCAGCGGCCGCATGATTCCAATCACGAGACGGTAGGTTGATTGACTTGTAGGTCAAGGAAGCGTATGGAGTGTCTTCTCAATACTCCGGGGTGCTTGCGGCGGGTCTGTAACCCGGCAAGAGCAAGGCGGCCCCAGATTGTTGAGAAGACACTGTAGAAATGCATTGAGGCAAAAGCGACACACCGATCTTTCCATTGCTCACAGCTGAATATCCAAATGCCCTCGTCCCGAGGGCGTTTCGAGCACGAAAACGGCAATATGACTCCACTCAACAAGGGTCGATTGTGGAGAATCGCCGCCGTCCAACAAGATTAGGGAAGATCTAGGTCTTCAAATGACGAGTTTCGGCTTCACGCTGCGCAAAAAGGGCCTTAGAGCGGCCTTCTAGAAGGTCGCTTTAAGGCTGCTCTGCCCTTCTTGACCGCTTGGCAGAATGGAGTTCTTCCAGTGGAGTCGTGACCAGGGACTGCATGATTGAGCGGAAGGGTCTACGCCAAGTCGAGCAACCTCTACATCAACGTTAGCAGCTCCATCAGAGGTCTACCGTGCCGACGTGCGGCTGGAGGATGGGTGGATTGGCCTGTGAAGAGAGCGGCGAGATGAATGGGGCTGGCCGTTTTGCTGTCGTGGGCCAATCTGCCGCGAAGGCGTCCGGCCGGCTCCGATACGGACGAGGCTGCTTTAGCTCCCTCGGCAACTTCCCCAGCTGCTCGTGCTTGGCCACGGTCTATCGACTTCTCACAGTAGCGCTGGCTGCTGCTTGCTCCTGGCTGCACCCCTTCTCTCGTTCCCTCATCTGAATCCTCACTTGAGCATCGATCGCTGTCTCTGTCACCTCCTTGTTCGGGAGGCAGTTTGCCGTGACATCCCCGATCCTCCCAGTGGGCATTTCTAGTTGGCACCTGTGACGCATTGACTCACGAAGAATCTTGCTTTGACTGTGTTGTCAACGAAGCATAAGTGTACCAGAATCACTGAAGTAAGAGTGTACCACCTGGCGATGCGGATAGGGTTTTCGGCCGTGACAGGTCTCGTCCCTGCGTAAACCGCTGTATTGCCCAGTATGCGCGCTATGGAGGAGGGTGGCTCAGACCCGCGGGCCTACGGACTGGTCACGCGGGCCGCCTTCACCTCCAGGGGATGGGTCACCTCGTCGCGGATGAAGATGTTGGGCCGC
>CAZIWL010000204.1:0-6144 GCA_964542755.1 uncultured Anaerolineales bacterium
GAATCATCTCTAGCCAATCCGCGGTCGGTCCGCGACAACTCGTTAGTGCACCCGATCCGTGCAGATCCTTGGAAACCCGTGTCCCATAGGCAGCCAGTGCTGAAGGGCGTCGGGTATGGGCACCCGACCCACCGCCAAGGCTCAGTGCTGGCCTGCGTTCGATCGAGACGCAGCCCGCTTCAGCCTGGCCGCTGTCTCGGGTTCGAGAGGAACGCTCTCAAGGATCTCGCTCAAGACCTGGCGTCCGAAGCGCTCCGCCATCGCCGTTTCGTGCATGGTATGGAGCTCCAGTGCGAAGAGGAACTGTCCTGGGTTGACGAAGGCCACCCCGCGGTAGTGGCGCATAGCTAGCAGATGGTGGTCGCTACTGACCAGATAGTCCGCGCGACCCTCAATGGCGCAGAGCACGAACTTGACGTCCTTGGGATCTCGGCACGGAACGGGGAGCTCCAGGTTTCCGGCCACGTGATGCGAGAACCGATCCAAACCGGCTGCCAGCTCATCCAACGGGGCGACGGCCAGTCGCTGGATCCGCGACCGCTGCAGAACCGCGGCAAGTTCTGCCCGGGTGGCCGACGTCGAGAGCTGCCGGAAGGAACTGGCCCGCCAGTGCGCGATGATCTGGCGCGTGATCTCGCCCCTCGTCAACACATAGCTGACGAGGGAACTGGTGTCGATGACCACGCGGAGCACGGTCTACCCGCCGGCCTCGGCGGCCTCTTCGCGGGCTTTCTCGATGATCGCCAGTATCTGCTGGTCGCTGAGGCCCGCGTTCCGCTCTGCGTTCCGCGTGGCGGTGGTCTCCAGCGACTCGAAGAACGCCTCCCGTTCCTCCTGCAGCCGCTGGAATTGCTCGTAGTCGTCCAGGTTGATGATGGCTGCTTGAGGACGGCCAAAGGTCTCGACAACGTACGCCGTCCGATCCTCGCATACGGCCTCCAACACGTCGGTGAGACGCTGTCGCAGGTCAGTGGTCCCGATTCGCCTCTCCACAACCCACCTCCTTCGCGGTACATAGGGCTTACTAGGCCTATGAACATACTACGCGTCTCGCGTTCTGGTTGTCAAGGAGAGGGCACCAGGGGTGCGGCAGGCTTCCAGGCCTCCCGGCGCGAGGGAAGCTGCCGATCTTGACACCCCCAGTTCGATGGTAGTATACTGGCGAGGCGCCGGAGGGACCGGAGGAGAGCGCCGGCGTATCTCGCTTCGGCAGCGCCAGCAGCGGCAGGAGGTGGCTTGTGACCGACACAATCTTCATGATCCACGGTATGTGGGCCAAGCCCCACGTCTGGGATGCTTATGCGGCGTTCTTCACGGAGAGAGGCTACCGGTGCGTGAGACCGACACTGCGCTACCACGACATAGAGCCCGGCGAGCCCCCGGATCCACGCCTCGGCACCACCAGCCTCCTCGACTACGCCGATGATCTGGGGGAGGAGATTGAGGACCTGGACCGGCGTCCTATCATCATCGGGCACTCGATGGGCGGGCTTCTGGCTCAGATGCTGGCTGCCCGCGGCCTGGCTGAGGCCGCCGTCCTCCTCACCCCTGCGCCGCCCGCCGGTATCTTGCTGGTGCACAAACCATCGGTGATCCGCACCTTCTGGAAGATGCAGGTTCAATGGGGCTTCTGGCGGAAGCCGGTGCGCCTGGGATTCGAGGAGTCCGTCTACTCCACCCTTCACCTGCTCGATCCGGAGGAGCAGCGCGAGACGTACGACGAGCTCGTCTGGGAGTCCGGTCATGCGGTCTTTGAGATCGGCTACTGGTTCCTCGATGGAGATGGGGCGGCTCGGGTTGACGAAACGGAGGTGACCTGCCCCACGCTTGTGGTGGGCGGCGGGAAGGACCGCATGGTGCCGCCCTCGGTCGTGCGCCGCGTCGCCCGCAAGTACGACCACGTCGCGACCTACAAGGAGTACCCCTCCCACGCCCACTGGATCATCGAGGAGCCGGGCTGGGAGCACGTCGCGGGGGACCTGGTTGCGTGGCTGGAGGGCTTACGGGGTGCCGCGACCTGACCAAGGTTGCTTCGTGTGCCGGGGGCGATCCCTCCAAAGTTCCGGCAACGAGACCAGGTGAAGCTTCCTATGAGCTAGCGCATTCCCGCGCTGCTGACCATGATCTTGGCGCTCGGCACCGTTGGGCCATGTGCTGCCCCCTCGACGGCGATGGACGAGACGCGGGCCCGGTCTGGAAGCACCGTCGTCCACATCGAGTTCCAGCCTTAGTGAGGGGTACGTCAGGTACGGAAACCGGACCTGCGTTCGCAGCCTCTAGCGCCCGATCTGCTGCAGAAAGGCCCGGCTTTCGTCGGCTATCAGATCGGTCGCTTCATTGTGGACAAAGTGGCCCACATCGAGCAAGCTGTACTGGCCCCCGGCTGACTCGACGTAGTTCGCTAGAATCTCGCTCCAGTTCTCCACGGGCACACCGTCCCCATTGGAGATGAAGACGTAGAGGGGCACATCGGGAATTCCCTCGGCGGCGACCCGTTCGGCGTTGGCCTGGGTCACCTTGATTTCGGCCAGCACGTCGGCCGTCATCGTGCGCCGGACCATCAGCGAGCAGTAGGCCGCCGTTTCGGCGTCAGTCAGATGCTTCGCCGCTGGTGCTTCACGGCAGATGAACGGCGCCAGGCGCAGCAGGCCGGTCCGGGAGGTGAAGGCGACCAGCGACGGCATCAGACGCGGCGGCGGCATGATCTCATAGACGGGGGGTGTCGCCGGGTCCAGCCCGACGATGGCAGCCACCTCGTCGGGATACCTGTTGGCCCAATGGAGGGCTTCCAGGGCGCCCATCGAATGCGGAAACAAGACGTAGGGTGCGCTCTCCCCTGCCGATGCCAACGCCCGGCGGGTCTCGTCGAGTACCGTATCGATGTCGCGAGATGTGCCGCCGTCCTCGCTCCAGCCGTACCCTGCCCGCTCTACGACGACCGTGCGGTAATCGTCGGACAGGCGGCTGTAGAGTCCCCTGAAATCCAGGGTGGGGGCGGTGGTCCCGCTGCCGGCCATGAACACGAGCGTGGGATCGCCCTCGCCTTCGGCGTAGACGTGCAGCCGGTGACCGTTGACCGGCACCAGTTGCCCTGGCGGCGGATAGGAAGCCTCTTCGCGCGGCGTCCTGACGATGTGGTGGAGGCTGCTGCCGGCAATCAGCGCCAGCATCAGGACCAGCAGCCCCAGAGGGAGCCATTTGATGATGGATAAGAATGTTTTCATAATAGGTTCATGGTAACGCGATGGGTACCTCCCGGCAACTCGTGCGGTGGAACCGCCGGGAATGTGACGTGAGTCAGGCCATCATCAACCGCGGCGGTCAGCAGATCGGCCGCCGTCGGCCATTCTGTCCCCGTTTGATTCAGAGGATCTGTGCAGATCTGCGAGGATCCGTGTCCAGCCCGCGCGCCAGACGTTTCGAAAGGGAAACCGTCGAAGCGACGCCGATCGAGCGTCGGCCTGAGGCTCTCGAAGGGTGCCCAGCGCCGTTGGCTGGGTGTATGCTTCATTTCGATGGGCTCAATGCGAGCGACAAGCTCAGCACAGCGTCGAGATCAAGGAGCGGCTTGCGCGGCGGAATCGGGTGGGATATACCCCTCGCTTGGGTTCGATACGACGTGTCGCTTCGCTCAACGTCTACTCAACCGGCGCTCGCTCGGCGCGAGTCTGCCCGTATCTGTGGTTCTTTCGGATCTACGGCGAGAATCGGCGTCTTCCAAAACGTCTGCCCGCACAGAAGACCCCTTGACAGCGGGGTGGGGGCAGCAGTATACTGGCGACGCATTCGGCAGTGTGTCCGTTCCGCAGACGATCTACGCAGAAGGAGCCGGGGTTGCGACTATGGGGTATGGGACGTGAAATCAGACGGAGGAGATGGCTGCACATGCCTCTACTCCTGTTTCTGGCCCTGACGTCCGGTGCCTTTGCACCGGGCGCTGGTCTGCTGGTCGCCACGGGCGAGACCCGCGGCGGGCCTGGGAACTCCGTCGTCCGCATCGAGGTTCGAAGCCAGGCTCACCTGGACGCGGTGGCGGGAGAGCTTGACATCTGGGAGGCCCGTGCTGAGGACGGGTACGCCGTCGCCGCGATCTCCGAGGATCAGAGGGCGTGGCTGGAGGACCTGGGGTACAGCGTGCGCTTCCTGGAGGCCCAGACCGCCGGGCTGGAGACCACCGCCGCCCTTGATCCGCGCTACTACCACTTCGACAACCAGGTGCCCAACGCCTACGGCCGCTACATCGTCGAGTTCCTGGAGGACCTCGAGGCCGCCCATCCGGACATCACCCAGTTGATGGACATTGGAGACGCATGGATGGCGGGCCAGCCCGGCCACCCCGACCGTGATCTCTGGCTGATGCGCGTGACGAGCGAGGATCCGGCCTTCGGTCCCATCGACGAGAAACCGGCTTTCTTCCTCTCGGCTGCGATGCACGCCCGGGAGGTCGCATCAGCTGAGCTTGCCATCCGCTACCTGAAGCACCTCACCACCGGGTACGACGGAAAGGGCGGCTACGGACGGGACCCGGATGTGACCTGGCTGGTGGACCATCACGTATGCTACGTCCTGGCGATGCACAACCCCGACGGGCACGCGGAGAACGAGCAGAACACGGGTGCCAACCGGAGGAAGAACATGGACTGGGACGACGGCTGCCTCGATTCGTACGACTGGGGCGTGGACCTGAACCGGAACCACAGTTTCCTCTGGGGCTGCTGCGGCGGCTCGAGCCCTAATCCCTGCAGCATCACCTATCGCGGCCCCGCGCCGGCCTCTGAGCCGGAGACCCAGGCCTTTGAATCGACGGTCACGGCCCTGATGGGCGACCAGAACGGCCCCAACGGGGACAACGAGATCGCGGCAGCCTCGCCCCTCACCACGACAGGCATCCTCATCAGCCTGCACAGCTACGGGGATATGGTCCTCTGGCCCTGGGGTTTCGACGATTACGGCGATGCGCCGAATGAGGCCGGGCTGCGCACGATCGGGCGGAAGTTCGCCTCTTACAACGGTTACGACGCCTCGGGGTCCATCGGCTACAAGGTGGACGGGGCGGCCGACGACTGGGCCTACGGGAAGCTGGGCATTCCCGCCTACACCTTCGAGGTGGGGGCGGCTCCGTGGGATGATGGGGAATGCGGTGGATTCTTCCCACGGTACGAGTGCATCGACGGCTATCCAGGGACCGACTTCTGGGCGGAGAATCGGCCCGCCTTCCTCTACGCCCACAAGATCGCCCGCGCGCCCTACGCGACGGCGTACGGTCCGGACGCGGAGTCGCTGACGGTCAGTGGGTCCGGCCCGGCGGTGACGGCCGCGGTCACTGTCACGGCCGTCGTCGAGGATCAGCGCTGCTGCGGGGACAGCTTGCGGGCAGTGGTGGGCGCCGAGGTCTTCTTGGACGTGCCGGGTGGGGACGGGGAGGGCGTGCCCGCCCATCCGAAGGACGGCGCGTGGGACGGGACCAGCGAGCTGGTCGAGACGGAGATGGATGTATCCGCCCTGACGCCCGGTCGGCACGTGGTGCTCGTCCGCGGGCGGAACGATGAGGGGGTCTGGGGGCCCTTCAGCGCGGCATTCCTGTGGGTGGGGGAGCGGACGTATCTGCCGATCATCAGGGCTGGCGAGCTGAGTCGATAGGGCTGTCCGACGGAGGCTCGGCCGGGGCAGGATCCGACTAGATGCCGGAGGCTCGACCAGGCCAGGATCCGACTAGATGCCGAAGGCGTGGTTCTCCACGTAGTACTGCTCGCGCTGCTCCTGCAATCCCTCCAGCATCTCCTCGGTCGTGATACCAGCTTCCAGACGCAGACGTTCGATCTCTTGCGCGAGCTGGGGAACCAGGGTTGCGTTGGGGGTGAGCACGATGACCCCGTCGAGGTCGATCACCTGCAGCGCGTCGCCTTCCTGAATGCCGTACTTCTCCCGCCATCCCGTCGGCGGTGTGACGGCGCCTCCCCTGCTAACCACGAAGATCGTCTCATTCATGTCGTTCACCGCTCTCAGCACGCCCGTACCTGCTTCATGCCTGATCGGCCGCATCCTGCCGCGTCGTGGCTCGAAGGGCAAGCCCCTACACCGGCCCTGCGGGGATGCGCGGTTGGCGTGCCGTTCCACTTCTCGCACTGGGCGGACACTGATTCT
>CAZIWL010000205.1:0-6122 GCA_964542755.1 uncultured Anaerolineales bacterium
TCATCGACAGCACCTTCCGCCGTTACAGAGCCATCGTTCAGCCAAATCGCCCGGGTGCAGAGGCGGCGGATCTGATCCAGACCGTGTGACACAAAGCAAATGGTGGCGCCCTGCCGCCGGATCTCCATGATCCGGTCAAGGCACTTGTGCTGGAAGTTCTCGTCCCCGACGGCCAGCACCTCATCCACCAACAGGATCTCCGGATCGAGGTGCGCGGCCACGGAAAAGCCCAAGCGCATCCTCATCCCGGAGGAATAGTGTCGAATCGGCATGTCGATGAAGCGCTCAAGCTCCGAAAAGGTGACAATCTGCTCCACCTTCCCCTCGATCTCGCCCCGCGACAGGCCCAGGATCGATCCGTTCAGATAGATGTTCTCTCGCCCCGAGAGATCTGGGTGGAACCCGGCGCCGAGCTCAAGAAGAGCGCCAACGCGCCCACGGACCTCGACCTCGCCAGACGTCGGCTCGATGATCCGCGAGATCAGTTTGAGCACGGTGCTCTTGCCGGCGCCGTTGGGCCCAATGATCCCCACGGTCTCGCCCTGCTCCACGTCGAAACTCACGTCTCGGAGCGCCCAGAACTCCTCACGGGTCTGCACACTCTGATCCATGACGGGAGGTTCGCCCTCCGACGAGCTGCCGTTCCCCTTAAAAAAGTGAATCACAAGGTCCTGGAAGGAACGGGGGCGCTGGTGGTGGAGCGTGAATCTCTTGGAGACTTGATGGAAACGAATGGCCGTGGTCAAGCAGCCCTCTCCTGACTCCTATGAGACAAACAGCGCGGGGCCGTCGGTGGCTCCGCAGAGGCTATGATAGCACATCCCCCTCGACTCGCAACACCAGGAAATCGGCCGGGGCTCTGCCGCCAGCGGCGCCGGCCCGCCCATGCGTCCCCGGGCGTCGGCGGTGCAAGCTAGACCCTCCGGCCCAGGACATACGCATTCACAGGGGCCGGGTGGAGGATGTCCGTCTCCACAACCTCGAAGGAGGCGCACTCGAAGAGCCGCCGCAGATCGTCCACAGTGAACGACGACAGGAAAGGGATGACACCAAGGGCCTTGAGTAGATCCTGGAGCAGGAGCTTCAGCTGGATAGGAAGGGGAACAGGCTCCGCGTAGCAATCCGTAGCGCTGACCAGGTAGCCGGATGGTCGGAGAAGGCGGTGAGCCTCTCGCAGCAACGCTCCCGGCTCCTTGACGACGTGGAGCGTGTTGAACAGAAGAACAGCGTCGAAGGAGGCGTCATCGAAGGGCAAGCCGTAACCATCGCTGACGCGAAAGTGGACGTTCTCCAGCCCCCGCTGCTGCGCCTTCTCACGGGCGACCTCGATCATCTCGGGGGCTATGTCCGTGCCTGTCACACACGCCACGCAGGGCGCGACCCCCAACGTAACGATACCCGTCCCGCATCCAATCTCCACGACACGGTCCCGGGAGGAAAGCACGGCACAAGCTTTCGCCACGGACCGCTGATAGGCGGCCGCGTAGACTTTCAGCGTCCTGGCATCGTAGGAAGGCGCCTGGCGGCTCCAGATAGATCGCTCTTTCTGCTGTCGGCTTGCCTCTTCCACAGACACTCCGGTTATGTCCCCGCTGACCGCAGACGATCCGGCCCTAGCGGCTCGCCCCCGGGGAGAAGGCTCTCGACGATCTCGTGGACGGTGGTGAAGACCTCGTTGGGGCCGCAGGTCTTGAGAACCTCCAAGGTGTTGTACCCCCAGGCCACGGCGCCCGCCGCGACCCGGGCTGCCCGCGCCGCCTCCATGTCCCTCACCTCATCTCCAATGTAGATGGCCTCGCTCCGAGGAATCCTACACCTGGCGAGGACGCCCCGCAGCTTGGCGGCCTTGCCAAAGATCGACACGCCGCACGAGAACGTCTCAATGAGAGCCACGTTTTCGGGCCCTAGGGTCCGGCGGACGTTGTCATACGAGTTGGAGCTGACCACGGCCACCACTACCCCAGCCTGAGAGAGACTCTGCAGCACACCGTCGATCCCGTCAAACAAAGCTATCTGATCAATATCTCGGGCCATCATGGACCGGAGGTGATAGACCATCATGGGTATCTTCCACACCGGTACACCCAGAGCGTCAAGCAACCGGCGGGGCTCATAGCCCCGTAGGGTCTCGTGGTCCTCTTCCCTCACCCGTTCGAATCCATACTGATCCGCCAGCTGATTGACCACTCCAGCGAACCACGGGATGGAGTTGGCGAGGGTCCCATCAAAGTCAAAAATTGCGAGACGGTATGCCATGGCGTCTGACGCGTCAACTGCCTCCTCGCGGCGCCGATCTACGGCATCCACGCCTTCAGAAGATCGTGGATTTCCCAGCCGAGACGTCCCGCGCACCAACTCTGATTCCCCAGAATGACGACGTCGACATCGATCCCAGGATAGTGATAGAGGCGACAGCTGACGCCATCTTCCTCACCCGTGTGTCCCCAGCGCACAATCCGGCCGTCCTCACCGCGGATGAAGGCGTTGCCGAAGCCATACTCCCAGACGTAACCCCGAGGCCGATCCTCACGCTGGCGAACGTGCGGCGAGAGCATCGCCTTGGTCAGTCGCTGCGAGAGCAAGCGTCCGCTCCGCAGGGCATCGATGAAACGGACAAGATCCCCGGCTGTCGAGGTCGCGCCACCATCGGCCGCTGCCTCAGGTGTCGTTGAATAGATGTTCTTGCGCCAATCGACGATGTGGTCGTCCGCATCGGTGATCGGTATGTATCCCTCGGCCACCTCACGGTCCACATCGTCCAAGGCCACAAAGCCAGAGCGCGCCATCCCGGCCCTGGCGAATATGTTGTGCCGCACGTACTCCGCATATCGCTCGTCCGCGAGCCGTTCGATCATAAGCCCGAGCAAGATGTAACCGGCCCCATTGTACTGGAACTGCTCTCCCACTGGAAACATGGGCGGTTCATCGACGAAGAGGGGCAAGTAATCCTCATTCTCTCGAAAGAGATAGATCGGATGGTCCCGACAGAGCTCGGCCCAGTCCTCCTCCCAGTTCCCGGACTCCTCGAACCAATCGGCGATGCCAGACGTCATGGTCAGCATATGGTAGACTGTGGCCTCGGGCGGGATAGCCGTCTCCTCCAGATCCAGACAAGGGGCCACTTCGGTATCCAGCGACAGCTCGCCTGCGTCGACAAGCTGCAGAACCGCCACGGCCGTGAACATCTTGGATATCGAGGCGATGCGAAAGCGCGTATCGACGGCATTCTCGACGCGCCAGGGACGGTTGGCGTAGCCGTAGGCACCCTGGAACAGCGGAGCATCGCCGTGTTGGAGCAAGACGGTCCCGGAGAAATCCCCGGCCCTGCTTCGTTCCGCCAAGAGCTCAGTCAGTCTATGCCGCAATGCCCCAGCATCTCGGGTAAAGTCGTTCATCGACGATACGTCCTCATCTATTCCTCTCTCCTCCTGCAGAACACGTCGCTGGCCCCCAAGCGCCCGAGGCTCTTCATCGACTCAGCCCTCTAGCCAGCCCACGGCCCCCAGACCGTCGCCCTGGACCCCTGCTTATCTTACCACGAGAGCCTTGAGATGCCACCACGAATGGACGCATTCGGCCACAGATCGGCCCAACACAATCGGGTCCCCAGCTCTCGCCGACGAGCGCTGCTCACGTGCGCACCCTGGGTGGCCCTGCCACGGGCGTACTCCCACCTCTTGTCGCGGTTCACGGTCCATGGCAGGCCTGTTCGGCGCGTGATGAACCCTAGATGAAGGAGACCGACGGGTCGAGGAGGGGGTACGGCGACCAAGGTGCATCGCACGAGAGAGGTGCAACGCACGGAGCGGATACGGGGGGACAACTCGCTGGTACGCGCACACCGGAGAGGAGCTTGGTTGGACTATCTCGCAGCGACCCGGGTCGGCGAAGCAGTGATGATCCGGCTACCCCCGGGCGGCGGAGCGACCGGCAACCCACCCGGTCGAGAACGCCGCCTGGAGATTGTACCCCCCGGTCTCGGCATCGACATCGAGGACCTCGCCGGCGAAGTGGAGCCCTTCGACAAGACGCGACGCCATGGTATGGGGATCGACCTCCGCTGTGTCCACACCCCCGGCGGTCACGATAGCGTCCTGCAGAGGCCGGTGGTCGGTCACCCTGAGTCGGAAGTCCTTCAGCCAGATACGGAGCCGCTGCCTTTCCTCGGCCGTGATCCGATGCGCGGGTTGATGCGGGGCAAGCCGGGTCTGCTCGAGGCAGACCGGGATCAAGCTACTGGGAAGAAGCTCGGCAAGCATATTCCGGGCGTGCCGCTTCGGGCTCGCGTCGATGTCCCGAAGAATGCGCGCGTCGAGGGTCGGATGGTCGAGGGCGGGTTTGAGATCGATGGACAAGGTGACCCTGCTGCCCATGCGGAGCGCGTCTACCACCTGGCGGCTGAGAGTGAGGATGATGGGACCGGAGACGCCGAAACCGGTGAATAGCATTTCGCCGAAAGCATCGGCCTCCTTGCTCCCACTCCCGCTGCGCTCGCCAGCACGGGCAATCCAAACGGACACGTTGACGTTACGCAAACTGAGCCCCTCAAGACGGCGCGCAGCGTCCCCGGCGGTCTCCAGCGGCACCAGGGCTGGCCGAACGGGCACGATGGTATGGCCGACTGACTTCGCCAAGCGATAACCATCACCCGAGGAACCCGTTGCAGGATACGACGCTCCTCCAGTCGCGACGACGACTGCATCGGCGCCGTAGACTCTGCCATCGGCTACCCGGACACCCGTCACCCGCCCTGCCTCAAGTACAAGGCCCGTCACGGCCGACTGGACTCTCAGGGTGACCCCCTGCTCATCGACCCACCTCGTCAGCGCCGCCACCACGTCCCTAGCATCCTCGCTGACGGGGAAGACGCGGCCGCCACGCTGAACCTCCGTCGGCACACCGCGCTCGGCGAAAAACGTACGCAGAGCCTCGTTGGAAAGGCTGTAGAGGGCGGGCCGGACGAAATGGCCACCGGATGGGAAGTATTTGATGGCCTCGCGCACGGAGTCGGCGTTGGTAAGGTTACAGCGTCCATGTCCCGTGATGCGGAGCTTAACACCGGCTCGGTCCATCTTCTCGAGGAGGAGCGTCTCCGCCCCGGTGCCAGCGCTCTGCCCGGCGGCCATGAGGCCGGCCGGGCCTCCGCCGATGATGATGACCTGGCGCTTAGGCATAGCTGCGTTAGCTGCTAGCCCTGAATAAGAAGAGCTGCGAGACGGCTCTCCTATCCAGCAGCATCACGCTCCTCGCGGAAGGCTTCGATGAGACGGAGACCTTGAGGATCCTTGCCCAGGATGACGTCGAGCCCCATGATGAAGCAACGGTCCCGCTCCACGTTCACGATCGGGCAATTGACGCCGTTTTGGATGGCCATCGCCGTGAAGCCCCAGTCGAGCCTGTCACGTTCAGGCAGGCCGAAGGAGACATTGCTGGGGCCCAAGGTCATGTTGGCGCCGAGCTCCTGGCGCACGCGCCGGATGGCGTCCAGCGTCACCCGACCGGCCTCCGGGTCGGTGCTCACGGAGAGCGCCATGCAGTCGATAACCACGTCCTCAAGGGCAAGACCCTCGGCCTCTGCCCGCTCCGCGATAGTCCACGCCACGGCCAACCGTTCGTCGGCAGTCTCGGGGATACCCTCGTCATCCAGCGTCATCCCGATGACGGCCGCACCGTACCGAGCCGCGAGGGGCAGGATAGCCTCCAGGTAGCGCTCCTCCCCGTTGACCGAGTTGATGAGCGGCTTGCCCTCCGGTGCGTGCTCCCGGTGCGCAGAGAGGGCTGCCTCCAAGGCCTCGAAGTCGGATGTGTCGATCGACAGGGGCACGTCGACCGCATCAAGCACCATGCGCACGGCCCTGGGCAGCCACTCGGTCTCGTCGATTCCGGGGGCACCCACGTTGACCTCCAGCACGTCGGCACCCGCGCCTACTTGCTTCTCTGCCTCGCGCCGCAGCGGTTCCAGGTCTCCATCACGCAGCGCACGGGCAAGATCGTCTCTCGCGGCAGCGCTTATCCTCTCCCCGATGAGCACAGTGGGACGGTCGGGGCTGATGACGACACGCGTTTCTCTGCTCCTCAAGATCGTCTCCACGGACGGACTCCTCTCGTTGGGGCCACGTGTA
>CAZIWL010000206.1:0-5957 GCA_964542755.1 uncultured Anaerolineales bacterium
TCATGCTACCGTAGAGGGTATGGATTGTCAACATGACAGTTTTCGATGCGTGCGCTAACGAGTTGTCGCGGACCGACCGCGGATTGGCTAGAGATGATTCGTGACAGCAGACAGCCTGTAGAGGCCCATTTTCACGCCGTTTCCGACTTCCGCCGCGAGATCTATGACAGCCCGTTCGCGCACCCGTTTTCGATGTGATTCGAAGCTTAAGAGTGAACCCGTCGTGAGTTTGCCCTACATGACCCTGGATTAGGAATGACTGAG
Source organism: uncultured Anaerolineales bacterium (assembly GCA_964542755.1). GTDB lineage: Bacteria > Chloroflexota > Anaerolineae > B4-G1 > B4-G1 > SKLM01. The sequence continues at coordinate 265 of CAZIWL010000206.1, forward strand.
CCAGGCACAGTGACAAGGTAGGCACGCCATGCACGGAGAGTTGCCGCGCGACTTGGGGCGGGTATAATGACCGTCGAAATGGTGGAGAGACGGGAGATGCCGGTTGGAAGAGGTCAAAGCCCCGGATCAGGTTGCAGGGTGGCCTGCCGGGGCGAAGGTGTGCGGAGCAAGGCTGGACAGGCTGGTCGATGCCGAGCGCTGGCCGAGGGGAGAAATCGGTGAAGGTCGTCATGGTCGGAGCCTTCGGCATGCGGCCCCTCGGGACGATGCGCGTCCGGGCGCTGCCGATGGGGCAGGCGCTGGCGGAGCGAGGACACGAGGTGACGATGCTCCTCCCTCCGTGGCAGAATCGACGTGACGCGGGCCGCCGGTGGGAAGATGGGGGTGTACGGGTGGAGAATGTGGAGCTGCCTCCGTCGGTCCCCGGGCTCTTCCACGGGGTCACGGCTGCCCGCCTGGTGGGCCGAGCACGGGCTCTGCGGCCTGATGTGGTTCATCTCTTCAAGCCGAAGGCGTACAGCGGTCTTGCCCACTGGCTTCTCCACGTCCTACCCGCGACGGACGGGTGCCGTCTGGTGGTGGACAGCGACGACTGGGAAGGGCCGGGGGGGTGGAACGAGCTCGCCGGGTACTCGCCACTGCAGCGCCGGTTCTTCGCGTGGCAGGAGCGCTGGGGCCTCACTCACGCCGATGCAGTGACGGTGGCCAGTCGGACCCTCGAGGGCCTTGTCTGGGCGCTGGGCGTGCCGCAGGAGCGCGTGTTCTACGTGCCGAACGGGACGAGGGGGCCGATACGGGTGCGGACCTCGGACCAGCCGTCAGATGATACGATCCTTCTATATACCCGGTTCTTCGAGTTCCCGGCGGAGCGCGTGATGGACGTTTTCCTGCGTGTTCGAAAGGATCTCCCCTCCGCGCGGCTGCTTGTGGTGGGGAAGGGGCTCTTCAATGAGGAGGAGGGTTTTCTCCGCCTGGCCCGCGACGCAGGGTTGACCGTGCGGGATGAGGCTTCGGGTGCGTCCGACGGCGATGGCGGGAGGATGGAAGATGGAGGGCCGGGGTGTGGAGGGGCGGACGTGACGTACACCGGTTGGGTAGCAGCCGACGAACTTGACGGTCTGTTTGCTCAGGCGAAGCTGGCGATCTACCCCTTTGACGACACGCTGGTCAACCGGGCAAAATGCGCCGTGAAACTGGTTGATCTTCTGGGTGATGGTGTGCCGGTGGTGGCGGAAAATGTGGGGCAGAATGGTGAGTGCATTCGGGAAGGCGAGACCGGCGTGCTCGTCCCTCCGGGCGACACAGAGGGGTTTGCCAGGGCGGTGACCGGGCTGCTGCGGGATGACGCGCGGCGTATCAGGATGGGCCGTCAGGCCGCGCATGACATCGGTGAGCGGTTTAGCTGGAGTAACCTGGTTGGGACGGTCGAGCGGGCCTACGGGGCGGGCCCGTGAAGAAGCTGCTCCGACTCTGGCTGCCGCCCTTGGTGTGGATGGTCATTATCTACCTCGTCTCGGCACAGCCGACGGTACCCTCGGTGCCCGGCCGCTGGGACCTGCTGGTGAAGAAGGCGATGCACGTGATGGCTTACGCCACGCTGACGTACCTCTACCTGCGGGCGATGCGCGGTGGCGGGACGAGGGGATGGGTGAGTCGGGGAGCGAGCGCGGCCCTGGCCCTAGCCTACGCTTTCAGCGACGAGTATCACCAGACGTTTGTGCCGGGGCGGAACGGTACACTCGTGGACGTGGGCATCGACTCCGTGGGGGTGGCCGCGGTCACACTGCTGGACTGGTGGACTCGAAGGGTTTCTCCGCGGCAGGAATCGCAGGCCTCTCAATGACGATCTCCTCGAAGAGGGCGTCCTGCCGGACGGCGATACGATCCTGTTTGATCAACTCCAGGACGGCCAATAGGGTCACAATGATCTCGACGCGCGAGGCGGCCCGAGAGAGAAGCGAGCGGAAGACGATGCGCTTCGACTCAACAAGCTCGCGTTCGATGTGGGCGATTTGTTCATCGATGGTGACGGTCACGGGGGCCACGACGTCGTCCACTGGCGGTCCAGGGACCTTGTCCAGCGCCTCCTGCGCCAGGGCGAGAAGGTCCTGGAGCGAGACATTGCTGAGGTCCGGTTCTGGTGCGCGACGGGGTGAGGGGACGAGGCGGATGTACGTGTGGAAGCCCTGTTCTTCCCTGCCATGCAGGAGCTGAGCGATCTCCTTGAAGCGTTTGTAGATCTGGAGCCGGTTGACCAGGTCCTGACCGACTTCCTCGGCGTCCTCCTCTGCCGTCTTGCTCGAAGAGCTGGGGAGGAGGGCGGCGGACTTGATGAGGACAAGCTTGGCTGCCACCACGAGGAAGTCCGCCAGATCCTTAGCCTCTCGGTGCTCAAGCTCGGCCAGGCGGTCCAGGTACTGATCGGTGACCCGGGCCAGGGCCACAGTGGTGACGTCGAGCTCCTCCCGCTCGATGAGGCGCAGGAGGAGATCGAGGGGGCCTTCGAAGGCAGGCAGCTGAATCTGGTAGAGTCTCATGGCGATGCTGACGATTATAACACAAAGGGCGGCTCATCAAAGACTTTCCTTGCTTACGCTTCATGGTATAATTCGCGCTCAGTTAGCCCCGGTGCCTAGCGCGATGGACGGCCGGGGCGGTTATTTGTGTATGGGAGACTTTAGTGTTTAACCCGATTGACGCCTTCCTGGGCCTCTTCTCGTTGGACATCGGTATTGACCTCGGTACGGCCAATACCCTGGTCTACGTGAGGGGCAAGGGCATCGTGATCAACGAGCCCTCCTGGGTGGCAGTGGAGCGGAAATCGAGGAAGGTTCTGGCGATCGGGGCCGAGGCCAAGGAGATGGTCGGGCGGACGCCGGAGAACATCATAGCGATTCGCCCGATGCGGGACGGCGTGATCTCGGAGTTCGAGGTCACCGAGGCCATGCTGGCGTACTTCATCAAGAAGGCGCACAGTCAGATGATGCTTCCCTTCCCGCGACCGCGTGTTGTCGTCGGTATTCCTAGTGGCGTGACGGAGGTTGAGAAGCGCGCCGTCTACGACGCCGCCCTCTCCGCCGGGGCCCGCGAAGTCTTCCTGATTGAGGAGCCGATGGCGGCGGCCATCGGGGCCGGGCTGCCGGTGACGGAGGCACGAGGCGTGATGGTGGTGGACGTCGGCGGCGGCACGACGGAGGTCGGCGTGTTCTGCCTGGGCGGCATCGTCGTCAGCCGCTCCCTGCGGGTCGCGGGTGACGAGATGGATGAGGATATTATCCAGTATGCTCGTCAGAAATATAACCTCTACATCGGGGAGTGGATGGCGGAGCGCACGAAGATCGCGGTCGGGTCGGCCTATCCCCTCTCCGAGGAGATGACGATGACGATACGCGGGCGCAACCTGGTGACTGGATTGCCGGAGCAGCTCGAGATCAGCAGCATTGAGGTCCGAGAGGCGCTCTCTGGCTCCGTCGATATCATTCTCGATGCGGTGCGCGACACGTTGGATGAGACCCCACCGGAACTGGTCTCCGACCTCATGGAGACGGGCATCTGTATGGCGGGCGGCAGCTCGCAGCTGAAGGGGCTTGCTGAGCGCGTGAGCGAAGAGGTGAACATCAACGCCTGGGTGGCCCAGGACTCGATGACGTGCGTGGCCCGCGGCGCCGGGAAGGTGCTTGAGGAGTTGGAGACGCTGCGGGAGGTCCTGGTCAGCTCGGACGACCGGCGGCCCGGGATGTTTGGGAGCTACTAGGTTTCGTCAAGGTGTGGGCTCACGCCCAGACAGATCTCACGTATTGGTAGAGGGTGGTTTGGCGTCGGCCGGGGAGCCTCCGGGCCAGCCGCGCGATGGCAGCGGTCACTCACTTTTCGCTTTTTTCTGTTGCTGGTTAGTTCGCTGGTGGTGAGATAGTACTGGTTCTGTCGGTGCTTAACAAGGGAGGGATCTCACAGATGAGCTTCTGCGCGTCGTTTGCGGGAGCTCGTGAGGCAGCATATGAAGCAATCTAGACGTCCGTCTGTCTCCATTCGACGGCAGGGCGAACGATCCTGGCTTCCTCTGGTCCTCCTCATTGTCGGTCTGCTTCTCCTGGTCTTCCACGAGTCCGGGCTTCTTGCCCCCGTCGAGACCGCAGTTCACTACGTTCTTGATCCCCTACAGCGCGGCCTCTCCAACCTGACGGAGGGCGCGGGCGGTGTCTTTGGGGCCTTCCGGGAGGTTCGAGAGCTCCGCGCCGAGGTGGAGGAACTGCGCGTGCAAGTGGATGCCTTGAAGGTGGAGAATGTGCGCCTCCGGGAGTTCGAGGCCGAGGCCCAGCAGCTCCGCGCTCTCCTGAACTTCACCAGCGACTATCCCATCTCCACGTATCTGGGTGCAGAGGTCGTCAGCCGCGAGGCGTGCGACGAGTTCCCATGCGGCGAGATGGTGGGCTTGGACCCCAATCCTTATCTCCGCTATGCTACCATCAACGTCGGGGCGCAGCAGGGCGCCGAGCCAGGCATGTCTGTGGTCAGCGGCGGTGCTGGCCTGGTGGGACGGATCTCTGAGGTCGGTCCCAGGACCGCGAAGGTGCGGCTGCTGACGGATGTTGATAGCGCAGTGGCGGCCATTCTCCAGACGACACGGGGGACGGGCCTGGTGGTCGGTCAGCCCGACGGCTCGCTTCAGATGGCGTTCATCCCCCAGGAGGAGGAGGTGAAGGTCGGTGACGTCGTGCTCACCTCTGGCTTGGGCGGGCTGATGCCGAAGGGTCTGGTTATCGGTCAGGTCACCGAAGTGGAGCGGAGGGAGTACGAGACCTTCCAGACGGCCGTGGTGCGGCCCGCGGTGGATCTAACGCGATTAGAGCTGGCCCTGGTCATCACCGGTTTCGAGCAGGTTCCCCTTGATGAATCCGCCTCAGAGGGGCCCTGAACTGCCCAGTGTCGTCCAACAGTCAGAACCCACAACCATGCGACCGGGAGGTCTGAGATCAACCCGTATGTAACGTTTCCACTTCTGACGGGCGTGGCGCTCATCCAGGCAACCGTGCTGTCACGGGTTAGCGTGATGGGCGCTCGGCCCAACCTTATGCTGCTTGTCGTCCTAACCTGGGCCGTGGTCCGTGGCATCGACGAAGGACTTCTGTGGGCGTTCGTCGGCGGTCTGATGCTCGACCTTCTCTCCGGCGGTCCGTTGGCCAGCATCGCACTGGCCCTGGTGGCCGCGGCGTACCTGGCAGGGCAGTCCCTGGGTGAGGAGGTGGGATCTCAAGCGATCAGGGTGGTGATCCTGACGGTCCTCGGGGGCGCGGCGTATCACCTGGCGTTGATGATCGTCCTCGATTGGTCGGGCCACCAGGTGGACTGGCCGTACGCTTTGGTGCAGGTGGCCGGGCCCTCAGTCTTGCTCAACGCGGCCCTGGCACCGATCCTCGTGGGACCTCTGACATGGCTGGACAGGGTCACCGGGGAGGAGGGCTTGGCCCTGTGAGGGTCAACATCCAGTCGGAGCGAGCTGCGCCGAGGGCAGGACGGGGACCGCTGCAGCACAGCCCCCTCAGTGACTTCTTGCGCAACGAGGGCGCGGTGCGCGTGGCGCTGCTTGGATTGATCGTGCTGGCCATTTTCGGCGTCTTCACGCGCCGATTGTGGCAGTTCCAGTTCATGCAGGGGCAAGAATACCGGGAGGAGGCTGAGGAACAGAGTACGAA
>CAZIWL010000207.1:0-5939 GCA_964542755.1 uncultured Anaerolineales bacterium
CACGCTAGCTTAGGGGGGAGAGGAACGCGCAAGGCGTAATGCGTGATGCGTCAACAGCGTTACACAGAGATTCATTGAGGTGCGCAAAGGGACACGGAGAAAGGCGAGGGGTAAATCGTCATGCGTACGGCGTGAACGGCGTGACACGGAGAGGGGAGGAGGTTGACAGGGGGTGGTGGGGGGTGATAATCGGGGGAGGGGTGAGGGCGGGCGGGAAAAGGGGGATTGATCGAATGCGGGTTTTGATCACGGGGGCGGCCGGGCATCTGGGTCGGGTGGTGTCCAGGGCTTTTGTGGAGGACGGTGATGGGGTGCGCGCGCTGTGCCATCGGAGCAGGCCGCGGGGGCTGGACGCTGGGGTGGAGGTGGTGTGGGGGGACGTGACGAGGCCCGAGTCGCTGGTGGGGGTGGCGGACGGGGTGGATGCGGTGGTGCACCTGGCGGGTTTGGTGCCGCCGCTGACGGAGGAGCGTCCGGATCTGGCCGAGCGGGTGAATGTGGGGGGCACGGCCGCTCTCGTGGATGCGGTGAGGAGGAGCGGTCGGCGGGTGCCTTTCGTGTATGCGTCGTCGACGGTGGTGTATGGTCCGGGGGCGGACGCGGAGGGGCCGGTGGGGCCGGATGATCCGACGGATCCAGCATCGGTGTACGCGCGGACAAAGCTCCAGGCGGAGGAGGTGGTGAGGGGATCCGGGATCGATTTTGTGATCCTGCGGTTGACGTCGATTCTTTGGACGGACTTCGGTCTGGGCGAGGCAAGGCGGTTTATGTACAGCATTCCGCTGCGGAACCGGGTGGAGATCTGCCATCCCGAGGACATGGCGACGGCGGTGCTCCACGCGGTGAGGCGGTTTGAGCGGGCGGCGGGGGAGACGTTGATCATCGCCGGCGGGCCGGAGCAGCAGATGCACTTTGAGGATGTGCTGGAGGCAGTGCTGGCGGTGTTTGGGTTGGGTCTGCCTCCCAGGGGGCGGTTTGCGACGGAGCCTTATGCACTGCATTGGTATGATACGTCGAGGTCGCAGGAGCTGCTGGGGTATCAGGCGCGGGGGCTAGAGGTGTATGTGAAGGATTTTGCGTCGGGGTTTCCGGCGGGGTTGGTGAGGGTGATGCGGGGGTTCGTCGGGCCGGCGTTCGGCGAGGTGATCGTACGGATGATTTAGGAAGGCGTGACACAGAGATTCACAGAGGGAGCACGGAGGTGCACAGAGAAAGAAAAAAGGGAAGCGGGGCTTCCCTTGGGGTGTTGGCGTAGCTCCTCGGGGAGGATTCGAACCTCCAACCTACCGGTTAACAGCCGGACGCTCTACCGTTGAGCTACCGAGGATGGTGCGAGGGTATTATACTGGTTGGAAGGGATGTGTCAAGTTTGGGGAAAGGCGGGAGGAGCGGAGGAGCAGGGGGGCAGGGGGGCAGGGGAGCAAGGGAGCAAGGGGGGCAAGGGGGAGCGAGGGGGCGCACTCTGAGGGTCTCTGTGGATTCTCTGTGCTGCTCTGTGTGACGCCGTTGAGCAGGGCTTGACGTGGGTGGTCTTTCCCGGTACACTGATTTGTGGAACGAAGAGGGGAGTTGGTATGGATTGGTCTGCGGCCACCACTGTGCTTTGGGTGGCCTTTCGTATGCCTGGTGTAGGCGTGTGGGGACGGGGTCTGTTGACGTATGACGGTTAGCGAGTTTGAGGTCAGCCGAGGGTGGGAGACGAACCGGAGCAGTCCGGTGCGCTGGATCCTGTCGCACGCCGGCCGACACTGGGTGTTCATCGCCGGGATGTTGGTCGGCGCGGCCGGGAACGCGGGGCTGGCGGCGGCGATGCCGATCTTCATCGGGCAGGCGGTGGCGGCGGTGACGGGAACGCCGGCGGACCTCCAGGGGCTGACGCGGGCGGCGGTGCTGGTGGCGGCCTCGCAGCTGGTGCGGGGGGTGATTCTCCAGCTGGCGCGGAACTGGTCGAGCGAGGTGCTGGGCCAGCGATTGGAGCGGGACATCCGCGATGAGCTGTACGCGAGCCTGCTGGGGAAGAGTATGTCGTTCCACGACTCGCTGCCCACGGGGGATGTGATGGCCCGGGCGACGAACGACGTGCGCCAGGTGAACTTGATGTTCAACCCGGGGATCAACCTGGTGGTGGGTTCGGCCAACTTTCTGATTATGCCGCTGATCGCGGCGCCCTCGATCCATCCGCAGCTGCTGGTGACGCCGATCCTCTATCTCCTGGCGTACGTCCTCGCGGTGGGAAACTACCTGCGGAATCTGCGACCGGCGACGGCCCAGGTGCGCGAGGCTTTCGGCGATATGAACGCATCCCTGGCCGAGGCGATCGATGGGATTGAGACGGTGAAGGGCGCAGCGCAGGAGGACCACGAGAGCGAGCGGTTCGCCGAGGGGGTGACGACGTGGCGGGAGGCGTACGTGGAGCAGGGGGATATCGAGGCGCGTTTCATCCCGCTGCTGCTGCTGGGCCTGGTCCAGGGGTTGGGGTTCCTCCACAGCCTGATCCTCTTCCGCGCCGGGGCGATCGGCCTGGATGGGGTGGTCTCGTTCAACGGGCTGCTGCTCCTCTTCGGTTTTCCTACGTTCGCGGCCCAGTTCGCCTACTCCCGGGTCTCGTCGGGGATGGCGAGCGTGCGGCGGGTCTTGGAGCTGATCACGTATGAGACGGAGCTGGACCGGAACGTGGGCGGGCACGATGAGTCGATGGAGGGGAGCGTGACGTTCGAGGACGTCATGTTCTGTTACAATCCGCCCGGGGAGGTTTGCGCGTTCGAGGAGCAGAGCGTGGCGCTGGAGGGGGTGAGCTTCAGCGTGGAGCCGGGGCAGACGGTGGCCATCGTCGGCCAGACGGGGTCGGGGAAGAGCACGGTGGGGAAGCTGATCAGCCGGATTTACGACGTGGACGAGGGGCGGGTGCTGGTGGACGGGGTGGACGTGCGGGACTGGAACCTGGAGGCGCTGCGCCGGCAGATCTCGACCATCGAGCAGGATCTGTTTCTCTTCTCACGCCCGATCTCGGAGAACATCGGGTTCGGGAATCCGGACGCGGACCAGGAGGAGATTGTGGAGGCGGCGAAGGCGGCCCAGGCGCACGACTTCATCACGGGCTTCGAGGAGGGGTACGAGACGGTGATCGGGGAGCGCGGGGCGACGCTCTCGGGGGGACAGCGGCAGCGGCTGGCGATCGCCAGGGCGTTCCTGACGGAGCCGGCGATCCTGATCCTGGACGACGCCACGAGCGCCATCGACAGCGAGACGGAGGACCGGATCCAGCGGGCGATTGAGCGGGCGGCGGCGGGGCGGACGACGTTCCTGATCACACACAGGCTCTCGCAGATCCGCTGGGCCGATCTGATCGTCGTGATGGAACGGGGGACGGTGGCGGCGGTGGGCAGCCACGAGGAGCTGATGGAGCGTTCGCCTGCGTATCGAGAGATCTTCGCCCGGTATGGGGATTAGGACCCTACGGCCGGATTCCGGCTGGGCGCTTTGCCTGAGCATGAGAGCTGAGACGTTATGTCCCTATTCCACGGACTAGAACGAGAAGGGTACGACCGGGAGTACAGTGACCGCGAGCTGCTGCGGCGCATTGTGCGCTACTTCAAGCCGCACAGGAAGCGGGTAGTCGTCGTCACGCTGGTGATCGGGTTGATCGCGTTCATCGGCGCGGAGCAGCTTTTCATTATCTCGCGTGGGCTGGATTCGCTGCTCCAGGATCCAGAAAGGATGGACCTGGACCTGGTGGTCCTGCTGGGCGGCGCGGTGCTCCTGACGGGCATCCTGAATTGGGCCGGGAACTGGGCCCGGCGGCGGATCACGGCGCGGATTATCGGCGATGTGGTGCGGGCCCTGCGCCGGGATGCGTTCGATGCGGTGGTACAGCACGATATGTCGTTCTTCGACGAGTTCCGGTCCGGGCGGATCATCAGCCGCATCACGTCGGACACGGAGGAGTTCGCGAACGTGGTGCAGCTCGTGGCGGATTTGTTGAGCCAGGTGACGCTGATCGTGATCTTGATGGTGCGGCTGTTCCAGATCTCGTGGCAGCTCTCGCTGATGATCCTGGCGCTGGCCCCGGTGGTGATCGGGCTGGCGGCGGCTTTCCGCCGGGCGGCACGGAACGTGACCCGGGAGGGGTTCCAGGTGATCGCCGAGGTGAACGCGGCGATCCGCGAGGCGGTGACAGGGATCGGCGTGGCGAAGATCTTCCGGCAAGAGGGGGCGATCTACGACGAGTTCAGCGACGTGAACGAGCGCTCGTTCCGGGTAAACATCCGCCGCGGCTTCGTCCTCTCGGGGGTTTTCCCGCTGCTGAACGCCCTCTCGGGGTTCGGGACAGCGGTTCTGGTCAATTGGGGCGGGCTGGCGGCCGTGGAGGGGCGGGTGACGGTGGGCAGTTGGTATCTGTTCCTGCGGAGCGTCGACCGGTTCTGGTTCCCGCTGATCAATATCGCCGCTTTCTGGAGCCAGTTCCAGGGAGGCTTGAGCGCCTCGGAGCGGATCTTCGCGCTGATTGACGCCGACCCTTCCGTGCGCCAGGTGGAGGAGCGGGCGGTGGAGGAGCTGCAGGGTGAGGTGGCCTTCGAGAGGGTGAATTTCCGGTATGGGGAGGACGAGCAGGTGCTGCGGGACTTCGACCTGCATATCGCGCCGGGGGAGAGCGTCGCGCTGGTGGGGCACACGGGGGCAGGGAAGAGCTCCATCGCGAAGCTGATCGCCCGCTTCTATGAGTTCGAGGACGGCGCGATCCGGATCGACGGGCAGGATATCCGCACGCTCGACTTGAACGACTATCGGAATCACCTGGGTATCGTCTCCCAGAGCCCGTTCCTCTTCTCGGGGACGGTGGCGGAGAATATCCGGTATGCCGCGCCGGATCTGACGGATGAGGAGATCCGCTCGATGGCGGATCGGATTGGCCAGGGGCAGTGGCTGGATAATCTGCCGCACGGGCTGGAGACGGACGTGGGGGAGCGCGGTGGGCGGCTTTCGATGGGGCAGCGGCAGTTGGTGGCGCTGATGCGGGTGCTGGCTCAGTCGCCGGCGATCTTTGTCCTGGACGAGGCGACGGCGAGCGTGGATCCTTTCACGGAGATGCAGATCCAGGAGGCGATCGATCTGATTCTGGCGCGAAGCACGTCGCTGCTGATCGCTCACCGGCTCTCGACGGTGCGCTCGGTGGACCGGATCATCGTGCTGGAGGAGGGGCAGATCATCGAGGAGGGGAGCCACGACGAGCTGATGGAGGCGGGCGGGCATTATGCCGAGCTGTACGACACGTACTTCCGCCATCAGTCGCTGGCGTACATCGAGGAAGTGGGCGAGCGGCGCCGGACGACCCGCGACGGATGACGAAGGAGCTGTTCCTGCGGCGGAAGTGGACGCTGCGGGCTCACGGAGAGAAGGTGGTCTTCGTGAAGCGGTCCAACGAGCGGCGGGAGCACGTGCTGATGAAGGCTTTTCTGTGGGCCCTCTACCTGCCCGAGTACCCCGATCTTGTGGTGGAGATCCCTGTGGGGGACCGGTACAAGCCGGATGTGGTGTCCCTGGACACGCGGGGTGAGCCGCGCTTCTGGGGCGAGGCCGGGCACGTGAGCCCCGGGAAGGTGGAGTCGCTGGTGCGCCGGTACCGGGCGACGCACTTCGCGCTGGCGAAGTGGGACACGGATCTGGACCCCTTCGTGCGTTGGGTGGAGGAGGCCGCAGACCGGTATGGTCGGCGGGCCCCGTTTGATTTGCTCCGCTTTCCGCCGGATTCCGCCAAGCTTTTCGTGGACGCGCGCGGCGAGATCAGGCTGCGCCGCGACGACGTGGAATCGGTACGGATCGGCGACTTCTAGGACGGAACCCTCGAGGTTCCGAAAGGCCCGCCGCGCTCCCGCCGGCACCGTTCGGACGACCTCGGTCCAGTTGTGGAAGCTCCCCGCCAGGATTTCGGTCCCGGCTCT
>CAZIWL010000208.1:0-2408 GCA_964542755.1 uncultured Anaerolineales bacterium
CCACCGCGGGCGGGCGTCGGAACTGCACGCGGATCTCCGTCGCGTCGGTGGGCACCTGGGCCACTGTCACGCCGGGTAGCTCCTGGTAGCCCGAGTCTGGATCGATGTGGTAGGCCACCAGCCAGTTGTCCCCGCTGCTGGCGCGCATCCGGCCGACGCCCGTCTCCGGCTCCACACGGGCCGCGGACCAGCTCCCCTGGCTCCAGCCCAGCATCTGGGCGTCCACGCCGGTGACCGTCACGCCCGTGGTGACGTCCCAGAGCCGGCCATTGACCGTCGCGTCGGCAATCCGGACGGTGATCGGTACCGTGACCGTGGTGGGCAGGGTGACGGCTACGCTGGGCTCCGTCGCGGCAAGGTACTTACCGGCGCCCGACGCGCAGTCGTCGGGGTAGAGGGGGGACGTGATGGGCAGGCCCGGGTCGGGAATGACGGCCAACCGGTACGTGCCGGTGATGACTGGGAGGCGGAAGGTCCCGCCGATGAAGGGTCTGGCGTTGTAGACCTTGGGATTCCCCTGCTGGTAGGCGGCGACCACGCCGCAGGCATCGACGGCTGGCTGGCCGGTCTGCTCCTGGATCAGCGTTCCTGAGATGATCGCGTTGGCCTCCTGTACCAGGAGTTCGATGTCCGTCACGACCTCGGTCGCCGTGAGCGAGACGGTGGTCCACCATTCCATCGGGTAAGGCATGGTTTCATCCGTCGAGCCCAGGGCCACGCCGACCCACCAGTTTCCCTCGGCGAGATCGGCCGGGATGCAGAAGGAGAAGGAGCCCTCCGCGTTGGTCGTGTCCAGAGGCCACGGTGTCATCGCCGGATTCTCCAGGTCCGTTACGTCGATCTTGACGGGCCGGACGTCCACCCCGGGAACGGGATCGCCCGCCGGCGTCCGTACGTGGCCGGCCAGCGTGGCGCTCTCGAAGACGGTGGAGAGATAGTGCGCGCCCAGGTCGTGGGTGGCACTGACCTCGATGCCGGACGCGAGGACCAGGTCTGCGGGGTTCGAGTAACAGGGATCGGCTGGGATCGCTAGCACGTCGTACGTCGCCGGGGGCACGGTGAGCGTGAAGAAGCCGTCAGGACCGATGGCCTCGCTTACCCTGATGACCGTCGGCTGGTCGATGGACCGGCGGCTCCGGGCGGTGACGGTGACCGGGAAGCTGGGCGGGCTGGATGTCCCCGAGATCAGGATGCGGCCCACGATCCGGGCCTCGGGAGTCTCATACGTGAAATTGACCGTCTTCGTGTCTTCAAAGCCAAAGCAGATCACCTGCCAGGCCGAGGGCGGGATGGCGTGCGTGGGACTGATCGTGTCAGAGGTCTCAGCGAAGATCCGATAACAGTTCCCGCTGGCGTCGAAGGTCACGGTGTAGGCCCCGGCGTCGTCGCTCATACCTTGCCCGAGGACCGCGTCGCCGACAGCCGGCTTCACGAGAATGCGGGCGTCTTGGACGGCCAGCGGTGGGTCGTCGTCCGTCTGCACGTGCCCCTGGACCGTGCGTTCCGCCATGGGCTCGGTCGGGTCGAGGGACGAGGCCGGGGCCGCTACGCTGGGGCAGGGCGCGGCGTGGGCCAGCGTCAACAGGGATACGGATGCCAGGAATGCAGCGATGACGAGTGCGATGGATACGGATAGGATTCTACGATGCATCGTTGATGGATCTCCTTGGGCCGATCTCCCGGCCCGCTGATGGTCGGATCGTCCCCAGCCACCCCCGCCCCGGTGCTGACTGGGCCGTATGTGTGAGTTTCTTGCAGTGGTCCGTCGAGCGTATTTTGATTCAGGCTGCGCGCCGAGCCCCCTCGAGGAAGAGCTCCACGGCCATGTCCACGACAGTCGGATCGTGCTCGCCCACCAGGGGGCGCGCCCCGACGGTGACCAGGGCCACCAGCATCCAGGCCATCCAGGTGGGGTCCCACGGTTCCAGCTCGCCGGCCTCGATACCGTCCTCAATGGCGCTGATCACCGGGGCCAGGACCACGTCCCCCATCTGCTCGCGCCAGGAACCCTCCGCCGGTGCGAACCGGCCCAGGTCTCGGATCAGGGTCAGCAGGTCCATGCCGCGCGACGCGATGGCGTTCGCCACGGCGTTGGCGCTGGATGCGAGCCGTTCCTCCCAGGTGCCGTCGCCGGCCGCGCCCTGGAGGGCTGCCAGGATCTGCTGGAGGAGGGACTGGACGGCGCTGAAGTAGAGGGATTCCTTGTTGTCGAAGTGGTAGTAGAGGGCGGCCTTGGTCATCCCGCTGGCCTCGGCGACCTCGCGCATGGAGACGCCGTCGTAGCCCTTGGAGGCGAAGAGGCGGCTTGCCTCGTCGATGATTCGTTCGCTCCCGCCAGTCTCTCTTGCTGTCATAAGGACCTCCGTTGGTGGTTCGACTTACTGACCGGTCGGTAAGTATTCTATCAT
>CAZIWL010000208.1:2508-5924 GCA_964542755.1 uncultured Anaerolineales bacterium
TAAGGACCTCCGTTGGTGGTTCGACTTACTGACCGGTCGGTAAGTATTCTATCATGGGGGGAGGGGTTTGTCAAGGGGGAGTTTGGGAAAGGGGGGCCCCCTCTCCCCAGCCCTCTCCCCCCTGGGGGGAGGGAGCTTTGTCTTGCCCCGGCGCTGTGTGCGTGGGGATAGGGAGGTCTGTTTTCGGTTGGCAAAGGCATTCAGGGGCCTTCTGGAGTCTGACAGGTTGGAGAAGGACGGGACAATGGGGTGGGGGATTGGGCTGTTCAGTCCGTTGGTGATAGAATAACTGGAAGAGTGACCGGCAGCGGGTGGTGCGGGGGGCTCGCAGAGCAGAAGTCGACGGGATTCTGTCGTTCTCTGCGTTGTCTGCGTCCTTGTGGTGAGCAGAAAGACCCGTTCGCTCTGCCGCCTTTCCATCCAAGATACATTCAGCGAGAAAGGAGATGACCATCGTGCCTGGAACGACTTTGCCACCCCGTGAGCGGGTGCCCGTCGAGGAGACGTGGGACCTGGAGAGTATCTTTGAGTCGACGTGCGAATGGCAGGCTGCCTACGAGGCGTTGGAGGAGCGGCTTCCTGAGCTGTCTGCCTACGAGGGACGGCTTCAGGAGGGGCCGCAGACGCTCCTGGACTGCCTGGACGTATGGGAGGAGCTGATGCGGTTGGCGGAGCAGGTGGTTGTCTACGCCTCGCTGGCCGCGGCGGTCGATGTCTCGAATCAGGAGGCTAACGCCAGGGCCGGACAGGCCCGGAGCCTCGTGGCGCGGGCGGCGGCTGTTTCCGCTTTCATCGAGCCGGAACTGATGTCCCTGGGGTTTGAGACGCTCTACGCCTGGCTCGAGGAGGAGCCAGAGCTGGCTGTGTACCGACACTATGTGGAGGACCTGGAGCGCCAGAAGGAGCACGTCCGCTCCACCGAGGTCGAGGAGCTGCTGGCCCAGGTCTCGGATCCGCTGGGAACCTCGGAGGATGCCTATGGGGTGCTCACGAACGCCGATCTGGGCTTCGAGCCGGCCCGGGACTCGGACGGGAGTGCGCTGGAGGTCGGTCAGAGCAGCATCGATGATCTCATCACGCACACGGATCGGGAAGTGCGGCGCACGGCCTGGGAGAACTACGCCGACGCCTATCTGGGCTACCAGAACACCATTGCGAGCCTCCAGACCGGGGCCTTCAAAGAGGACGTCTTCAAGGCCCGAGCCCGGGGGTACGGCTCCTCGCTGGAGGCATCCCTCTTCCCGAACAATATCCCAACCGATGTCTTCCACAACTTGATGGAGGTCTTCAAGGAGAACCTCCCGACGTGGCACCGGTACTGGCGGGTGCGAAGGCGCGCATTGGGATTCGACGAGCTCCACGTCTACGATGTCAAAGCGCCCTTGACGGAGGAGAAGCCCAGGGTGCCGTACGAGCAGGCCGTGGCGTGGATCACGGAGGCGATGGACCCCCTGGGAGAGGCCTATGTGGAAGAGGTTCGACGCGGGTGCATGGAGGGGCGCTGGGTGGACCGGGCGCGGAACCGGGGCAAGCGGCAGGGTGCGTTCTCGAGCGGGGCGTACGATACCCAGCCCTACGTCCTCATGAGTTACGCGGACGACGTCTTCAGCCTCAGTACGCTGGCCCACGAGCTGGGCCACTCGATGCATTCCTATTTGACGCGGGGGAACCAGCCCTACATCTATGGTCACTACTCCCTTTTCGTCGCCGAGGTGGCGTCCAACTTCCATCAGGCGATGGTGCGGGACTACCTCTTCCGGACGGTGGATGATCCCGACCTCCAGCTGGCCCTGGTCGAGGAGGCGATGTCGAACTTCCACCGGTATTTCTTCATCATGCCGACGTTGGCGCGGTATGAGCTGGAGATGCACCAGCGGGTGGAGCAGGGCGCGCCCGTCAATGCCCAAAGCATGATCGATCTCACGGCTGAGCTCTTCGCCCAGGGATTCGGCGGCGAGGTGGTGCAGGACCGGGAGCGGATCGGGATCACGTGGGCGCAGTTCGGCCATATGTACATGAACTTCTACGTCTACCAGTATGCGACGGGCATCTCCGGGGCGCATGCGCTGGCGGATCGGGTGCTTTCGGGTGACCCGAAGGCCGCGGAGGACTATTTGGGCTTCCTGGGTGCAGGGAGCTCGGTCTATCCGTTGGAGGCCCTGAAGGCCGCGGGTGTGGATCTGCGGGAGCCGGAGCCGGTGCAGAAGGCGTTCGATGCGCTGGCGGACATGGTGGATCGGTTTGAGGCGTTGACGGCGTAGGCTCGCTACGGAGACGCAGGGGCGGTTGTCCTGGCGACCTTGGTCGCTGCGTGAGTGGGTTTGGAGCTTGAGCGCGGGTCGAGGGTGCTGACGGAAGCGCTAAAGCGGTTACTACGAAGGATTGCTGCGGGCGGACGGGGAGGGGCGGTTGTCGTGGCGACTTCAGTCGCTGAGTGAGCGGGCTTGGCAGTTGAGCGCGGAGCGAGGATGCGGCCGTTACCGCTGAAGCGGTCCCTACGAGCGAGGTCGCGGAGGATTCCAGGTGGCCTATGTGCCAATGATAGTGAGACAACTCTGCTCGGTGGTCCGGAGTCCAATTTGGTAGCATGGCAGAGAGCAGAGGAGGCCAGGAGATGCCTGGGAAGAACGGAAGCGGACAAGAAGTGCCGGACCCAGAGGTTGTGCCCACGGCGAAGAGGAGACACTTCAGCGCCCAGGAGAAGCTGCGCATCCTGGACGAAGCGGATGCATGCGAGCACGGAGAGATTGGCGCGCTGGTGCGGCGGGAGGGGAACTACGCGTCGAATCTGAGCCGTTGGAGACGCGAACGGAAGCGAGGGGCACTGGAAGGTCTGAGTACTAACAGGCGCGGGGCCGAGTCGGAGCTTGACAAGGCTCTGGCAGAGGAGAACAGACAGCTGCGCGGAGAGAACAAGCGCTTGAAGGAACGGCTAGCGCAAGCAGAGACGATCATCGAGGTCCAAGAAGAAGTCTCACAATTGCTTGGCTTGGTGCCGACAGGGGCGCTGAACAGGGACACCGAGAGCGCATGATCGAGCCGGCAGAAGCACTGGGGGAGAAGGTGGGGACATCGGCAGCTTGTCGCGTGCTGGGCGTTCCGCGAAGTACGCTCTATCGGGCGAGGAAACCCAAGACTCCGTCTGGGCCAAGGCCGACGCCCCCGCGAGCCTTGAGCCACGAGGAGAAAGCAGCGGTACGAGCCGAGCTTATCAGCGAAAGATTCTGGTACTGCGCGCCATGAGAAGTGAACAGCACGCTGCTGGACGAAGACACCTATCGCTGTCATTGGCGGACGATGTATCGGATCCAGGAGGAACACGGTGAGGTACGGGAGCGGCGTGATCAGTGTCGCCGAATCCACGGGCCTGGCTTCCGGGGGGCGATCGGGTCTGGTTTCTGCTGGATGCAGTCTCG
>CAZIWL010000209.1:0-2140 GCA_964542755.1 uncultured Anaerolineales bacterium
ATTTGCCCTCGTGCCAGACCATGCCGTTCGGTTCGTTGTTCCAGCCCACTTTCTGGCTGAAGTGGAATTGCGGACGGTGCGGCTCCTTGTGAAAGGTCTCCTCGCCGGGGATCGTGTCCGAGGGCCGGATCAGCGAGAATCCCTCCTCGGTGACGGAATCGACGACGACGCGCGCCTGCTTGCCCTTGTATCCCTCGATGGTGAAGTACGCGTACCAGTCCGTCTCTTCGGCCGAGGGCGCCGGCCGCAGCTTGTATTGGCGCACCTTCTCGTCGCCGACGTAGAGGTGGACCAGGGTGTCCTTCCCCTTGTCACGGATCGGCATGACGAGGTAGCGGTTTCCGACGGTGAAGGACGTTTCCCGGCGGGTGGTTTCCGGGGCTTCGACGGCCGCGGCGGCGACGGAGACCGGCGGCGCCATGGTGGCAACTGCGGCGGCCACGCCGGCAAGCGCGGCAACAAGGTGTTTCTTCGGGGATCTCATGGTTGCTTTCTTTTTCATGCCGGGATTCGTGTGTATCTTGATCGATCTGTGGTTCAACAGTGATTGCGCGAAGAGGCGGTTCAATCCGCCAGGAAACTTGCGGGTTTTGTCGACTTCATGGCGGAGCGGGCGGCCCGGTTGCGGCCGGCGCCGGCGCTCATCCCATTGCGGCGATGATTTTCTTCAGGCCATTGAGCGAACGCCCGGCGCATTCGAGCTGGGTCAGGTCGCCCGGGCGGTGTTCCTGCTCGACGATGAACCAGTCGGTGCCGCCGCCCTCGCGGCAGGCGGCGATGACTTCCTTCCACGCCACCGAGTCCTCACCGATGAAGATCTTCGCCTCCTTGTCCCCCTTGGTCACCGCCGGGCTGAAATGTGCGGTACGGGTGCGGCCGGGGTATTTCCGGAGGTAGCTCACCGGATCGCAGCCGGCGCGGGTCAGGTGGCCGACGTCCATTTGCAGGACGACGTCGGGGCCGGTCCGCTCGGCGAGCAGGTCCCACCAGGTCTTGTCGCCCTCACCGGCCTGGGCGAACTCGTGGGTGTGGTTGTGGTAGCCACAGGACATCCCGTGCGGCTTGAGCGTTTCGGCGGCCCGGTTGAGCAGCTCGGCGAACTCCTTGCTCTTTTCGGCATCGCGGACCCGGCCGTCCCCGGGGACGATCAGGTATTTGCAACCGATCGTCCGGTGGAATTCGATCGCCTTCGGGTCGGTCAGCGTGCCGGCGCCGACGTGCGTGCCGGCAACGGCAAGGCCCAGTTCGTCGAGCCGCTTGCGCAGGCCGGCGGCGTCGTCACGGTACTTGTAGTAGCCGGCGAACTCGACCGCCTTGCAGCCGATCCCGGCGACCGCTTCGAGCGCGGCGTCGAAGTCCTTCCCGCAGTCGTGGCGGACGCTGTAGAGCTGCAGCGCGAGCCCGGGTTGTCGCGGCGTGGCGGCGGCGCCCATGGCGCGGTTGCCCATGGCGGCCGCACAGAGGCCGGCACCCGAAATTCTCATCATTTCCCTTCGTTTCATTGGTTTCATTGGTCGTTTGGCGGATTCTCGCTCGCCCGTCAGGCATCATGCTCGCGGCAGGGCTCGAGATCGATCGGAGGGCGTGGCCTGCCTCGACGGTCAGGATACTGACAGCAAATCAGGAGTATATCTTTCCCTTTTACGCGTATCCACCTTGTGATTTTGCGTCGCGTAGTCGCTGCGGGAAACGAGGCCCTTGATTACCAGAGCATGCACAAGCCCGGTTTACGCCTTCCACAACCGGACCAGCCGGAACGACCGGATGAGTCCCGTCCCGGGTGGCGGCCGGCAGTCGCATCACGCGCGCGGTGGCGACGATCAAGCGGTCGACCGGATCGCGGTGGAAGATCTCGGGCAGGCGGTTCATCTCGACGACCTGCGGCGAGACCGGCACGACCTGCACGGTGGCCGGCGAGGCCGCCTTTACGAGGAACTGGGCAAGGGTCACGTCCAGTTCGAGTCGACCGGGAAACTGGCTGTGGATCAGCGGCTTCGCCGAGCCCGGCGGGCGGGCGGGACATCATGGCTCCGGCGGATCGTTTTCGCGAATCGCGAAGAAGCGGGCGACGTCCGGGGGGCGCGGGACGACCAGCGTGTTGGTGCCGGACGGGTCGGCCGGGATATTCTCGCGGCCGTCA
>CAZIWL010000209.1:2240-5693 GCA_964542755.1 uncultured Anaerolineales bacterium
CGTCGGGCCGGTGATCGCATACTGGAACGCCGCGTCGTTGAGGCGCGTGGCGATGGCATCGCCGGTGGCCAGGTAGCCGCTGATCCCGCCAACCGCACCGCCGGCCCGGGTGAGGTCGTTGCGCGCTTTCATGTCGCCCACCCGTGCCACCCAGCCGTCCTGGCCGATCAGGCTGGTGCCGGGATAGGGAGAGCCGGTGATGTGGCCGTTGTCGAAATCGTAGACGAGGGTGCCGGCGGGCGGGGGCGGCGGGGGCGGGCCGACGGCGGCGGCCTTCGAGGGCTCGCTCCCGGTGCCGAGCGGGCCGGTCGCGGTGACGCGATAGTAGCGCAGGGCGGTGGCGGGCGTGGGGTCGGTGTGCGCCGGGGCGGTGAGGCCGGCGGCGAGTTCCTGCCACGGCCCGGTGGCGGAATCGGCAGCCCACACGGTGTAGGCGGTGGCATTGGCCACCGGCAGCCAGGACAGGGCGACACCCTCGGCCACGCGCTGCCCGGCGAGCCGGATCGGCGCCACGGCAAACGGAAAGTCGGCGCGCACCCCGATGGTGTCGTAATCCATCCGCGCGGGGTCGAAGCCGGCTTGCCAGCTGACGTTGGCCAGGGTGTGGCCGCCGCTGTCGTTGAGGCGAAAGGCGGCGCCCTGGCTGTTGCGGACCTCGATGTCGATGAGTTCCTGGGCCTGCGAGTCGTTGTCGAGGAAGACGCCGTTGGGGGCGGCGTCGATCATCGAGGGATGGGCGCGGGTATCGTCGATGAGCAACTGCTCGAACCGGTTCACATGGTAGGGCGGATCGTCGCTCAGGCCGAAGGCATAGATCGGTGCGGTGTCGCCCGAGTCCTGGCAGCAGTTGGTGATGCGGAGGTGGTGGATGTGGTTGTCATGGACGTAGATGTCGGCCAGCGGGATGTTGACGTAAGCGCAGGGGCTGACCGCGTAACGCGGGCTGTCGTCGATCACGCAGTGGGCGATCTCATGGTGGCTGGCATTGGTCAACTGGACGCCGGCGCCCTGGCCGGCCAGCTCGCCGATGTCGTGGATCAGGCAGTTGTCCACGGTGTTGAGCGTCTGGACGTCGCCCTCGCCGGGGTAGAGGCCCTCGAACATGAAGCCGTGCATGCCGACGTGGGCGATCCGGCAGCGCAGGAAGGTGTTGTTGCGGTTGGCGCCGTAGGAGAAGAAGCCGGAATAGCCGGTGTTGCGGACGTCGCACGAGTCGAAGGTGATCGCCTCGGTGTTTTCGAGCATCACGGCGCCCTCGCGATGTTGCGGCAGGGTTGCCTGGCGGTCGAATTCCGGATAGAGGCGGGGCTCGCCGGAGTCGCCCGCCGAGACGTGCGCGTGGCGGTACCAGCCGGTGAAATCGGTGAACGCGATGCCGAGGCCCTCGAAGCGCAGGTCATGGACACGCTCGGCCGCACTGCCGCCGGCCAGGGAAAGCACGCGGCGCACCCGCGGCACGATGATCTCCTGTTCGGCGGCCGGGCCGTCCATCGGCCAGTAGTAGAGCCGGCCGGCGGCCGTGTCGTAGTGGAACTCGCCGGGTTCATCGAGCAGGTCGAGCACGCCCTGGACGAAGAAGCGCGAGCCGACGCCGCTCTGGTGGATGTCGTAGCGGGTGTCCTCGGCCAGGGTGATGACGCGGGCGGCGGGGTCGATCGAGGCGATCGGCACGGTGTCGGTGAACCACGCCCACTTGCCGCCCGGCCAGAGGTGGACTTGCGCGCCGGACAAGTCCCAGCCGGCCGGGTCGAGCGCGCCGGCGGCATACTGGAGCTGGCGGTGCGAGCCGGCCACCCCGGTGGCGCGCAGGTAGTCGCCGCGGGCCAGCGGCAGGGCGGGATCGGGCGCCAGGTTCGGGAAGCGCGCCTTGCGCGCCCGGCGGCCGTTTTCATACAGCGTGTGGAATGCGGGCAGCCCGAGGTCGGCGACGACGATCTCGCCCTGCCACGGTTGCCAGGCGGTGACCGCCTGCCCGCCGACCAACCGGGCCGAGCCGGGGTCGCCGGTGGCGCGGTAGATCACCTCGTGGCCGTTCATGCCGGAATCGGCCTCGTCGAAGACCACCGGCGAAGTCACCGGGTAGTCGCCGGGGGCGAGGTGGACGATGAGGTCCCCGTCCATGCCGGCGTTGAGCAGGCCCACTTGCTGGCGCGCGCGCTCGAGGGTGGCGAACGGCGCGGCCTCGGTGCCCGGGTTGCCGTCGTCGCCATCGGGCGCGAGGTAGATGTCGCCGCGCGAAGGAAGCGACGGAAGCAGCAGGACGAGGAGCGGGAGCAGCGTGCGCATGGGTGGTCAGGGGTCAGGGGTCAGGGGTCAGGGGTCAGGGGTCAGGGGTCAGGGGGCGGGATGAAGGATGCGGGACGAACCGAGGCCTGTCCGGCAAGGCCGAAGGCCTGGCTTCATGATAGCCTGGGGCCAACGCCCCAAGACCCGGGCCGGATGATGACCGGAAGCCTGAAGGGGTTCCTCACCCGTCCGCCGGTGAAGAAGCCCATCGGGCAGGTTGATCGTGTCGGTGTCCCCGTTGTTGCTTTGGCATCGTGCCACTGCTGGAAGTTTTCGCGGGGAGCCTCAGGGCGGCGGCGGGTCCTTTTCGAGGATGGCGAAGAAGGCGGCGGGATCGACCGGCTTCGTGACGACCAGCGTGTTGGTGCCGGACGGGTCGGCCGGGATATTCTCGCGGCCGTCATAGACCGGCCACGGGGTGGTCGGCGGGGTGTCCAGGGTGGTCGAGCCGAGCAGGTCGTAGAGTTTGCCGGGGCGGCTGTTCCAGGTGAAGGTGAGGTCGTCGGCGCCGGGATCGCAGGTCACAGCCAGGCGGGGGGCGTCGTCGCCCGGGTCGCCGCTGATGGTGAGGGTATCCATGGCCGCGCCGTTGCCGATTCGGGCATAGATGCCGTCCCATTGGGTGTAGTCCGGCTCGGCCATCGCCAGGATGCCGAGGTTGATGTCCTGCAGGCCGGCGACCGGGTCGAGGGTGGTCGACTTGCCGGCGTCGAAGCTGCCGTCGTCGTCGCCGAGGTACTGGGCGGAGAGCGAACCGCTGCCGTCGCCGCCATTGGCCGACAGGTCGACATCGAGCACCACCTTCCAGATCTCGGTGTTGTTCATCGGGTCCGGGGCGGTAACGAGCGAGCCGAACGCCGCTCGACGGACCACCAGATTCCCGAGATTGAACCCGAATTGGAAACCCACCTCGCTGTCCTCGGCGGGAGAAGTAACGCCGATCACGCCGTTGTCGTTGGCATCGACACCCAGAGCGAACCACGCGATGCCGGAGTTGCTGATCCGGGCGACCAGCGAAAGCTGGATCGTCGGGCCGGTGATCGCATACTGGAACGCCGCGTCGTTGAGGCGCGTGGCGATGCCGCCGACGGTGGTGGCCTCGTATATGCTGATCCCGCCAACCGCACCGCCGGCCCGGGTGATGTCGTTGCGAGCGTTTATCGTGCC
>CAZIWL010000210.1:0-5659 GCA_964542755.1 uncultured Anaerolineales bacterium
GTGGGCGATGGCGAGTGCCCCGGCGTCGGCGATGGCCGTCAGTGCATCGAGGAGCTGGACGTCGTCGACGCGGAACCCCTCATAGGCCAAATAGAGCTTGAAGCTGGACACGCCGGCTTCGACCACAGCGGGCAGCTCGGTCAAGGAGGCTGGATGCGCTGCGTGCCAGGTGGGGATCGTCATGTGCAGACCGTAATCGATAACCACCTGCCCGTCAGCTTCCGCCCGACGTTTCTCCAGGGCCTCCATCAGAGGCTCACCGGGCTCCGGTTCGACAAAATCAATCACCGTGGTCGTGCCCCCCAGGGCCGCCGCCTTCGTGCCGCTCGCAAAGTCATCGCTGCTGACGTAGTCGCCGGTGGGCATCTGAAGATGGACGTGAGGGTCGATACCTCCCGGGAGCACGTGGCATCCGCTGGCGTCGATCTCACGCAGCCCGGTCAGGTCATCGGCCACGCCGGCGATGTGGGCACCCAGGATGCCGACGTCCTTCCTGAGAGGGCCTGCTGGTGTTACCAGCGTGCCGTTCCTTACGACCAGGTCCATGCTAAGCATCGGATGTCCGAATGCCCAACGCCTCTAGCTTCTCCGCCGTCGGGATCCCGCGGCTGTCCCAGCCCCGCAGCAGATAGTATCGATCCAGCATAGCCTCGAAGTCGTGCAGCTTCCCCACGTGAATGGGATCGGATGAAGCCTGTAGACGACCGGTCTTCGGGTCGACCGCGAAAGTGTGGATGGGCAGGGGGTCGGAAGTGAACCGCTCGGGCAGCTGATCATCGGATCGATCGAGCCCCAGCCGTACATTGTAGACCCGCTCCAGGTTCACGATCCGCTCTCCGGCGGTCAACAATGCCTCGGTGCTGATGGTGCGACCCCAGAGGGCGCTCAAGCCACGAGCTAGATCCTCGGGATAGAGGGCATAGGTCTCGGCGGTGCTGAACTTGCAGACGCCGAGAGCGTCGGCAACGGCGCAATAGTGCTCTGTGAAGACGATCAGATCGGGTTTGTAGGTTTCATCCGCTGTGTCCATCAGCCTGGGCACCATCTTCTCGGGGAACAGCCGCTTGGCGGCCTCCAGGTTGCCAGCCAGGTCGATGGTGGGCAGAGCGTAGAGGTGATCGGCCCCGCGATTCGACGTGGCGTGTCCCAGCCCGAATCCCTTGGCAATACGCGGCTCCTGTCTCGGCAGCTCCATGCCTTTCACCTGCATCGCGAGGCTCGACGCTTGGCCGCCGATCTCCTGCGCGGCGCGGCGCGTGCCCTCGGCCAGGAGATCCCCCAGACCCCGGCGGTGGGCGATGTCCTGGATCAGACCGAGCAGCGTCTCAGCGTCACCCCAGGTCAGAGCGTAGTCGCTGTCGGTCAGTAGACCGCGCTGGCGACACTCCATAGCGAAGGCGATGGTTGTGCCGGTGGAGATGGTGTCCATCCCCATATCATCGCACAACCGGTTGGCGTGCAGAATCACCTCGAGGTCGTCGATACCGCACATGGGACCCAGGGCGTCCAGCGTCTCATACTCCGGGCCCTCGAGACTGCCGGCGTGGGGGCCGTTCTCCACCCGGGTAACCCGGGCACACCGGATGGGGCAGGCGAAGCAGCCGGCGTTTCTCTCGGTGACCTTGGACACGGCTCCCGCGCTTACGCGCTGCGCCCAGGGGACTTGCCCCTTCTGGTGGTTGAGGGACGGCAGATCTCCGGTGGCGTTCTTTCCCGCGACCAGCAGGACGGTGCCCCAATCCCGCAGCCCCTTGACGTTAGGATGGTTGCGGACGCGATCGAACGCCCGGCGTGCCTCCTCGCGGAAGGCGGAGGGCAGCTCAAGCTTCTGTCCGCCCCGGGCGACAACGGCCTTGAGGCCTTTGCTCCCCATCACCGCCCCACCTCCGCAGCGCGCCATCGCACGACTGCCGTCGACCATGATGGACGCGATGCGCACCTGGTGTTCTCCAGCAGGCCCGATGCAAGCGACACGAGCGCCCCCCTGGTGAAGTGCGTCCTCGGTGGCCCGCGTGCCAAGCCCCCACAGATGGTCCGCGGAATGGAGCGTGATCTCCCCGGGGGCGATTTCCAGGTAGACCGGGTGGTCTGATCTACCGGTGATCACGATTGCCTGGTAACCAGTCCGGCGGAGTGCTGCCCCGAAATGGCCGCCGGCGCCGGCATAGCCGTAGATGCCGGTCAGCGGAGAGTGAAACGTGACGTGGCTCCGGGCACCGGTGGGCCAGGGGGTACCCGCCAAGGGGCCCACGCTGAAGATGAGCGGGTTCTCCGGGGCGTACGGATCGCGCGTGTCAGCTACGTGTTCCCGGAGGAGGGCGGCGCCGAGCCCGCGGCCTCCAAGGAATTGGGAGGCTAGCTCCGGGTCCAGGGCGGTGACGTGTGAGTCTCCGGTCGAGAGATCTACCCAGACGATTGAGTCCAATCCATACCTCCTGTCATCAGCCTGCCATGAACCCGCCATCGGCCAGGACAAAGGAACCGGTAACAAAGGATGCATCCTCGGACGCCAGGAAGAGCGCCACGGCCGCTACCTCCTCGGGCGTGCCCAGGCGCCCCATAGGGTTGCTCTGGGTCTGGACCTGCTTGCGAGCCTCGCTGTTTCCCTGCACCTCCATGTCGCTGATCACGGCGTCCATCATGGGGGTGTCGACGTGCCCGGGGCAGATGGCCGTGACGCGGATGTTATCCTTCACATACTCCAGCGCCACGGTCTTCGTCAGCATAAGCAGTCCGGCCTTGGAGACGCAGTAAGGCGCCGCGCCGGGGAAAGGCCGGAGTCCGGCCGTGGAGGCCACGTTGACGATCGCGCCCCCGCCGTTGGCCCGCATGACCGGGGCTGCGTACTTGATGCCGAGCCAGGGGCCCAGCAAATTGACGGACAGCGTGGCGTTCCACTCCTCTAGGGTGAGCAGGTCCGCGGTCTCCTTCCCCGAAGGGCCCAGCCGTCCGGCGCAATTGACCAGAATGTCCACGGTCCCCAGTGCCTCCACCGTCTCGGAGACGAGGGCCTCGACGGCGGCCTCATCGCTGACGTCCGTGGGGACGACGAGCACTTGGACGCCAGGGGCGCCGGAGTCCCTCGCTTCGTCGGCCGTCTCCTCGGCGCCCTCCACATCCACGTCCGCGACGACGACGTGGGCGCCCTCCTGTGCAAAGAGAACGGCGATGGCCCGGCCCTGGCCGGACCCGCCTCCGGTGACGATGGCTACCTTGTCTTCTAGTCTCATCCAGCTTTTCTCCAGTAGGTACTCACGGGTCAGGCGTCCTCGTCCAGCGGGATGACCCTAGTTTCAACGATGGACCGATAGGCTGCCAGGACGGTCCGGAGGTCGAGCACACCGTCGCGCAGCGTCATCTGCGGCGTCCTGTCATGGACGATCGCCTCGTAGAAGTCCTCAAACTCGTTCACGAAACTGGTCGGTCCCTCGACCTGCAGTTTCTCTGTCCGCTGGTCCTTGCGGCTCAGCAGAATATGGTTGGGCAGCACTGTCATGGTCACACCGTCCGACCAGAGCTGGATCTGCCAGGCCAGCTCCGAGCCGACGCTGAAGGACCACTGGATCGATCCCATGGCGCCCGATTTGAATCGGAGATTGTACACGGCGTTATCAAGGCCGGTCAGGAAATCGCGGCGTTCGCTTCCGAAGGCGTGCACGGACGCCACATCCCCCATCAAGTACCGGACGACGTCGATCATGTGGACGCCGTGGTCCGTCAGGAAGCCGCCGGCATGGACGGGATTCTGGCGCCATGGACGGGCCGCAATCTCGTCGTCGCGCGGCACCGGCTGCATCCATTGGTACGAGATCATGAAGGGCCGCCCGACGGCGCCGGAGTCGATGAGGCGGCGGGCGTGGCGGACGGCGTTTTCATAGCGGAAGTTCTCCGCGATGAGCACCTTGACTCCGTGCTCCGCCGGGAGCGCGGCGATGGCCTCTGCGTCCGCAAGAGTGGCCGCCACCGGCTTCTCGCATATGACGTCGACACCGGCTTCGGCCGCCGCCGCCGCCACCGACGCATTCATGCATGGGGGCAGCGCCAGGTCGACCACGTCTACGTCGTCCCGGGCGAGAAGGTCCCGGTAGTCGCCGTAGACGCTCGAACGATCCAGACCGATCATGTTGGCGAAGGCCTCGCCTTTGGAGCGTGTCCGATTGGCAGCAGCCACGATGCGGTAGCGGTCGGACAGGGTCTTCAGCGCGGGCCAGTGGAGGATGCGCGCAGCCACGCCCGTCCCGATGACGCCCAATCTCAGTGGTTCCATGTCCTTGTCTTTGGTTAGTTCCACACGGACCAGCTAGTCAATTCGCCACGTCTGCCAAACCTGACAGGTTTGCGAGCGCCCTGTGCGACCCGGAGTCTTCTTGCGGGCGAGTCATCCGCCGGATATCGAGATCTGGTCAAACCTGTCAGGTCTGCTCATCCTAGCTCCGATAGAAGGGGGGCACTTCCATGCCCGCCCCCAACAGCCTCTCGATCAGATAGGCTTCCGCTTCCATCACGACCCCCCGCTCGTCGAAGCGGCAGAGCTCGTGGTCCCGAACGAGCACCTCACCATCGACGATGACGTCCGAGATGTCGGCGGGCGCCGATGCAGCGTAGACGAGGTTGTTCACGATGCTGTTGATGGGCCGCATGTGGGCGCCGGAGAGGTCGACGAGAATGACGTCCGCGCGTTTCCTGGCTTCCAGCGAGCCGATCTCACCGTCCATGCCCAACGCTCGGGCTCCGCCGATGGTCGCCATCTCCAGGGCCTGCGCTGCGGGGAGGACCGACGGGTCCATCGTATCGACCTTCTGGAGCATCGCGCCCACTCGGGCAGCTTCGAAGAGGTCCACGTTGTCGTTCACCGCGTCGCTGTCAATACCCAGTGCCACTGGCACGCCGGCATCGAGCAGCTTGGCGATGGGAGCGACGCCCAGGGCGACCTTCATATGGCACTCGGGGCTGTACGAGACTCCGGCGCCGCTCTCGGCGAGAATCTCCACATCCTCGTCTGAGAGCCAGATGCAGTGGGCGGCCAGGAAGTCGGGCCCGAGCAGGCCGACCTCGTGTAGATATCCCATCGGCGTGGTGCCGAACTGCTCGCGGATGCGGTCCCAGCTGAGCTGACTTTCCGCCACATGCATGTGGATCCCGACGCCTTGGTCGGTGGCGCGCTGCCGGACCTCTCGGAGGAGATCCGCGCTCACCGAGTTCTCGCAGGCTGGCCCGTACCGGAAGCTGACCCGGCCATCGGGGCAGTTGTCGCAGCGCGCGATGAGCTCGTCGGCGAGCGCCAGCACCGTGTCGGTCGGCAGAAGCATGCCGGCGTTGCCCCACTGGTCCACATCGGACATGGACAGCGTGTGGATGACGCGCAGCCCCATCTCCTCGTAGACATCGATGAGTTCCGGCGGCGTGGCCCACTCCATATTCAGCACACAGGTGATCCCCGAGAGAAGGGCCTCGGCGCAGCCCAGCCGCGCTGCCTGACACTGGAGCTCCGGGTTCCCGGCACGATAATCGCTGACGGCCATACTGATGAGGGGTGCGGAGACCTGATCGATCCACTCGGCGAACGGCAGGTCATCTCGGGCGCCCTTGAGGAACGTCTGGAGGAAGTGGTGGTGCGCGTTGATCAGCCCGGGCAGCACGGCCTTGCCCTGGGCATCGA